>DASQPC010000027.1:0-7013 GCA_035644155.1 Candidatus Methylomirabilota bacterium
ACGACACCATCAAGCTTGTCAGCGTTAAACGCATAGGGCACGGCGGCAAATTGAATACGCGGTGTCATTTCAGCATCTGAACCGACTTTGATCCCCAGATATATCGTGTTGCTGTTAAAATTGACTGCACTTAGCCCAAGTGTTGTTGTCGACCCCAAAGCAACTTGAAAAATTCCTCCACTTGTGGTGACATTTTGCGTTTCAGTCCAAAGCGTATTGCCACCACTTGCTGCGTCATACAACGTGAAGACAACAGAATACGTGCTATCAGAAACATTGAGACCGTTACTGTCAACAAGCTTTCCTTGAAAATTAATTTGTTTGTTAATGCCACTAGCAGCATGTGTAGTTGGAACAAAAAGTGTCAGAAAAATAATACTTCCTAAAAAGAAAATTTTAATAGTTAATTTTGTTTTCATACTTATATTAATAGGCTTATTAAGTATCAACCCTATGCCTGAGCTTCGTCAAATATTGACAAATTTTGCATAAAATTGCATACTATTGTTATCAATTACATACGAATAAAAAATTAAATTATGAATAATCTACTCAGTGTTAAACAGGTCGCATTCATTCTTAAAGTCCATCCGTTGACTATCAGACGATATATAAAAGAGAAAAAACTAAAAGCAGTAAAACTGGGTGGCAATATCCGAATTATGGAGAATGAATTGGAAAATTTTCATAAAGAAGTTGATAATCCAACTGTCGAAAAAAACGCTTTTAGAACATATAAAAAAATCGCAGCCAAACAGTTTACGACCGAAGACCCTTTCTTGCGACTACAAGGAAGGGCAGCAAGATTAAAGTTGAGTTAAAAATATGATAAGTAAAAAAGTATATATCGCAACTGATGGTTTCATCAGTTTTATAGATCGCGCCCATCCCAAACATTTACATGCAGCGGCGCAATTTCGTTACTTTGCTCAAAATTCCTATCAACTGTATACAACTATCGTAACAATTAACGATGTCTACAGTGAACTCTCAAATGCAATCAGTCCTTCAGTTGCCAAAGATTTTTTGCGGGCAATTGAACTAAGCAATATCAATCTCCTCTACCCTGAAGAATCGGATATCAAAAGAGCGCTTCGTCTTATTACAAGCAGTCAATCAGCAGATCTTACATTTACTAATGCAGTGACGGCAATACTCTGTAACAAACGCAGCGTCCCGCAAATTTGTACTTTTAAATACTTACCTGCGCTTTTTGGGTTACAATCATTCTATCTGCCACTATGACAAAAGATCAAAAATTAAAAAGTAAAAAGCAAAAATATAGAAGGAAAATTTTACATTTTTTATTCTTCATTTCTATCTTTGAGATTTTATCTTTGATTTTTGATTTCGCCACCTTCGCTGCCCTTCCGGCAAGTACAAATTTTAAACTTCAAGAATACAGTTTTGGCGCTGGTGGAACAACCAATAGCACCTCAACCAATTTCAAACTCAATGGCATTGCCGGACAAATTGAATTCGGCAGACCTTCTTCAACCAATTTTAAAGCAGGAATTGGCCTCACCTATATGATGAAAACAAATCTTCCCCTTGCTCCGACCCTTAGCAATCCTTCAACCAACTATGATAGATTAAAAATTGTTATCAATACAGGAAGTAATCCAACTGATGCGACCTATGCTGTGCAAATCAGTACTGACCCAACATTTGCAACAAATAGCAATTATGTCAAAAACGATTTCACCATTGGTCCAACACTCGCAACAACTGATTTTCAAACAGACACTCTTTGGGGAAGCGCAAGTGGTGTCTCTATCACCGGGCTTGCCAGAAATACGACCTATTATGTCCGAGCTAAAGCCCGACAAGGCAATTTTACCGAAACAGAATGGGGACCAGCATCAAGCGGAATTGCGACATCTGACCCATCATTAACATTTAGTATTGACTCCTCAACACTTACCTTTACTAATCTTAATGCCAGCAATGCCTATACAGATAGTAGTAAAACGACAACGATTACTACCTCCACCAACGCATATAATGGTTATGTCGTAAATGCTCGTGAGACAGCAGCACTCACAGCCGGAGCGACAACGATTGCTGACTACATAAGTCCAAACTCAACACCAACAGTATGGTCAGGAACCGGATTTGGTTATACGACCAATGATAATAATATCACTGGTGGCACGCCAGACCGCTTTACCAATGGCGGACCCAAATACGCTGGATTTACGACTTCTTCTCCTGGCGATCCTGTCGCAGATCACCCAGGACCAGTACTGACAGCAATTGCAAATGAGCAATTTACGATCACCTACCGAGTCACAACAAGCAGCAGCCAAAAAGCAGCAAAATACACAACGTCTGTACTATATATAGTAGTACCAAGTTATTAACATAAAAAAATATACTTTTTTAGTTATCATCTTTATACTCTTTAGTCTGTTTTTACCAACGCACACATTGGCAGACACATCTGCTTCTCAGATTTTTCGCGTCTCACCAATCATCATTACCATTCCCCTCTCACCCAACAAAACTACTACTGAAACAGTAACCATAGAAAACCTAACCACTAATCCACTTCCTTTGCAGACAAACCTCAATGATTTTGAAACGACAGGAGAAGAAGGCGGCTATGTCTTTCCAGAAACTCGTACCAATCCCCTCCTCTCTTGGATTACTCTCAATGAAACAACAGTCATTCTTGGCCCCAAAGAAAAGAAGAAAATTTTTTTGACCATCAAGACACCACAAGCAATACCACTTGGCGGCTACTATGGCATGCTGTTTTTTGAACCGGTAATCTCTACCCCACAACAAAACGTAACATATGTTATTCCCAAAGTAGGTATTTTGCTTCTTGGTAGTATTGGGGTTCTCGATCCAAAAGCAAAAAATGCCGAAATAGTCTCCTTTTCAACTGGTTTATTGCATCAAACAAATCAATTTCCTCTCTTGCTTCGAGTTAAAAATATTTCACTTCATTATCTTACTGCCAAACCAATCCTTACTATCACGCCTCTTCTCTCTTTCTCTCAGCAAATATCTCAGGTTAGTACACTTGAAGATAAATTGGTTTTTCAAGGCAAGATTCGCCGCTGGGAACAAATCATCCAGCTAGAAAACAACTTTCCCAATATTTATAAAGTACACCTCACGCTCTCAAGCGGCAATGGGAATGTGATTAAAGAAGAACGATATCTTGTTGTTTTTCCTTTTATGAAAACGCTTTTTATCTTTTTTATACTGCTTCTTCTCGGAGGCATTATCACAAAAAGAAAACAACTTAAAAACGCACTGAAAGCACTTTTTGGATAACACAATTTAACATTTAGAGAAAGATTTATAATTGTCTCTTGACACAAACATTAAAACTCTACTATTATAATTTTATGTACGCAAGAATTATTATTTCATTTTTGCTCGTTTTCGTTTTGGCATTACCACCTCTTGTCAATCTGTATGTCGGCCAAGCCCATGCTGGGACTTTGAGTGGTTATAAAGTACAGATCAATAATTCCCAAGCAACAGCAGCTGGAGTTACCTATAGCTATGTATGGACAACATCAGCAACGACAGCGATTAAACAAATTGATATTCAAGTCTGTACGACGGCATCAGGTACCTGTACTGCACCATCTGGATTTTCTTCTGGAACGCCAACGCTTGCAAGTGATAACATCGCAGGAACAGGAAGAACAGTTAGTGCCCCAACAGGTAATGCATTTCGAGTGGTCGTTACCACCCCAGCGAGCCAATCAACTCAAGGAATGTTTCTTAACTTTACCGGCGTGACCAATCCTTCAACCATCAATACCACCTATTACACAAGGACAACCACCTACTCAGACACCGGAACAACAGTCATTGATGGCACAACAGCAGCCGCATTTGCAGTTTTGGACACCACATCTATCGCTGTTTCCGCAACTGTTGATCCAAACTTTAGCTTCAGTGTTGCAGGTGTCTCAAATGGCGGGAGCGTTAACAGTGCAACAACAACCGTCACGACAACAGCAACAGCAATTCCATTTGGGACATTGACTGCCGGCACTCCAGCAATTGGCGCACATGACTTGACCGTTAGTACTAACGCAGGCATGGGGTACACAATTATCGCATCTCACTCCGCAACTTCCCAAACAGGTTTTCCTCCACTTGTTTCAGGCGCAACAAACAATATTGATCCATTCACCGGTACTAATGCCAGTCCAGCAACATGGAGCGCGCCAAATGGAGCAACAGCCAACACCAATACCGGTTTCTTTGGCTACACCACAGAAAGCACTTCCCTTTGTACAGGAACAGCCAGCAGATTCTCAGGGAATAAATGGGCAGGATCAACGACAAATGGTCAAGAAGTTGTCTGTAGCGCAGGAGGAGTAAGTAGCCAAGTAACTCGAGTCGGTTGGGAAGTAGCAGTCAACACGATACAACCAGCTGGAACTTATACCGGCACAGTCGTTCTCGTTGCCACACCAACGTACTAAAAAGAATTATGAATCAAGAATCAAGGCAGATGTGTTAATAAAACCGCTTGCTTCTTAATTCTCTTGATCCTGATGAAAAACTATAGATTATTTACCTTAATTAGTGGATTTGTTATCTTAGTAACAGCGTTTATTTTATTCCGTTCTTTTGTCACTGCTCAAAGTGCAGGACAGGGACTTGAAGTTTCTCCTCCTTCGCAAGAAGTAACTGTTGATCCTGGCAAAACAACCGTCATTAAAGCAAAACTTCGAAATCGTGGAAATAGCACCTTACCAATACAAGTACATGTTGAAGATTTTACTGCCAAAGGAAACGAAGGACAAATTGAGTTAATAGCAAATAGTCCGTACAGCATTGCTTCATGGGCAAAAGTGTCTTCCAGCACCTTTCAACTTGGCCCAGGGGAAGAAAAAGAAATCACCGCCACAATCACTGTTCCACAAAATGCAGCTGGTGGACATTTTGGTTCGTTTGTTTTTGGCATCCAACCAGATAAAGTAACTAAAGGTAATGGTGCATCACTTTCAGAAGAAATTGCTTCACTTTTTCTGGTCAGAGTCTCAGGCCCAGTTACTGAAAAGCTTACCCTCAAAGATTTTAGCACCCCAAATTACTCTGAATTTGGACCCGTACCTTTCAAACTCACCTTCGCTAATAACGGCAATATCTATGTCAAAACCTACGGCCTAATTAACGTCACGGATATGTTTGGCAAAAAAGTGGCTGATATTGTTGTCCCAGGTGTCAATGTTTTTCCACAAGCCGAACGGGTCGTAACATCCTCACTCAATAAACGCTTCTTGATAGGTAGCTATACTGCAACAGCACTGATGTATTATGGTTCGCAAACTCAAAGTATCAATGCCACAACGACATTTTTTGTTTTTCCAACCAGAATCGTTGGAGGCATCTTGATCGTTCTGTTGCTTCTCTTCCTCATGCGAAAGCGCTTCAAAAAAGCCGGCAAGGCATTGTTTGAAAAATAAATGAAGGTTAAACTTTTGATACTCGTTCTTGTTGTTTTTGGTGCTGGTTTTCTGACTCATGCACTTCTGTTTCCTGACTTTCTTGCAAATGGCATCAGTGATGTCTCACAAATTGCTCTTCCCAAACCTATCCCAACAAACCAACAAGCAGCACCTGATCCACTTGTGACAAAAGTCGATTTCGATAGCACGCATTTCTCAAGACACAACATTACTGTCCGCTTCTCCCGCTATATCCAAATCACCAATACTAATAAAGAAAGCTTAATGTCTCTTGCCTCCAATAATCCCCTCCTCACAACACCTCGAGGATATGGTTACTTAGAAGCGGTTCAGACGCGAATGGATAAAAAAGGACAATTTGTTGTGTGGGATAAAAATAATTTGCAGGAACGATTAGTGGTGACGGTGAAGTAAAAAATTATTTTCCGTTTTTGGGAACTTGCTTCTCAAAAACCGTATTTGATGCAGTACCCTTGGGACTTTGAGGAACCTCTCCTCGGAAACTGCTAAGACGAACTGCTCTCTCGCCACGCCTTTCTTGGACACGCTCTGTCCAATCTCCCAAAGTACCAATAACTGGCCTATTTACATCTCCAAGGCTTTTCCACCAATCTTCGGGATTGTTTTGAAATGTTTTACTCTCTCCAGTTAACTTCCAAACTCTTTTCTTAGCTTTTTCTGTACCGTACTTTATTGCTTTTTCTAGTGATCCCATTACTTATAATATAGCAAATCTCTGAGGAATGTCAAAAGCTTTTACGTATTTAACAATCACCTAATATTTTGTATGCTAAAGAAGCTATGCATTTGTTTCCAAAAACAAAAATCACCTCCTCCCTTCTTACCGTTCTTCTCATAGGAATACTTTTCGCAACCCACCTCTCTCCCCTTTTTGCCCAAGTCGGAAACTTCGGTGTTTCAGCAACTGTTCCTCCAGTCGGTTCTGATTTTCAGTTTGGCGTTACAGCAGAAGATACCCAAACAACATTTCCTGAATATACAACCCTGACCTATAAAATCACCTATGGTGCAAAACCTTCCGCAGAAATTACTACCCAGACTACCCTTGTTGCTGATTGGTACGCAGCAATAGGACAAAATAACGCAGTCATTCTTGACTACGTTTCAGGCAGCGCAACAAATGCCTATGGTAACACCTCGCCTGTCATTGATCCCCTCAATCACACTATCACTTGGACGATACCAAACCTCCCAGCAGGAATGATAAACCAGACAGTTACCTTTAAACTCAGAATCAATGATAACGACACAGAGACAAATCCTGTAGATTTCAGCGTGAAAGGAAAAATGAACAATCCCTACGTTACTCTTTCTGACCAAACACCAACCCAAATCTATCAATTCGATGAGTCACTCATCACGCCTACACCAACCCTTACGCCAACTGCCGCACCATTTCCGACAGCCACAGCCGCACCAACCACCACCACGCCAACAGTGATCCCGACACTGACCAAAACGCCAACACTCATACCTACCCTATCTCCTACCCAACCGCTTCAGATCAATACTGTCTCTTTCAATCGCATCTCCCAATCTAGC
>DASQPC010000028.1:0-10396 GCA_035644155.1 Candidatus Methylomirabilota bacterium
AACTTAGGTCTTGATCCACTTATTAAAATCGCAAAGACAAAAGGTGTTACTTCTTACTTGGTAAAAGCTGATTTGACACCAAAAGATCTTCTCATGCATGTCCAAAAACTTCTTGGAGACGTTGCAAATTAAACTATTGTATTGAAGAAAGAAGACCGTAAATAGGTGTAATAACTGCAAAAATAAGAAAACCAACCCCCAACGCTAAAAGTACCATAATCAAAGGCTCCATCAATGTTGTTAATGTTTTTACAGTTTGCTCAACTTGTTTTTCATAAAACTCTGACGATTTTAAAAGAGAATCATCAAGTTTACCTGTCTGTTCACCAATTTTTGCCATCTGGACAAGATAGGGAGGAAAAAATGGACTTGCATTAAGCGCATCACTCACCGTAACTCCTTTTTCCACTCGCTTGGCAACAACATTGATTGCTTCTTTATAATGAACATTGCCCACAACATCTGCACTTTTAAGAAGTGATTCCACAACTAAAGATCCTGAACTGATTAACAAACCAAACGTTCGACAAAATTCTGTCATCATACTTTGCGAAAGCAATGTCCCAAAAACTGGAACTTTCAAAATATATTTATCAAAAAAGCTGCGTCCTGATTTGCTTTTATACCACACCCGTACACCATAAATAACGAAAACACCAAGCGCCAAAGCAGCCGGCCAGAACTGTGTTGTAAAAATAGAAAGTCCAACAACAATACGTGTTTGTAAAGGAAGAGAAACATTAAGACTGCCATAAAGCGTACTCAACTGTGGTATAACAAAAATCATCATAATAATTGTCACAACAACCATCATGATAATAACAATGATCGGGTAGAGAAGAGCGCTTTGTATGGTATCTCGCAATTTTTGTTGTTTTTCTAAATTATCAGCAAGTCTAAGCATGACCTTATCCAAAAGCCCAGATGCTTCACCAGTACGAAGTAAAGCAATATAAATAGGCGAAAAAACATTTGTATACTTTTCAATGGCTGAAGACAATGATTTCCCATTTTCGACATCAACAACAATACTCTCAAGCGTTTCTGACATGCCAGAACTTTTCATTTGATCTCGTAAGATAACAAGTGCTTGCATCAGCGTTAATCCTGAACTCAACATCGACGAAAGTTGTCGTGTAAAAAAGATGATATCTTTACTTGAATATCTTTTAAGAATATGCAGAAAGCGGCCCATGCCGATCTGATCCGGAGGACTAATTTGAATTGGGATTAATTGATGCTTTCTCAGATAGCGAGCAGCTTCGCGTATATCTTTTGACTCAATAAATCCTTGGATTGATTTCCCATTTTGCGTAACAGCACGATAATAAAGCTTCATACCTAGCCAACAAGCCGTAACAATTCGCCTTCTCGCAGAGAATATGCCTTGGCATCATTAATGGTTACAAGACCGTTACGGACAAGTTCTGAAAGTGAATCATCAATTGTCATCATCCCAGTATCTTTTGATGTTTGAATCACAGAATCAATCAAATGAGATTTGCCATCGCGGATATTACTTGCGACAGCCGGAGTACTTAAAAGGATTTCAACCGCTGGTATGCGACCTCCGCCAATTCGAGGTAAGAGCCGTTGGGAAATAATACCTTTTAACGCAGCAGCCAACTGGATTCTAATCTGAACACGTTGATCAGCAGAAAACGCGTCAACAATTCTATCAATACTTTGTGCCGCAGAATTTGTATGTAATGTTGAAAATACTAAATGTCCTGTTTCAGCAAGTGTAATTGCTGCCTGCATTGTATCAGGGTCACGCATTTCACCAATCAAAACAACATCAGGATCTTCACGAAGCGCAGACCGCAGTGCAAGATTCCAGGAATGCGTATCAATACCCATCTCTCTTTGGGAAATAATACTGTTGCCTTTGGGATACACATATTCGATTGGATCCTCAATTGTCAAAATGTGAAAAGCTTTATTGAGATTGATTTCATTTAAAATTGCCGCAAGTGTACTTGATTTGCCGTGACCTGATGGACCAGTCACTAAAATAAACCCTTGTTTGAGTTGTGCAAATTCGTGACAAATTTTTGGAAGATTAAGTTCCTCAATCGTTCGCACACTTGGTGCCAGAAAACGAAGCGCTGCAGACATATATCCTTTTTGAAAATATGCATTGATACGAAATCGTCCTTCTTCGCCTGATGGACCCTGACCATATCCGAAAGAAAAATCAAGTTCTTTGTTGGCGAGCAAAAGTTCTTTCTGTTCAGGAGTAAGAAGAGAATAAACCATGCTTTCGACATCTTCAGGTCGAAGTGCAGGATACGTCCCTAGCCCACGAAGCAATCCATCAATACGAAATGTTGGCGGCAATCCTACCAATAAATGTAAATCAGAAGCCTTATTTTTAATTGTTAATGCAAGTAATTCTTTGATATCCATAGTCTTTTTATTCCTGTGCCACGCGCAGTACTTCTTCTATTGTCGTCTCTCCGGCGAGTACTTTCAAGTACCCATCTTGTTTCATCGTGATCATCCCCTCAGTAAATGCTTCTTTCGCAATCGTAACACTATCTGCCCGTTCCAAAATAAGACGCGCTATCTTTTCTGAGACATACAAAACTTCATAGATACCAATTCGTCCTAAATAACCCAAGTTACCACATTCACTACATCCTTTCCCACGAAAAAGATTCATATCATTTTTTGCAATATACAGCTTGCCTAATGCTTGCTTTATTTCTGCAATAAGAGGTTGGGGAGGGACATAAGTTTGTTTGCAATGAGGACAAATTCTTCGCACAATGCGCTGCCCAACAATTGCGTTAACCGTTGAGGCAAGAAGAAATGGTTCTGCTCCTAAATCAATCAACCGGGGGAGCGCTCCAGCAGCATCTGAGGTATGCAGCGTTGAAAACACGAGATGTCCAGTAAGAGCAGCCTGAACCGATAGATCTGTTGTTTCTTTATCACGAATTTCTCCAACTAAAATAATATTTGGATCTTGCCTAAGAAATGCGCGAAGTCCTGAAGAGAATGTTAACCCAACAGCAGGATTGATTTGTACTTGATTGACTCCCGCAATTTCATATTCAACCGGATCTTCCAAAGAAGCGATATTGACTCGTGTCGTATTGAGTCGGGAAAGAACTGCATAAAGCGTTGTTGTCTTGCCACTTCCCGTCGGTCCACAAACAAGAATAACTCCGTGTGGACGAAGAATCGCATTCTCCAAACTTTTTAAAGCAGTTCCATTCATTCCCAAATCTTGCAGTGTTGGGATACCACCACTTTTGCGAAGCAAACGTAAAACGATTTTTTCTCCTTTCACTGTTGGGATTGTTGAGACACGAAGATCAACTTCATTTTGGCCTACTTTGAAATTAAATCTTCCATCTTGAGGAATACGATGTTCATCAATTTTAAGTTCCGCAAGAATTTTAATACGAGAATTTAGTGAATCCTGCACATTCCGCGGAAGACTCAACTTGTCATATAAAATACCATCAATACGATAACGTACTCGTACTCGATCTTCCTCTGGTTCAATATGCACATCTGATGCACGACTATTAACAGCATACTCAAGAATTGTTGAGACAATCTTGGCAATTGGAGCTTCTTGAATAATTTGAGCTATCTGTGTGCTATCAACTGTTTTCTTTTGAGACATCTCTTCGTTTTCTTTAATCGCTTCGCCAACCTCTCCGACTAATTCTTGACGATATTGTTGATTGATCGCGTTTTTGACATCGGTAGGGGAAGCAGCGAAAGCTTTGATGATAAGACCTGTTTTCTGTCTGACAAAAGCAAGTGCATCAATATCAACTGGATTAGACATCGCAATAGAGAGAGTTTTCGTTTTATCATCATAAAGAAAAGGAATAAGTGAAAATCGATCAACAACACTACGAGGAAGAAAACCAAGAGCTTGGGGTGAAAAAGAAATTGCTGAAAGAGAAATATAAGGAATACCAAGAAGCTGTGCCTGTGCTCTGGCAATTTTATCATCATCAACAATATGCATTACTTGCAAAACAGCAACAGGTGATTGCCCCTGCGTGACACTTTTTACTTTTACATCCTCATACTGTTCTTTTGTAAGCAGTTGTTCTCCATACAAAATGTCAATAACCGTCTTTACTTCCGTAGGCGCAGCTGTAAGATCTATAGCCGGACTGAGTTGTTGATTCGACGGCAAAGATGATGATGGTACATCGGGCATTAGTTTAATAGTATAATATAATGTAAGCTATGACAAGTTTTGTAGTTATTTCAAAAGAGCAAAAAAAAAGAACTGAACGTATTAGATTGCTTTGTGAAGAACGGAAGATCAACTCTTTCGATCAAACGATAATCGCTTTGGAAACGACAGTTAAACAAAATACGCAAAGTATTGGCATTGAGGATATCAAACAGATGCAAAAAAAAGTTTTCCTCAAACCAATCAAAAGTCAAACGAAAGCCATCATCGTGGAAGACGCACAGCTTTTGACTATAGAGGCACAAAACGCGCTGCTGAAAATCCTTGAAGAACCTCCAGAGCATACTATTATAATACTCTCAACAGCATCAAAAGAAGCATTACTGCCGACAATTCTCTCACGCTGTTTTATCATAGAATTGGAAGAAACAGCATTTCAGTTATCAGAAAAAGAAAAAACAGAGTATGAAATATTTATAAATAACCTCTCTGAATGGGGGATAGGCGAGCAACTAAAAAAAGCAGAGCTTCTTGCAAAAGAGAAAGAAAAAGCGCTTTTATGGTTAACCAAATTGATTATTTTTCTGCGAGAAAAAATGCTTGCGCAACCTGAAGAGAAAGCTTATTTTTTGCTTATCAATACATTTTTAAAACTTTACCAACTCTTAAAAACTACAAATACCAATACAAGATTTGCTCTTGAGGAGACCTTCCTTGCAATCTCTTTTTAAATTTTAACTCTACCTGATATACTCTAGACAATGACTATCTCAACAAAAAAATTAAAAAATGGTTTTGAAATGCCTGTCTATGGTCTTGGAACGTGGGAAATTGGAGGCACGAAAGAGCACAACCCACAGAACAATGACAATGAAGATATGCAAGCAATCAAAAATGCAATTGAAGAAGGAATTACTCATATCGACACTGCCGAGGTATATGCAGATGGCTATTGTGAAATCCTTGTTGGTAAAGCAATCAAAGACTATGAAAGAAAAAAGCTTTTCCTTGCTTCAAAAGTCTATAGCAATCACCTAAGCTACGATGATGTTATCACTTCAGCAAGGCAAAGCCTGAGACGATTACAGACTACCTACCTTGATCTCTACCTGACGCATCGCTTTAATCAACCAAATGTCCCGATTAAAGATACAATGCGTGCGCTTGATACCCTTGTGTCAGAAGGCCTTGTCAAACATATTGGGGTCAGCAATTATACTGTTGAAGAAATACAAGAAGCACAATCGTTTGCAAAAAACAAAATTGTCACAGCACAACAGCATTTCAATCTAAAATATAGAGAATCAGAACGAAAAGGCATATTACAATATTGTCAGGAAAACGACATGCTCTTTACTGCGTATCGACCATTACAAAAAGGCATGATACTTTCTGCGCCTATCATAAAAGAAATGGCAAAAAAATATCACAAAACATCGGCACAAATTGCAATTAATTGGTTAATCGCGCAAAACAATATTGTCACAATTTCTAAAACAAAAAGTCTTGATCATCTTAGAGAAAATCTCGGAGCGCTCGGATGGCAAATGGAAAAAGCAGATGGAGAAAGATTACGAAATGAATTTCCAGATCAAGAAGCAATTTCTGATACCGTACCTTTACAGTAAACCTCCTTAAGAAAAAACCAACTAACAAACTCTGTGCTACAATACCTTCATGAACCTCGCGTATCGACTACGGCCGCAGACACTTAAAGAATTTTTTGGTCAAGGACATTTGGTTGGCAAAAATAAAATTCTTCAAAAAATGATTGAGACACAGACTATCTCTTCAATGATTTTTTGGGGCCCTCCGGGAAGTGGCAAAACAACACTTGCATATCTTCTTGCCAAAGCAAGTAACGCGACATTTCACCATCTCTCAGCAGTTGAAACAGGCAAAGCAGATTTACAAAAAATTATTAAACTTGCAGAAGAAGATCAAAAGAAAAAAAATAAAACAATTCTTTTTATTGACGAAATCCACCGCTGGAACAAAGCACAGCAAGATGCGCTCTTACCTTACGTTGAAAGTGGACTGATAACACTCATTGGCGCAACGACTGAGAATCCATCGTTTGAAGTGATTAGCGCTTTACTATCACGCTGCCGGATTTTTGTATTAAAAAGTTTAGAAAAGGAAGATCTAGAAAAAATCATTGATCGGGCATTAACTGATCAAGAGAGAGGAGTAGGGAAGTACAAAAAAAGTATTACTGATGACGCCAAAGATCTTTTAATGCGGCTCTCAGGAGGAGATGCTCGCATAATGCTCAATGCTTTAGAAATTATGGCAACAACTTACAAAGAGAAAAAAATTACACCTGAAACTGTTAAAGAAATTTTCCAAACCAGATCGGCGGGACTCTATGACAAAAAAGCAGACGAACATTACAATATTATCAGTGCCTTTATCAAATCGATGCGTGGATCTGATGTTGATGCGTCTTTGTATTACTTGGTGCGCATGCTTGAAAATGGCGAGGATCCCAAATTTATTGCGAGAAGAATGATTATTTTTGCATCAGAAGATATTGGGATAGCAGATCGAGGAGCGCTTATTCAAGCCAATGAAGCATTTGAAGCGGTAAACAAAATTGGTATGCCTGAATCTCAACTTATTTTGGCGCATGTGACGATTTATCTGGCGAGTGCGAAGAAATCCCGCGCTGTTCCAAATGCGCTAGGTCTTGCCAAACAAGCAGTCTATGAATTTCCTAATGAACAAATCCCGCTGCATTTACGAAATGCGCCAACAAAATTGATGAAAAATCTCGGCTATGGCAAAAATTATGAATGGTCAGACAAACACGTTGGACCCAAAGAGAAGCTTTCCTTTTTGCCAGAAAAACTAAAAGACAAAAAATTTTTTGAGCCTTAAGAGCCTTATTTACTTTTTATTTCCCAGAAGAAGGTTTTTTATGAAATATAACTAAGCCAAAGAGAATAAAAAGACAATTAGTAAATATTGCCAAAAATCCAATAAGATATAATCTATCGACACTATCCTCTGCTGTACGTTGTTGTATTGTATACTGTATGGTTTCATATTGATTCATTTCTGCAACAACTGTTCTTAATGCATCCATTGTTTGTCTCCCATTTTTCGACCTTATAAAATTTGCAACAGCAGGATAACCCTGTGTATCACGAACAGCAATCCCGTTTTTTAGCAATTCAAGCCGCTGCGCAGCCATAGTTTTGAGATCGTCAAGATAGAGTTTTTGACTTGGACTATTGCTTGTTAATAAAGAAATCCGCTGAAGATGATCCTGAATTGTCGGAGTTGCTTTTGTATAAGGATCAAGAAACTTCTCATCTCCCGTAAGAATATAACCGCGTTGTCCTGTCTCTGCGTTAAGAAGAGCATTGAGTGTATCACTAAGCTCCAATTTAACTTCATTCGTATGGTTTACCCACTGCCCATTTGTTCTTATACTATCTATATTGAGCGTAATCAAAATGAGTAAGAAAATATTAATAAGTAGGGTGCAAAGTAAAAAAGTAACAAAACGCCACGATTTATATTTCATAGATTATATTATAGAGAAACTGCTTTTAAAAGAAATTTCCTCCTCTTCTATATTTTCACTATAAAACAAAAATTGCAAGTAGTAATAAAAGAGTAGTATGATAAAAATATCTATGGATTTCTACATGCATACAAAAAGAGCAAAAGGATTTACTTTGATTGAGCTTCTCATTGTCATTACTATTGTAACAACACTTGCCGTTGTAGTTTTTGTTGCTGTAAATCCTGTACAGCGATTAAAAGACGCGCGAGATACAAGAAGAAGAACAGATGTCGATAATTTTTTGACAGCAGTTCTTCAATATGTAAATGATAATAAAGGCCAATTCCCCTCAGGAGTAACGACAGGAATGGCTGAAACACAAATAGGCACGGGACTTAGTGGCTGTAATCTTACTAATGCATCTTGCAGCATTATCCCAACTTCCTGTGTTGATTTTACTTCTTCTTTAGTAAAATATCTTAAGACGATTCCGCAAGATCCCAAAACCGGAAGCGCCTCTCAGACACAATACACCATCTCAGTTGATACCAATAATATTGTAACAATAAAAGCATGCGGCACAGAAGGAGCAACAGTTATTCAAGAATCTCGTTAGGGTTATCTCCTCACAAACAACAATGCATTGGGGATATTTCTTCCAGGTCCTGCTTTGTAGCCTCCATACCAGAGCGCAGTTGATCCACCTTCATCCAGATTCATTGCATCATCCATGCCAAGCGCTTTCATAACTTTGGCTGAGTCACCCATGGTCGCATTGTATACATCACCAATAAAAACAGTATTACCCTTGTGGGCAACAAATCCTCGCGGACCTTTGCTATTAAATTTTGGATCAGGGTTATCTGAGTAGACAATAGTGCCACCAGCAACTAGAAGAGGATAGTTAGAAATAACAGCATCAACACCTGTATCTCGCCCCCATTCAAGCGCCCGGCCGACAACCCGCACAAAACCACTACCAAAAATAAACGCTGGATTATTGCTATAGACATTGTTATCTGAATTAAAATATTTTTTATTTTTATTCATAACTAATAAATCAAACGAATTTGTCTTCCCAGCACAACTTGGATAATCTGCAGGACAGAAATATGTCCCATTAATCCCAGCAAACGCTCCACTTCTTCCAACATAATCACCCAAAGACAAAACAGGACAATTATCATGACAATCACCATCTGATGCTGTATCAACAATCACACGCGTTGATCCAATGTCGGCAGAAATAATAGCAACAGAAAAGGTGCCACCATCTGTTTGCACTGACTGGAAGCTATACCCACCACTTGGGGGCGTATTATTGACTGGCGGAGGAGGCCCACCTGATCCTCCAGCGCTTTGTGCCGCGGCGGCGGCAAGATCATCGTTTATTTTTTTAATTTTCCCATCAAGATCGGCAAGGATACTTTCTGCTGTTGCATAGTGAAGGTCTGAAAGATTTTTGACAATTGACGCGTAGAGTTTTTCTAAATCATCTGTCTTTTGTTTTTGCACTCTCAAATCCATGATTTTTTCATAGGAGCTAATACTATCTGTATATTCTGTATGCGTTTTATCGACATCTTTTTTCAGTTGTTGATTAATTTTGTATTGATCTTGGTTCTTCAACGCCTGATAGGACTTTTGTGTTATCGTAAGGTTACTCGTTAATTGCTCTTTTTCAGAAGAGAGAACTCGTACCTGACTTTTTGTTTGTATTGTTTGGGAAATAAATACACCACCAATAAGAAGCACGACACTCACAACACTTGTGAATCCGATAAGAAGTTGCGTTTTTGAAAACCTTTTTAAAAACAATTCCATAAAAAACTCAACCATTTTTATAATAATCAGGATAAAAAAGAAAAACAAGTATTTAAATCTTTGCCTCTCGTCTGAATCAATCTGAAAGATCAAGGCTTTGGAAGAATGTAGAAACACCTCCCGCATTTGATTTTCCTACTAATCCAACCAAAGATTGATATTTTTGACGCTTTGACTCATTGGATCTTGTCCACTTCCTGTCCAGCCATATGGATCAACACGTTGCCCCTGAGGATTGAGAACGCCCAAATGAAGATGCACCGGAAAAGCGGTATTACACCCAACATATATTTTTTGCACTACATCAAAACACCCAGGCCCAAATCCACCAGCAGTTCCAAGAAGATCTCCTTTTTTGACAGTAAATGTGCCTACATTTTCCCCTTGGACATTTTTTAACGGAGAAGTGTTCATATGGAGATACATTGATCGATAACCATTTGGATGTGTAATGATAATCGTATGATAAGAATTGACCTCCCAATTTAATGTCGCTATTCCTTCTGCATCAGCATAGACATTCCCTTTTGCTTCAAAATCAATGCCATCATGACCGTCATAACACAAAAGATTTTTAGGATTACCAGCAGCAAGGTAATGCCCGTTAATCTGAAAATTTTGAGGAACATTATTCGTTTTATTACTATTTGGTAAACACGGTGCAGTTCCAGAAACAGACCCTTGGCCTTTTTCTCCAGTATAGGCAACAGCGACACCATTCGGTTGGAACGGTTCTGTTGAATCATCTGCGATATTATTATGATCAAAAATTGCGTTAATCGGCAGATTCTTCACCGTAATTCCTGCCAATGGGCTTGAAAGAAACTGCATATTGGTACCCGTTGTTACCTTGATATCATCAAGCAAAACACCACTATCAAAACGCA
>DASQPC010000029.1:0-11701 GCA_035644155.1 Candidatus Methylomirabilota bacterium
CTTGTCGTTATCTTCTCCCTCATCTCTCTTATCTTGCTTGGTAGTAAAAGTTAAACGACTTTGTGTATAATCGCCGTATCGTTATGCTACGATTTTTTCTACGAATACTCTTTGCTTTTTTTATCGCTCTCATTTTTATTGAGAAAATAATTCTTAACCTCGTTCGCTTTGTGAAGAAAAAGTAGTTATTTTTGCAACAACTCAAGTTGTTTTTGCAGTAAATGATATTGTTTTTCAGGCGTCTCAAGATTGAAAAGGAAACTTGTCGCCACAAAACGTGTTGCGCCAGCAGCAGATGCAACCAGAATCGTCTCATCATTCATTCCCCCATCAACTTCAATTGGTAATTCCGTTCGCGATCGAAGTGTCTTTACTTTCTCAAGCAATGCTTCTTCAAATTTTTGTCCTGAAAATCCTGCCTGAATTGTCATAACGAGTAACCCATCCAAATCATCAAGCGGAACATGAATGCCGTCAACTGGGGTTTGTTTATCCAGAGCCAATACCACTTCTCCAAGTAATTGTGCTCGTGCAACAAACTCTTCTTGGTCTGACATTTTTTCAACTTGTCCAATAAAACGCCTAAAGCCCGCATCTGCCCAAAATTGTAAATGCTTGATTGGTTCTCTCACCATAAAATGGACTTCAAAGAGCATATCTTTTGTATATTTGGCAAAAGGCAATGGATCTGCAAAAGTGGTGTTAGGAGCAAAATCACCATCGATAACATCAATATGAATCGTTTTGGCAAATGGTCGGACAAGTTCTATTTTCTTTTCAATATCTGACCACTCTTTATTGTCTGTGCCAGGAGATGGAATTATTTTATACATAACTTATTTCATGACGTCTTCTTCTATTTTTGTTATTTTTTCAATCCGTCGGGCGTGCCGTTCTTCTTTGTTGAAAGGAGTTTCAAGAAATACGGTAATAGCCTGCATCAGTTCTTCTTCTTGCAAAAATCGGACACCAAGCGACAAAACATTTGCATCGTTATGGACACGCGTTAACCGCAACATTTCAAACCGATCAACACTCACTTTGCCTGTTACATCAATTGCCTGAGTTGGGATACAAGGAGCATAAAAAAGTGAGCAGCGGACATTTTTATATTTATTGGCAACAATCGCCTCTCCTTGTCCTGAGCCACCAAAAACTATCCCAAAACTTGCAGGATCATGTGAAACACCTTCTGCTGCTTTACCAACAAAATCTGGATAGTCATCATCCTTATCAAACGTATAAGCACCACAGTCTTCAACAGTAAAGCCTTTTCCTATCAGAAATGTCTTTACCTTTTCTTTTATTTGAAGCCCAACATGATCACTACCCAAAAATACTTTCATATCATTACCGACCAACAATCACATCTGCATCTGCTGATGCATCATCACTGACACTTGCTGAAACGCTTGAAAATTTTCTGCTCAGATCTTTTTGCAATAAAGGTAAATACGCACGCTGCTCTTTCTTCACTTTTACGGTAATATTGCGATAATCAAAACGATCTGCATTGCCAACAACTTTAATAGTATACCCCAAACTACTTAAATATGAAGATATGCTTTTGGCTGTTCCTGGTACACCGCTTCCATTAAGAATAGCAATTTGCAAGGTACTTCTTTCAAGAGGCAATGGGGTTGGAGTCGGCATTGCTGTTGGAGTTTGGGTTGGAGATGGAGTTTGGGGAGCAAACAGGGAATTTTTACTTCTTACTCCGATAAAATAGAGCGCAATAAGGCTTATAATAATCAATAGCAAAATGAAGAAAAAGACAGCAATAAGACCTGGTTTGCGTGAAGATTTTTCTACAGAATATGCAGATTCTTGGGCAGGAGTATCTTCCATTTCTTTTTGATACTAGCATATTTTCATGCGTTTGGAAATATAAAGCACACTTGCTATAATAAGAGCATGCCCAGGCAAATGGTAGTGGTTTTTCTTCGCTTTTGTTTCTTTTTAGTTATTATGGTGCTTGGTCTGTGCGCGCCACTTGCCTTTTCTCAAACCATTGATGTCTCCTCCGGTAACCTGGACAATATCAACAAGCAACTCGCCGACCTTAACGATGCCTTGAATAAATCAGTTGCTGCTACCAAACCACTTCAGTCACAACTTGATAGTATGCAAAAGCAAATCACTGATATCAAAAATCAAGTGACCGGTATTGAAGCAGATACCGTCGTGAAACAAAAAGAAATTGATCGCGGTTATAAGCAGTTAGCAGAAAAAGAACAAATTATTTCTCAAACAATCAGAGATTTTTATGTTAAAAGCTACTACAATACACCACTGCTTATCTTCCTCTCCGCAGCAGATGCATCTGAGATGACCCAAACGCTTGCCTATCAACATGCAAAGACCGAACAAGATAAAGCAATTATTACCAACATTGCTCTTTCTATTACTGATTTAGAAAATAAGAAAGCGAAACTTGAACAGGAAAAAACGTGGCTGGTCACTGCAAAAGCAAATCTTGATGAGCAAAGCCAAAAACTTGATCAAGTTGTTAAAGGCGCTCTTGCCTATCAACAAAATCTCACTGGGCAAATTGCAGCACTTAGCTCAGAACAGCAATCTATTTTAAATGCCAGAGGTGGAGGCTTTACCGCAACGGTTGGTGATAGCGATTTGGCAGATGATTATAATGCCTCAATCGCTGGCTTTCGCGCTTCAGCACCAAGTGGTTACTTCGCACTCTTTTCCTTTGGCGCGTATACTCATCGCAAAGGAATGAGTCAGTATGGTGCCTTTGGACGAGCTAATTCTGGACAAGATTACCACGCAATCCTGAAAGCATATTATGGCAAAGATGTTTCAACAGTTGATACTGGTGGACAAATTCAGGTTGCAGGAAGTGGCTCAATTGATTTTGAGACAACGTACCTCTATGGTATTGCCGAAATGCCTTCTAACTTCCCAACTGAAGCACTTAAAGCACAAGCCGTTGCCGCAAGATCTTACGCCTATCGATACAAACAACAAGGCCAACAAATCTGTGCAGACGAAGGCTGTCAAGTGTACTCTCCTTCCAAAGCCGCCAATCCTCCCGACGCATGGAAACAAGCAGTTGATAGTACAAAAGGACAAATTATTGATGGGGTTACGACATACTTCTCTTCAACAGCTGGCGGTTATCTCACAACTTCTGGCTGGGATACAACTGACGGCAATGGTGGATCGGATTTCTCCAGCCGCGCTTATGAAAAAATTGCCGGATCTCCGTGGTTTTACAAAGCATGGTATCGACAAGGTTACAGTAATAGTGGCAACACCTGTGGAAGAAGCAGCCCATGGCTCAGCCCGACTGACATGGCTGATATTGTGAATGCATATCTTGTCTTAACAAAAGGCTCTTCATCTGAAACAAGCAGAATTACACCAGTCACAACAAGCTGCTGGCCAGGCAATCCATACTCGCAAGATGAGTTGCGTTCCATTGCGAGCAATTATGGCGGTATTAGTTCAGCAGATAGTGTCACTGTTTCGCAAGGCAACGGATCAACAAATACAGTCACCATCAATGGTATTACAATGAGCGGAAGTGACTTCCAAAAAGCATTTAATTTGCGAGCACCAGGATACCTCCGAATTCCACAAGATGGCTTTGCTTTTTTTAATATCGAACATAAATAAGGTATAATCTAAGAGACGCTACTATGCCTGATATTTTTACAGACGAAGCAATTAATCCAACAGCGCAAACACCTAAGCCACAGCCTGTGACAAAACAAGCCACAGCACATCATAAGGTTAGTTTTCTTTCGACATTTGTCCGAGATCCTGATGGAGTATCCCTTGCCGAACAACGAGATGATGAACATATTCTTCTCTTTATCCGCAGAGATTTTATTACGAATGTCCCTTGGATATTTTCAACGATAATTCTTATTATTCTCCCCTTCTTTCTTCCTTTTGTTTTTCAACCCTTAAATATTTCTTTTGCCTTTGTCCCACTAACTGTACTCACGATTCTGGCAATTTTTTATTATGTGATTATTGCAGGTTTTGTTTTCGCCAATTTTGTTACGTGGTTTTATGATATTGGCATTGTTACTGAAGCACGGGCCGTTGATATCGATTTTTATAATATTTCCTATGTCAGCGTTGCAACCGCAAGAGCACAAGACCTGAAAGACGTTCGCTATTTCCAACGTGGATTTTTTCAATCATTTTTTGACTATGGTGATGTTAGCTTAGTGGTTGAAGCATCAGGAGAAACTCTCACCTTTGAACAAACACCCCGCCCTGCAGAAGTAGTTAATATCTTAAGCGCCCTGATAGGAGGTCACGACTAATGCCTTTTGATCCCCTTGCCTTTATACAAAATTTTAATAATATCAGGCTTTTTATTAAAGTAGCTTTTCTCATTCTTGTTGGATTATATGCGATTTTTACGTTTATGTTGGCAACAAAAATCCGTTCATTTAACAAGATTCTTTTTCTTCCGGCAAATAGTGGAGGAGCATTTTTACAACTAGTTGCTATTATTTATTTTTTCATTGTCCTCTCGCTTTTTATTGTTACCATTGTTATAGTATAACTAATGCCCGGAGAACATTTGTATTCGCCAAAACCTAGCTTGGCATACGCCAAATTAACAGCAACACCAACTGATAGCAGCTGGTCTCAAGTTTATAACGCAGGCAATCTTTTTGCCTGTCTTTCCCTTAAAATAACAACAGAAGAAAATCCTCCTTCTCTCCAAACACTTGGCAAAGAACTCTTCAATAATCTAGAAGCAGAATTTTTTACCCTAGAAGATAAAAATCTGACAACAATTAGTGATGCAATCAAAAAAAGCACCAAACATATTCCCTCAGGCATAACCCTCACATTTTGCGTTGCCTACTTTAAAGATGCTATTCTCTACCTTTTTTTAGTTGGCAAAGGGAAAGCTGTTTTGAAACGAGGAGAAAAGCTTGGGCTCTTACTTGAAAATAACAATGATGATGGTGAGTATGTCAAAACAGCATCAGGTTATCTCCATAACAGTGACACACTTATTCTTGAGACTGAACAATTTGCCAAAAATGTTCCTGATGAACAAATTGCAGAAGGCTTACAGCTTGCGCTACCAAATGATATTGCAGAAGCGCTTTCTGTCCATATGCATGCAAAGGCTGATGGTGACCAAGCAGCAATTATTATTGTTTATCACGGTGTGACAACGCATCATCAACCAGTAAATAAAGAGCCAACGCTTGCAGAAGCAGCTGAAGAGACAGATTTACCTTCAGAAGAAAAATCGCAAAAGGCTTTTCTGCCCAACTTTTCATCGCTCTTTGCAAAATTGCATGTACCAAAGCTTCCCTCTACCAACACCCAATTTCTCCACTTAACTCATACAAAAAAACTTTTTTTGAGTATTGTTATCATTATTTTTGTGCTTTTGGGCAGCAGTATCTTTTTAAGTCTTAAAAAACAAAAACAGACCCAAACAGCAGCCCTTTTTCAATCAATCTATACACCAGCTCAAAAAAGTTACGATGAAGCAAAAGCTCTGGGGAGCCTTAATCCGTCTCTGAGCCATAATGATTTTGTTAAAGCCGAAAATCTTCTTAAAAATAGCCAAAATAAATTTCCCAAAGGATCAACTGAGGCAAACCAAATTGCCGATCTTTTGCAAAAAGTTGCAACTGAAATTGGCACTAACAGCGACACAACATCTGTTAAAGAAGTCGAAAGCCCCAAAAATGACCTCCTCTCTCTTGAACAAGCCACCACTGATGGACAGGGATTTAGTCAAGATGCAGATACCGTCTACTATCTGACCAATAAAGAAGCGCTCGCAATCACAAAAGCCAATGGTAAGAAAAAAACACTGTTACAAAATAATAACGAGTGGTCAAAGGCAGTCAGTATTGTCCCTTATCAAGGCAATCTCTACATTCTTGATCAAAAAAATGGCATCTTAAAATATGTTGGCTCATCAGGTGGGTTTAGTAAAAGTTCTTATTTGAAAACAACGCCTGATCTTTCCAAAGCAATCAGTATGGCCATTGACAGTTCCATATGGGTTCTGTTTCAAGATGGCAGTATCAAAAAATATACCCGAGGTGAAGAAGATGCATTTTCAATAAAAGGTCTCACAACACCTTTTGCAAATCCGACAAAAATCTTTACTGATATTGACAGTACCAATGTCTATATTCTTGACCCTGGTACTAGCAGCATTGTAAAATTGGCAAAAGATGGCTCTTTCCAAACCAAATATGCAGCCAGCATCCTTAACAAAGCAAAAGATTTTGAAGTGCTGGAGCAAGATAAAAAGATTCTCTTCTTAGCAAACGGTAAAATTTGGGAAATAACTCTCTAGCGAGGTTTCACATAGATAACTGCTGTAGGATCTTTATACACCATAACCCACCCTGATTTTTTTATTTCCTCAGGCAAGATATTCCTCGTTTCCTTATCTGAAACATGAAATATACGCTTACTTACTTGATCAAATCGATCAAGCAGCGTAGACTTCTTATCTGGATTGCTACGAGGTAAGAGTAGCGCAGTAATATGATATTTTTCTGTCATCTTTTCAAATGGAAATTTACCTTGAAGAAAATTATTGTAATCTGAAAAAGCATAATTACTTTCTCCAGGGAGATTTGCTTGCCATCGCCAGCTAGGCATTCGTCCATCAATAAAAACCTTCTTCTCAGGTAATTTCCATATCAGATACCCTCCCCAATCATATGTTGAGAAAAGTTGGCCTTTTGGCAGATGATGATGTAAATAATGTATAGCGTTATCAGGATATTTTGCCACCCCACCAAACAAGCCTAATCCATAAAAAATCTGAAAAAAATCCGGCAGAATAAAAAGACAAACTACAACAAAGAATATTTGAAAAAATCGAGAGAAACGAACGACACCCTGCGGTATAGCACTAATCTCTTTATAAAAAAATGCTATCCCTTGTGTTGTAAGAGACAGAGCCACAATAAGCCATAAAGAGATATTTCTTATGCTAAGCATTGCTGCACAGAAAAAAACAAAATACAATAATAAATCAAAAAAGAGAAAGATTTTCCGATACTTGATGACAAATATGAGAGAGAGGACAACAAAAAGCCAAAATGAATAGCGAAGGAGCATAAATGCCGGCATCCATTCTTGTATAGATGTATGCAGATGCGTATCTGTCATCGTCATAAAAACCTCCCACCACATCCTAAAGCCGTATGGTGTCATCCCTGTAATACCAATACATAGCAAAAGTACAATAACCATAAAAGGTAAAGAAATTTTCCTTTTGTAATACCAAAACAGTGATGCAATCAGCAATATCGCAATACCGATAGCAAATCCTCCATGCATATTTGCCCAAAAAAGAAAAATTAAAGGCAAAACATACCACCATCTTTTGAAGAACACATCATTTCGCACAAGAGTAAACAAAAGAGAAAAAAAGAAAAGCGTTATAAACTGCGGTCTAATACCAACAACGAAAGCCAATGTCCCTACTGTTAGCAACAAAGGAATACCAACAAATTGACGAACAGATGTCGGAAGCATACGAACCTGCAACAACAAGGCACTGACTGCAAGAAGAGCAAATAGCGCTGCCAGCCCGTTATACCCAATAAGAGGAAGCAATTCTGCAATAAAGACATCAGTGAGCCACTCATGATCAACAGACGGATAACTTGGCATGGTATAAGAAAAGGGATCTGTATGAGGAACACCACTTTTGAGAATAAGCTGCCCCATACGAAGATGCCATCCATAATCAGGATCAAGAAAAAGAGCTGCTTGCAGCCAAAAATAGAAGAAACTCCCAATAATTAGTAACAAAACCAGTATGCTTTTCCGTTTTGTCATTTCTCTATTATAGAGAGGTTTGCCTGCTGTTGATAGGTTGTGGTTTTACATTTCTTCCCCTTTGAAGTATCATGTGTGTATGATCCTGAGCTTACCGCAGGATCATAGTGAGCCCAGCTAAACTATGAAAATCACCAATCGTAAAGCATATTTTGATGCACAAATTCTTGAAAATTTTGAAGCAGGTATTAACCTCTTAGGTTCTGAGGTGAAAGCCGTGCGGCTTGGTCATGCTGATTTAAGTGGAAGCTTTGTAAAAATTGTTGGCAGCGAGGCATATCTGTTCAATTCAAAAATTTTCCCCTACGAATATGCACGACCTGATAATTACAATCCTACACGTACCCGAAAGCTTCTCCTGCACAAGGCTGAAATTATCGCTTTACGTTCAAAAATGGATGGCCAAAACTTGACAATCGTGCCTATTTCGCTGTATACTAGTCGTCACCGTATTAAGGTGGAATTAGCCTTAGCTAAATCGAAAAAGAAGGCTGATAAGCGTAAAGTGCTCAAAGAAGAAACCATCAAAAGAGATATTGAGCAAGCACTGAAAAACGTACATTAAAAAAATCAATATTCGCTTTAATAAATAATAACTACTATTTATTAAAGGGGATGACTTGATTCGACGAGATCTGTTCTTTAAAAACTGCAAGCCGGCTTTGATACTAGCCGTTAAACAGATCAAAAAATAGATGCTGACACTATGCATCGAGTCCGTCAATTTGCCCTCAGGGCAATTGATGGAGGGTTCAATGCCCCAACAGCATTTGCTCCTCAAAGAGCATTTGCTTACGCTGCTTAAGCGTTAAGGCAATGACCTGTTCATATGATCTTCCCTCACTGGGATTGTCTGAGCATAAATACAGGTGAGGCTATCAATAAGCAAGTTGGTTTGGTTCTTATTGGAATTTTCTAACCTTAACTTTACTTCTCCTGCTGATTGGATACAAGTAAAGTGACATTTTAAAAATCAGCTACGCTTGTAGATGTTTCTAATTAATATTTTTCGGACTCCGGTTCACTGCCGGACATCTCCACCAAACTTTTTAGCTTGCTACTTGTATTTCCTCCACAAAGTGCTATTATAGGACTGCAAATCCCATCATGACGTGGGATTTTTTGTGTTTTTATGGCTAGCTCTGAACTATCACAAAGACCAGAATTTGTACGGCGGCCAATAGAACGCCCTATCTTTGACTTGAGATTAAAACCTTGGAAATCAAATACCTCACTTCGAGATCAATTAAGTACCAAACCGTTTTGCGGAGAAGGTTTTCTTTATCATGCGACAACTGAACAATTGAGAGAAACCTTGGCTATTTTAACCAAAGATTGGGAAGAAGCAGAGCTTGTTAAAGATACCGCAGCTTTTGCAGCGAAGGTACATAAAGATGATAAACGAAAAGATGAAGAGACACCTTATGAACATCATTTGCTGCGTGGAGCAATTCGGCTTGCACAACTAAAAGAAACTAATACATTTATGATAACAGGCTATCTCCTCCATGATACTGTCGAAGATCATAATACAACAGTACAAGAGATGTTATTGCCTCAAAACCTTGGTCAGCATCCCTCTGAACAAGCAAAAACCCTTCATGATTTAGCAACTGCTCTGAGCGTGAACCGAGGGAAAGGCAAGCTTGAGCCAAAGGAGTTTTATAAAAATATTAATGAGATAAATGCAAGATATCCAGAAGCTCACCCGTGGCTAATTAAAGGAGTTGATCGGTTTGATAATGCAGGATCTGATCTTTCCTTTGCTATCAGACATGATAATCCTCGTGTAGGCGTTGAAAAAATAAAAAAATATCGTAAAAAGACTTCAGATGTTATACCATACATAAAAAAAGCAGAACCAAACTCTCCTGTCCTCGCAAGACTACAAGAATCATTGCGCTTAGGTGGAGAACTTATGCGAGACCATGGATTAAAAGATCCGAAGAACATAACAATTATTTTTAATCGTCTCTCATTTTTACGTCCCATGAGCTAGCGTAATTCCCCAGACCTTTTCTACTCCTGCCTTTTTCAAAATTTTTGCTGCTTCTCTGAGAGTAGAACCGGATGTCACCACATCATCAACCAAAATAACTTGTTTGAAATCTTTAATGATCTCCTTTGCTGTTTTTTTCAAAAAGAAAGCGTCTTTGATATTTTCTTGCCGCTCTTTTTGCGAAAGACCAACTTGTGTGGGTGTATTCTTCACGCGTTCTAAACAATCAAAAACGCGCAAAGGAAATTTTTTTGCCAACCCCTCTGCCAATAACTGCGCTTGATTGTAACCTCGCTTTTTATATTTGGCCTTATGGAGTGGAATAGGGACTAAAACGGCTTGCTGCTGTATTATCCTGTAGAAATTTTCTTTTTGAATCAATCCTTCATAAAAAAATTCAATTAGCGTATCCTGTAGATCGCGAATGTATGGTGGATACTTAAAATGATACATTAATTTCTTGACCACACCAGCATAGACAAGACTTGAAAAAACACCATCAATCGTATCGCTTGTTTTGCAAATAGGATGCGTCATTCCTCCAATTGCTGCTTTTTGACAAACAGTACAAAACCCTCTCTCGATAAAAGAGACACGAGCAAAACATGACGGACACAGATATGAACCAAATGATTTGCATTGAATACAATATTTTGGGAAAAGGAAATCAAGAAGCGACATAGAAAAAGTGTAGCAGAAAGAAGGTATTTTGTGGCGGAGAGGGCGAGATTCGAACTCGCGGTATCTTACGATACGGAGGTTTAGTAAACCTCTGCACTAGGCCACTATGCGACCTCTCCATTTCGTCATTCGTACGGAAGATCGTGGACGATGCTCAAACCTTCTACGCTCGAAATCCGCAAATGTATTATATACCAAATTTTGCTTAATATGCTTTATTAAATTATAGATAGAAAAATACCTTTCTTATATATATAATACCCAAATGGTAGCCGAAAGACATCCAGGAGCAAGGCCTATAGAGATTGCTCCGATTTTGGCAGCAATTCCTTCATATAAAGAATTTCAAACTGGTTCCGAATTGCAAACAGGTAGTAAGCAGTTAGTAAAAGATTATCCTACATTAGTGAGTTCTGGTTTTCTCCGTTTGGATGAAAATTTTGGTAGATCAACAGAAGGGAGATCTATCGAGTTAATGACAGTTGGGAAAGGAAAGAAAAAAGTCATGTGGGTAGGAACACCGCATCCAAATGAGCCAGTCGGCACGTTAACAATAGATTTTCTGAGCAGATATTTATGTGAACACCCGGAGATAACAGAGAAGCTTGATACGACATTCATTTTTATCAAAAATGCCGATCCTGATGGTCTGAAGTTAAATAAATCTTGGTTAAAAGGTGGACTTGATCCTTTGCAATATGCCTTAGGATATTACCGCCCGTCAGAGGAGAAACAAGTAGAATGGGCATTTCCTGTAGATTATAAAACATTACACTTCCATAATCCTCCCCCTGAAGCACAAGCGCTTATGGAAGCATTTAAGAAAAATAAACCAGATTTTTATTACTCATTGCATAATTGCTGTTTTCAAAACCCTTATTTTAATCTTTCTCATAAAAGAACTGAACTATTCAAACCCTTGGAGCAAGTAGTTACTGATCAAGGGCTTCAACTCTCTATTGGGAAAGCGGAAGTACCATGGATGGAAACCTACGCACGAGGCATTTACCAAATACCCTCTGTTCAAGCAAAATATGACTATTTTCATACGAGAGGCGAAGATCCGTTGCGTATTATAACAGGAGGAGCGAAATCATATGACTATTTACAAGAACATGTTGCCCCTGATTCCTTTAGTATTGAATCTGAAGTGCCATACTTTACCGCAGATGCGTTGAATGATAATACTCCTTCAGAAAT
>DASQPC010000030.1:0-11742 GCA_035644155.1 Candidatus Methylomirabilota bacterium
TGGCTTTTGGATTATTGACATCCATCGATGCAAGAGGGATAACTCCCTTTTGGGTAAGTAAATTCGCTTCAAATTGGTCGTTAAATTCTGAACCAACATATTGAGGATATTCTCGTGTTAAAAAATCGTATTTGAAAGAAAGTTTTTGACTGTTAGCAGGCAAAACAAACTTTTGCCGCAAAGTACTAAACGTTTTATCGACAGATAAGCTACCAGTTGTCATAAGAAGCATTTTCGTTCCTTCTTGCGGGAGAAGGGGACCAAGAGACGAAAATAGAGACGATTGTCCACTTCTTACCCAATTAGCTGCTCGATTTTCAAAACTACCATTTGTTAGCATTGTATTTGATGGCAGATTCTCTTGAAATAGTTGTAGATTAACAATAGTCCCGCCACCTTTTAGCGCTACTGCACCTGAGGAAGTCTCAAAATTCCCTGTGGCAGGGTCAACTGCTGTTACCGAAAAACTTCCGATCTGTGTAGGAATCACATATTCACCTTGAGCATTGGTTTGAGAAACAAACTCTGGCATGGTATTGATGGTGACCACAGCTCCTTGTATCGGTAAACCTTTCGCATCAGTTACCAAACCTTTCACATAGCCAACGTTAGCATTTTGTCCAACACTCTGTTGGGGAATAAGAAATCCAAAAACACCAGTAGTAAAAATTTGCGGAAAGGTAAATGGTTGAGCAATAAATTGACTTACCAATTGTTTGTTGATAAGCCGGGCGAGATCAACTAACTGATATTTTACCGCGCCATTTTGTTTGATAATTCGCACTACTAATACCTGATCATCATCAGTAACATACGGTGGAGCAGGGATAGAAATATCCATTGGCAAATTTGTTTTATTGTTACCAATATCAACATTGACAACTCCAAGAATAGCATTTTCATCTGATGGAGAAATCGCATAACTCCATGCTTGGATGTCCATAGAGATTGATGCAGGAATAGAAAATGCTAATGCCCCCGGAGGAATGATAATTGAAACATCTCCATCGCCATGAGGACCCAACACCGTTGCGCCTTGCGGCCCGACAACTTGTTGGAAAAACACAGTTGTTATTGTTGAAGCAGCAGTTGGTGTATTGGTAGGAAGAAAATAAGGAGGCTTTGAAGGAAGATAGATTGTATAGATACGTGCTTGAAAATTTGCTTGATTTATATCAACAGGAAGTGAAGAAAAAGAAACAGTAAAGACTACTGTTCCTTCTTTAAGGGATGGTTTCAGCTGTTTTGTTTCATAGGAAGTTCCATTCATCAGTAGTTCCACAGCCATAATAGGTGCACCATATCCTGTTTGTTGCACTGGACCGCTTACACTAATTTTATCTGCGTTAAAATGAACACTGACCGGCAACGAAGCTTTTTTATCAACCGCACTTTTATCAAAAGGTGAAACAATTTGTACTGCGCTATTTTGTTTTTCTATAGCAACGGGAGAGAAAGAAGGCAAAGGAGCAAGTGTTGGTACCGAAAAAGAATTACCAGTAATAACGGATCGCAAAATTGCCGCATGAGCAGCCTTAGGAAAAAAGAGTATAATGAAAAAGATGAGTAAGGCTGCCTTCCGTACCCAATTCCGGGTAATCATTATCGTTATATAATATATTAACAAAAGAGAATTCAAAAATGCAATGGACAAAAGTAAAATATTGCTAGAATATTGCTAGAATGAATAACTATTCAAAAATTCCTCACCATATACTAGAGTTGAAATTATCTGTAAGATATGTATAATAGAACTCTAAATGGCTAATACGAAATCCTCAGATTATTCTGCACAACAAATCCAAGTACTTGAAGGTCTGGAGCCGGTAAGAAAAAGGCCCGGTATGTATATTGGCTCGACAGATATTATTGGTCTGCACGAATCCTTGAGAGAAATTATCGATAACGCAGTTGATGAGGCATTAGCAGGATTTGCGAAGAATGTTTGGATTATGCTCAATCCCGACGGATCAGCAACTGTTGTTGATGATGGCCGTGGTATCCCAACAGATATGCATCCCGGATACAAAACGTCTGCACTTGAACTGGTTATGACCAAATTACATGCTGGAGGGAAATTCGGCGGAAGCGCCTACAAAATTTCAGGAGGATTGCATGGTGTTGGCGCATCTGTTGTCAATGCATTATCTGATTGGGTATGGGTAGAAGTACGACGTGACGGCAAAATTCATCGTCAAGAATATCAACGGGGTATTGCCAAGACTCCTGTTGAAGTCGTCAAAACATCCAAATTAGAAGCAGTGCTTCATGGTTTACCACCAACAACAGGAACAACAGTTACATTTCTCCCTGATAGCAGTATCTTTCCAGTTATCGAATTTGATTTTGATATTATCAAGAGACAAATCCGTGAACGAGCATATCTTGTTCCAAAACTTTACTTCCACCTTATTGATCGACGTAAAGAAGAAATTAAAGAACTTAATTATTATTTTGAAGGCGGTATTGTCTCGCTTGTTGAAAAATTGAATGAAAATAAAGAAAAGATCCACAAAGTAATTTCTATTGATAAACAAGATGGTGATGTGCAAGTCGAAGTAGCACTGCAATATAACGGAAGTTATTCAGAAGCAGTCGAATCATACGTCAACGTTATTAATACAGTCAACGGTGGATCACATCTCACAGGATTTCGTATGGCATTGACCCGGGCAATTAATGATTATGGCAAGAAGATTGGTGCTTTTAAATCAGAAGATGATTCAATTATTGGTGATGACACGCGTGAAGGACTGACAGCGGTAGTCTTTATCAAAATGCCGCAAGACAAAATCCAATTTGAAGGCCAAACCAAAGGAAAATTAGGAAATTCAGAAATCCAATCAGTTGTTAATACAATTGTTAAAGAATCACTTCAGACCTACTTTGAGGAAAATCCAAGTGATGGAAAAAGAATTCTTGAAAAAGTATATCTTGCCGCCAAAGCCCGTCTTGCAGCCAAAGCAGCTAAAGAAGCAGTTATCAGAAAAGGCGCACTTGAAGGATCAACCCTTCCTGGTAAGCTTGCAGACTGCCAAGAAAAAAATCCTGCAATCTCAGAGCTCTATTTGGTTGAGGGAGATTCTGCAGGAGGAAGTGCAAAGCAGGGAAGAGATAGAAAATTCCAGGCAATCTTGCCGCTTCGAGGAAAAATTCTCAATACCGAACGCGCCCGGCTTGATAAAATGATTGAACACGAAGAAATCAAAAACCTTATTATTGCGCTTGGGAGTGGGATAGGGGACACAACCAATATGGAAAAACTTCGTTATCACCGCATTATTATCATGACTGATGCCGATGTTGATGGAGAACATATTGAGACACTTATCCTAACATTTTTCTATCGTCATCTCCCAGATATTGTCAAAAATGGTTATCTCTATGTCGCTATGCCACCACTCTTTAAGGTTCAGCGAGGTAAAGAGATACGCTATGCTTACACAGAAGAAGAAAGACACCAAGCGATCAAAGATCTTAAGACGGGGAATGCAAATATTTCAGTCCAGCGATACAAGGGTCTTGGAGAAATGAATCCAGAACAATTGTGGGAGACAACCATGAATCCTGCCAACCGAATTCTTAAACAAATCACAATCTCAGATCTTGAAGAAGCTGACGCAGTCTTTACGATGTTAATGGGCGATGAAGTCCCACCAAGAAAGCACTTTATCCAAACGAATGCAATTACAGCAGAGCTGGATATTTAAAGTAAAAAGTAACATTTGTGTTATAATAAGAATATAAACGACTATGCCAGATTTTAATAAAATATTTACCTCAGGAAATGTAGATGAAGGAATCATCAACGCTATTGTTGATATTCCGGAAGGATCAACCCTCAAAATAGAATATGACAGAGAACATGGTGTCTTTATGCTGGATCGGGCAGAACCATCAGTCTTTCCAAAACCAGTAAATTATGGATTTATCCCTGGAACAAAAGATACAGATGGAGATGAATTAGATGTCCTCATTGTCTGTCATGAACCAATCCCAACAGGCATATTGGTGCAGGCAAAAGTGATTGGCATTTTCAATTTTGAAGATGATGGAGAAATGGATTATAAAATTGTTTGTGTTCCAGAGGATGATCGAAACACAGGAGACAGTATTTCATCACTTGACGATCTTGGAAAAAGATGGAAACAAAAAATAGAATTCCATTTTGCACATTACAAAGATTTTAAAAAACCAGGAACTACAAAAGTACTAGGTTGGGGAGATAGTAAAGAAGCAAAACGCATTATCCACGAGTGCATTAATCGCTTCAAAGAAGAAGGCTTCTCCAAATAACAAAATTTATGTCACATATTGGTAAATTACAACAAACAAATATAACCGAGGAAATGAAGAAATCGTATCTAAACTATGCGATGTCTGTCATTGTTTCTCGTGCGCTTCCTGATGTCCGCGATGGACTCAAACCAGTGCATCGCCGCATTCTTTTTGGTATGCATGAAATGGGACTTTCTCATACTGCAAAATTTACCAAAAGTGCAAAAATCGTCGGAGAAGTTATGGGTAAATATCATCCTCATGGTGACGCGCCAATTTATGATTCTCTTGTTCGTCTGGCTCAAAACTTTTCAATGCGTTATCCATTGGTTTGGGGACAGGGGAACTTTGGTTCAATTGATGGTGATCCACCAGCCCACATGCGTTACACAGAAGCAAAAATGAACGCAATCACCGCAGAGATGTTGGTTGATATTGATAAAGAGACAGTTGAATTTGCTCCAAATTTTGACGCATCAGAGAATGAACCTCTCTACCTTCCAGCAAAATTACCAAATCTTCTCTTGATGGGATCTGAAGGTATCGCAGTTGGTATGGCCACAAAAATCCCACCACACAATTTGGGAGAAGTAATCGACGCGATTGTCTATATGATTGGCAAAACCAAAAATGCCAATGCCTTGCCGGAAAGCAAAAATAAAAAAGCAGAACCTCCAAGTCTTGCAGAACAAAAAGTCGCACTCACCAATGAAGTTACAATCGATGAACTTTTAGAATTTATTAAAGGTCCGGATTTCCCAACTGCAGGCAACATTTATGACATCACAGAAATTAAAAGTGCATACATTACAGGAAGAGGAAAAATTGTAATCCGAGGCAAGGCAGAAATTGAAGAAATCGGCAATGGCAAATCAGCAATCATGGTAACAGAACTTCCATATCAGGTCAATAAAGCCCAACTCATTGCCAAAATCGCTGATCTTGCCAAAGAGAAAAGAATAGAAGGAATCTCAGATCTCCGAGATGAATCAGATCGTCGAGGACTCCATATATATATCGAACTAAAGAGAGACGCATCTCCCAAAAAAGTTTTGAATAATCTTTTCAAGCATACCAGTCTTCAAACAACTTTCCCAGTTAACATGGTTGCTCTCGTTAATGGGACGCCACAGACACTCAATCTTAAACTTATTCTTGAAGAATATATCAAACATCGCTACATTGTGATTCGCAAACGCTCAGAATTTGAACTCAGACAAGCAAAAGCACGTCTTCATATTTTGGAAGGGCTGAAAATCGCAGTTGATCATATTGATGCTGTTATCGCAACAATCCGTGCCTCTAAGGACCAGGAAGAAGCCAAACAGAACTTAATTGCAAAATTCAAACTCAGTGAACTCCAAGCTGTCGCAATCCTTGATATGCAACTTCGCCGCCTTGCAGCACTTGAAAGGCAAAAAATTGAAGATGAAATTGCAATGATTAAAGAAACAATTGCCTACTTGGAAGATTTACTTTCCCATACAGAAAAAATATTGGGGGTTATCAAAAATGAATTAGTAAAACTCAAAGAAAAATACGCAGATCCACGCAGAACCAAAGTATTCAAGAGCAAAGTAGGGGAATTCTCAGAAGAAGATCTTATCCCAAATGAACCAACAGTTATTACGTTAACAAACACAGGTTATATCAAACGCCAATCACTCAATAGTTTCCACACCCAACATCGTGGTGGCAAGGGGATTACCGGCATGAATGTCAAAGAAGAAGACGGGATTTTCCATATCCGTTCCGCACAAACACATGACAACATTATTTTCTTTACGAATAAAGGAAAAGCATATCAACTCAGAGCATACGAAATTAGTGAAAGCAGCCGGACAAGCAAAGGATCAGCCATTGTAAATTTACTAAACATTGAATCAGGAGAAAAAGTAGAATCATTTATTGTACTTAATAAAAGTCTTAAAACCGGCTATATCTTCCTCACAACAAGAAACGGTACAGTAAAGAAAACAAAACTTTCAGAATTTGAAAATATTAGAAGAAATGGCATGATTGCAATTAAACTTGATCAAGGTGATGAGCTCGTATGGAGCAATATTACCGACGGAAAAAATGATGTTTTATTAGTAACCAAAGGGGGAAAAGCAATTAAATTTTCCGAACAATCAGTCCGTCCACTTGGCCGTGCAACAACTGGCGTACGGGGTATTAAGATTGACAATACAGATCAAGTAATTGGTATGGCCGTTGTAAGCAAAAATGATAAATCAGAGCTGCTTGCGATTATGGAAAACGGCTTAGGGAAGAAAACACCAGTCGAACAATTTCCACTCCAAGGCAGAGGAGGACAAGGAGTGAAAGTCGCCAAAGTGACACCTCGTACTGGTCAAGTCGCAGTTGCACAAGTAATTCCAGCTAATTCTGAAGAGGTAATTATCACTTCAAAAAAAGGACAAATTGTCAAACTCCCAATTAATCAAATACCAAAACTTGCTCGTGACACACAAGGAGTTATACTCATGCGCTTCTCAAATGCCAGCGATGGTGTTGCCTCAGCAACTTGTCTTGAAAAAACAAACGTTTAATACCGTATAATGAGTACATGAAACTTATAGGAAAAGATATTGCGGAAAAAATATATGTTAATCTACGAAAAAGAGTAGGGGAGTTAAAGAAAAAAAATATTATTCCTCATTTAGTTGTCATTTTAGTTGGAGAAAACCCTGCTTCCATGGCATATGTTTTACAAAAACAAAAAAACGGAGAAGAAATTGGTGCAAAAGTCACTGTCCTTCGCTATAACGAATCAGTAACTACAGAAGAATTGTCAGAAAAAATTAAACTCCTCAATGACGATCCTTTTGTCCATGGCATTCTCATTCAGCGACCACTTCCAACCCACATCGATATCGGCAAACTTGAATTACTAACAAACCCAGAAAAAGACATAGATGGTTTCCATCCTAATTCACCTTATACGCTGCCACTTCCACTTGCAGTAGTAAAAATTTTGGAGGAAGTTTATGCACTAAAAACAAAAGGCAGAATGGCGGCCGGATTTGTTAATTGGTTACAAGCTCAAAATATCGTCGTCACCGGAAAAGGCCCAACAGGCGGTGGACCAATCATCACATATCTAAAAACCCTCAACATCACTCCTCACATTATTGATAGCAAAACGCCAAAACCTCAAGGACTTCTCAATCACGCAGATATCATCATCGCCGCAGTAGGACGAGAAAATATGATTAAACCAGAAATGTTGAAAAAAGGCGTTATCTTGATCGGTGTGGGAATCCTCAGAGGCAAAGATGGTAAATTGCATGGAGACTATAATGAAGAAGACGTTCAAAAGATCGCCTCCTATTTTACGCCAACACCTGGAGGCGTCGGTCCTGTTAATGTTGCCATGCTTATCGATAACCTCTTAACTGCTACAGATTATTTTTCTTGACAGCATAATTTCTGATATGGTATGATCTCTTTAATCTAGTAGGCGTCTACGTCTAGCGCAGTAGATAAACTAATTCGAAAGGTGGCACCACGGGAAATCCCGTCCTTGAGAACAATATATGTTGTTTTTGATGACGGGTTTTTTATTGATAAATACTATGATCGAACAATCAGCATTATATAAAACACTTGCTATCCATAGCCAATCTACACGAGATGGCTCACCTTACGGTTTCAACACACCAGAAGAACAAGCTTTTGATTCAAGAGCATTAGCACTACCTAATGTAGGCATTATTGGCTTAACGACACCTCTTGAGCCTGCATATGCAAAATACAGGAAAGATGTCCTCAAGATAGATACTCCACATGTTGTCGTGCCAAAAGGCAATGGCTCATCACTGTCAGAGAAATTACTAACAGATCCTCAAGCAATACAAAGGATAAAGAAAAGCCAGGAAGAATTAGATGCTCAATTTACGCTTTCTGTCTTCGATCCCACCAACACAGAACGACAACTTCTAGATCGTTTTGTAACAGAAGGTATTCAAGTTTTCCCTGAGGCAAATTTTGACATATCTGATGAATTAGGAAATAAAACAGGATTCAGAAGATTTTGTGACAGAAACGGTATACCACAACTTCCTGGTGGCGTTTTCACCACAGAAGAGGATCTAAAAAAGTTTCTTAGAGAGCATTCGTCTGTTATTGTTAAACATTCTATAAGTACAGCAGGAGAGGGACAAAGTATTATCACAAAAAATAATCCTGTAACAATGGAACATTTTAGAATCTTTAGAAATTGGATGGAACAAGATGGCGTTGTTGCAGAACTATTTATGCCAAGTGCAAGCGAATATTCACTCCATATATATATAGATCCTGTAACGCACAAAGGCAAAGTCTCAGGGATATATAAACAATTAGTTAAAAAGACAGAGACTGACACACTTACACATTATGGAGTTATATACCCATTAGAAGATCTAACAACTGAAAAAGAGCTTTCCAGGCTTGGAGAAGAGACACTGATTCCCGCTCTTCAAAAAGAGAATTATACTGGGCCCGCATGTCTTGATGTTCTGGCGGGTCCTGATTTTGTCCATTTTATGGATTTTAATGCACGAACTGGCGCAAATATGTATCTTCACAGACAGGCTGAGCAAGTAGGATTGGTACAGTATGGCACTGATGCTGTTGCTCTTTCATCTCTTGTAGGATTACCTCATGAGATTACTTCTTTTGAAAAATTTTCAAAACGATTTGGGCACATCTTGGCACCAACAGAAAACGGTATGCTTGTCTTAACCAACCCTGGCAGACATGCATTTGGAAAATATGATGTGAGTGCAATAAGTCCCCATGGACTTGCAGTAGCACAAAACATTCTTGCTACTGGTATTTCTGAGATCTGGGGAGCTCAAAAAGCAAAAGCATTTTTTGCTAGGATTTACCAACGAGAATGATAAACGAAAAAGAGCTTATTAAGCATCTAACCAAACTCGTAAGTTTTCGAACTATCGAAGGCAATCTTGTTGAGCAAAAAAAATGTCTTGCATACATCAAAGAACAATTTTCCTTTTATCCTTTTGTCATTGCTGAATATGAAAGTAATGGAAAACCCTCGTTGGTCTTGACGACAGAGAAAACTAAACATCCTGAAATGTTTCTTGTTGCTCACATCGATGTAGTACCAGGACATGATTCATTATTTACGCTCAAAAAAGAAGGCGACAGTATCTTTGGTCGTGGTGCTTTTGATATGAAATTTGCTATAGCAACTTATATTTGTGTTCTTAAAGAAATTTATCAGCAAAAGAAAAAACTTCCTTCCATTGGGCTCATGTTTACCTCAGAAGAAGAAATTGAAGGTAACAACGGCGCTGGATTTTTACTCCAAAAAAAAGGCTACTCATGCAATCTTGCATTTCTTCCCGATGGAGGCGACAATTGGCATATAGTTGAGGAAGAAAAAGGAATTCTTAATATAAAACTTACTGTAACAGGCAAAACCGCCCATGGCGCTATGCCTTGGATAGGGGAAAACGCGATAACCAAACTGTTTGCAATTGGAGCAAAACTGCAAACAATGTATCCTTCTTCTTCTGATACATCGGAAGTTACTCTTAATTTTGGAAAGATAACTGGCGGAGAAGCACTCAATCAAGTTGCTCAATATGCTTCTTTACTTATTGATATACGATTTGCCAGCAAACCGGCAGAAAAAATAGTACACGAGATACAAAAAGCTTTTCCTGATAGTAAAATTGAAGTTTTTGATTTGCTCCCTACGTTCAAAACAGCCAAAAACAATCTTTATATCCAAAAATGGGCGCAACTTATCAAAGCAAAAAACAAGAATAATCTTTTTATTAAAGAGCATGCTGCAAGTGATGCTCCTTTTTTCTCAGAAAAAAATATTCCTGTTATTCTTTCAAAACCTCAAGGTGAAGGAAGCCATGGCGAAAACGAATATATTATTCTTTCCTCATGGCTTGAATTTTCTAAAATTTTCAAGAAATTTCTTACCTCTTGACAACCTCCGCACATTTATCTAGAATGAACGAAATCTGTCTTTTTGAAACAAAAAAGAATAAAATTAAAGAAAAACAATAATTTTTAAGTAATTTTCCCCTAAATTATGCAAAAAGAACAAAAATACGTAAAAGTTGCTTCATACGAAGGCAAAAAAGGAGAAGTAAAAAAAGTCGTTCTTTTATACTCCGGTGGCCTTGATACCTCAGTCATGCTCAAATGGATTCAAGATGAATACAAAGCAGAAATTATTGCGCTTACTATTGATATCGGACAACAGGTCGATGATTTGGAAGAGATCAAACAAAAAGCAATAAAACTTGGCGCTGTTAAAACATATGTTATTGATGCCAAAGATGAATTTGCAAACGAATATATCGCAAAAGGCATAAAAGCAAATGCAAATTACCAACATCGATATCGTTTAGCAACACCAATTGGCAGACCACTTCTTGCCAAATGGGCTGTCAAGATTGCAGCGCAAGAAGGCGCTGATGCAATCGCGCATGGCTGTACAGGACGAGGTAATGATCAGGTGCGTATTGAAGGAACAGCACTTGCTCTTAATCCAGATATCAAAATTATTGCGCCAGTCAGGGAATGGAGTATGGGACGATTGGAAGAATTAGAGTATGCCAAGAAACATGGGATTCCTGTCAATCACACCAAAGAAAAACCTTATTCATATGATGACAATATGTGGGGCACATCGGGAGAGGGTGGAGAAATAGAAAACCCAGCAGTTATTCCACCGCTTGAAAAAATTTTGATTGTCAATAATCTGCCTGAAAATGCTCCAGATAAATCTGAAATGGTAACACTGGAATTTGTTAAAGGTCTTCCTGTTGCCCTCAATGGCAAACAAATGAAACTCTCAGAGCTTATTATGAAACTGAATAAAATTGGTGCCAAACATGGCGTAGGAACAAATGTGCATATTGAAGATCGTATTATTGGGATGAAAATCCGAGATGTCTTTGAAGCTCCAGCTGCGGAAATTATTATTACAGCGCATGAGAAATTAGAACATTATGTCTGCACAGGAATTGAAAATGAATTCAAGGCAATAATTGATCAAAAATGGGCATATCTCTGCTACGGAGCATTATGGTACGAACCTCTCATGAACGATCTTAATGCGTTTATTAATAATGTTAACCAAAAGGTTACGGGGAAAGTAATGGTACAACTTTATAAAGGTGTTGCGCAAGTTATGACGCTTGAGACACCAAACACAATCTTTGAAGAAAAACTTGCTACATTCATGGTATCTGAAGGACTTAATCAAAACGCATCAGCTGGTTTTATTGAACTTTATACTTTGCCTATGAAACTTGCACAACGTGCAGAAAAAACAGCTCTGATTTCAATTGGTAAAAGAAGTAATAAAGTTAAATTATTACCCAGTATTAAAAAGTTATATGACATGCATTACAAACTTTATGCAACCTACAAAACCCACAAATTTCTCAAAAGTCATCGCATTGAAGCAATCGCAGTAAACAAAGT
>DASQPC010000031.1:0-7051 GCA_035644155.1 Candidatus Methylomirabilota bacterium
TCCTTCCCTTTTAATAAAATTATTGTATTATACTCTTTCGCAACTTCGCCAATTATTTTTTCCATGCTTCCTGATTCAGGATTCAGGATTCTTTTCCCAAATATTCTCTCAAACTCCCGAAGATGTGGCGTTAAGATAGCGTTGCCTGACAAATCCTTCAGCCACTCCGGCTCCATCATCTGCAACGCACCAGCGTCAATAATCCACTTTTTGTGAGGATATTTCTCAATCAAATATTTTGTCAAATAATAACTCTGCTCCCCCTCATCTTTTAGCCTATTAATTTCTTCTAAATTTATAACTTGTAATTGAGAACTTATAACTTCTGTCCGTACCATCCCAGGTCCAATCAATACAGCATCTGCTTCTTCAATATATGCCTCAATATCATCACGTCTGACAATAATGCCATTTCGAAAATCTTTTTTTAATTCTTCAACAAGGAGATTGTTTTCAGGCACTGAGGAATAAAACACCATGTCAACAATTCGTGAAGCAATGGTCAATGCCCACAGCGATGCTGCATGAAAAAGATGTGACCCACCAATGACCATAAGTTTTCCATTTTGTCCCTTGTGAGAATCTTGCTGAGGAATATATAATTTTTTTAGTTCTTGAAGATCAAACTTCTCCATAATTACTTAATTCTATCATCTCTTCGTCTGTGAGACCAATATCTGCCACAAATTCTTTATGGGTCGTGGTTATGATCACTTGATGGTCACTCAGTAACGCAAGAATCCTTTGAATATTCTTGCTATCAAGCTCTGAAAAAATATCATCAAGCAATAAAATCGGTTGTTTGTGTGTCTGTTCTGCCAGATATGCCATTTGGGCAAGTTTGAGTTCAAGCGTTACCAATCGTTGCTGTCCCCGAGACGCAAAATAGCGCACGTCCATCTTTGAATCTTTATGAAAACTCTGGATAAGAACATCATCTCGATGTGGACCAACAAGCGTGACGCCGGCACCCACTTCTGCTGTTTTATACTGCGCGAGTCGGTCTTCTGAAATAAGACTTTTATCATATGTCAACACACAGGGAAAAAAATCTTTTTGCCTCTCATTGATAAAATTAATAAACGCTTCACGTTTTTGCGTAAGGATCGAACCATTTTTGATGAGAAGTTCATCCCAATAGGCAAATACTTTTTCATTGCGTCTGCCAGTTTCTTGCACCAGCGATAAAAGCGCATTTCTCTGCCGTAATGCTTTGGTGTAGATCGTATGTGCCAAACGATATTCCATATCAACTTGTTCTAAAACGTCATCAAGAAAGCGTCTTCTGTTCCCTGGTTGACCTGAAACCAACTCAAGATCCGATGGAGTAAACAGAACAGCCGTTAGCCTTCCTGCAAAATCAACACGTCGTTTTGCCACACCATTAACTAAATATTTCTTTTTAAGAAAAGCCGTCCCTTGATCTGCAAAAATAATTTCTAAGGATTGCTCTGTTTCATCAATAATCTTTCCCCAGACTCGACAAGCAGTTTCTTCAAATTGAATCAGTTGTTTCTCATTTTCCGCCCGAAAACTTTTGCCAGTCGCCAAAAGAAAAAGCGATTCAATAAAATTGCTCTTGCCAATGCCATTTGGACCAATAAGTACTGTCCTCTTGTGAGTGAAATGAAAAGTAGATTTGGTATAGTTTCGAAAATGAGAAAGTGTGAGGGATTGTAAGTGCATGAGAGAATACTTATTCTACCACGGTTCCTAAGAAATCCTTATGCTCAAAATAATTTTTCATATTCTCGACATCGCTGCCAGACATAATAATAACTTTCAGGCCAAGTTCTTGTGCTTTCTTTGCAGCAATCGGATCAAATGGCGCATTCATACCAGGCGACCAATCATCACCAATAAGTTTACGAAAATCTGTCCAGCTAATTTCTTTTATTGGTTTGGCATCTGAAAATTTGTTGGGGTCGCGGTCGTAGAGTTGAGGAATGTTACTAAGATTGATAACTGTCTTGACGTCATAGTCTTCACAAAGAAGTGTAGCACAATAATCAGTTGACCAACCAGGCTTCCATCCTGAGGCAATAACGACAGGTTCTTCTGCCTTACGAATAATATCGTAGTGTTCAATAATATGTGGATGAGCAATATCCTGAAAAATTGTTCTTAGCAAGTGGGCATTCAAACGAGTGGCGTGAATTCCAAGCCAATCAAGATCTTCATTAGTTAGTTCATGGCCGACCACTTCACGTCCTGCGTCCCGATAATGTCTGGCTGTCGCTCCTCCTCCAATAACCAAAAAAAACTGGCGTTTGGAATTGCGCGCCAGTTGGTTTCGGATAAAATCATTCAGATTCATAAGAAACTGAGTAGCAATGCCTCCATTGGGAACAATAAGAGATCCCCCTACGGAAATAATCACTCGTTCATGACCATTACTATTGCCCATAAAAATAGCACTCATCGCTTCTTCTCTATTAACCCTAGACATTAGTCTAAAGCATCTTGTTGGAGAAAGCAAGCACTAGGTGCTAAAAACAAATAGTAGCATACTTCTTTTTAAAACACAATAGGTGATCTAGAATGATACAGTACTCAGCTTTGACAATTTGGACAGAAAAACGTTCCTCGCCCTCCTAAGATAATTTTTTCAATGATTGTCCCACACCGTTGGCACGGCTTACCATCCTTTTGATAGACAAGAAAAAAATTCTGATACTTTCCTTTTCCCCCTAAAACATCAACATAATGCCACTCTGAAGCGCCACCTGCCGCAATTCCCTTTTTGAGTACTGCTTCAATTGCAGAGAATAAACGCTCTCCTTCTTGCTGTGACAAACTCGAAGCAGATCTTCTCGGATCAATCCGTGCTCTATACAATGCGTCATTTGCATAGATATTGCCAATACCTGCAATTTTTGTTTGATCCATAAGAAAAACTTTAATTTGCTTTTTAGAAGTTTTGAGAAGCCCAACAAATATCTTGTAAGTCAGATCTTTTAATGGCTCTTTCCCAAGACTTTTGAAAAAAGGCATCTCAGGCACAGCTGCAGCTTTAACTACATGAATCCACCCAAACTGCCGCATGTCATTATAAAGAAGCGCTTCGTTATTATCCAAATAAAAAATAATATGCGTATGTTTCCCAATAACTACGGGTAACTTACTAAAAATTAACTGTCCCGTCATCTTCACATGAATCGCAAGACTATATCCATTATCTAAATCGATAACAAGCCCTTTACCAAACCGTCTTACCTTCTCCACCTTCCCACCAATCACAACATTTGGATCACCATGAAATTGTTTGGGCAAACGAAGCTCAACCTGTTTAATCGTATGGCCAACAAAATATTTTTGCAAACCTAAACGAATTGTTTCAACTTCTGGAAGTTCCGGCATGAGGAGATTATAACTTATTTTTGAGAAGTAGGTTTCACCAAGCCAAGTGTATTTCGAAGACCTTCTTTAAGCCCTGCATCCCAGGTAATACGACCATTAAAAGTTTGTGGCTGCGCTCCGTGATGGAGTATATTTGTTTGATCAAATGTTTGTTGTCCATCTGCAAATTGAGTTACTTCAAACGTAAGATTTCTTCCTTTAAATAAACCAAATAAAGTAACTGTTGCTATTATCCGTTTATCTTTCGAGGTAAACATTCCAACGGGTTCATACTGTCGACGCTTCGCCACAGGAAGGCCATTGACTGTGACTATCTCTTCTTGATAAGCATATTCTTTCCCATCAACGGTCACGCCCTGATCACTCTTGCTGTGACGAACACCTTCTGGATTTCTTGCTATCAGCTCATCAACTCTTGCCCCAACTGTCTCAGCATTAATCAATTCATCACGAATCTGTTTTTCTACAGGTCTTCCTTGTACATGTTCAATTGTAGGCATAGGCAGTATTATAGCATACCAATTTTTTTACTATTAACAAATGCTTTTATCTCCTTCTCAAATCGTTCCTTGGAAAATTTCTCAGCTTGCTTCCGACAGACTTCTGCACTAATTTTCAACTTCTCAAATTTCTTAATCGCCTCAACCAGACTTTCACTTGTGAGCTGATGAAAAAAAACTCCTGTCTTCCCATCGATGACTGTCTCCTTGTATCCTCCACCATAATATGCAATCACCGGTGTCCCGCAAAGCATCGATTCAACCGGCGTAATACCAAAATCCTCATCACTTGCCAAAGCAAAAAAAGCTTTTGCCCCACTATATAATATGACAAGCTCTTCATCACTCACGTGACCTAAGAATTCGACATTGTCTGGCGCCATATCAGCGAGTTTTTTATGTTCCGTATAATAACCCGCTGGCGCTCCAGCAATTTTGAGCTTAAAACCCATTTTTTCTGCTGCTGCAACTGCCAAATCCAACCCCTTCCCTCCAACAATTCTACTAACAATAAAATAATAATCCCTTGCTTCTTGCTTCTTACTTCTTACCTCTGAAGGCAAACTCACCGGTGGATAAATAACTGTTGCGTCACGTCGGTAAAACTTTTTAATTCGCGTTGCAACCTCTTTTGAATTGGCAATGAAATAATCAACCCTTTGTGCTGCCGTAAAGTCATACAACCGCATAAAATGACCAATAAGCATTCCATACAATTTGATCGGCCAAAATCGTTGCCACTCAATTGAAGTAGGATAACCATACAACCATCGTGGCGGTGTATGACAATAACAGATTTCTATTGGTCCTTCAGTCTCTGTTCTGTGGAAAACGCCTTTAGTAATATACCAAGACGCTGATGTGATCACCACATCATATTCTGAAAGATCAAAACTTCCCCAAATCCACGGTGCCAGAAAACGAAGTGGGCTATGAAGTTTTGTTGCAAAAAAGGGAATGTTTTGTGCCCAGGACGCAATAATCTTTTTGTGTTTGAAATGCTGCCAGGCATTTGAGTCTTTACGATAGAACGCAGTATAAATCGGCGCATCAGGGTAGATCTCACAAAGAGCCTCAAGCACCCGCTCTGCTCCCCCGTATTCTTTGATGTAATCATGCACTAATGCTACTTTCATACCACTATTATACCTTACCATCTGGCAGCAAAATCCTCATCATAATAATCCCAACTGCTCATCATTTTGCTCAGAACCAAAGACAGATTCAAATCGCACTGTAAGACTTTTGAACCCTTGCCTTTTAAATCCTTCTAGTAAACTCTTGGTATCGAAATCTGAACACGCACAGTTGTTAATAGCAAATTGTATCGGCACATCAGTTATAATAGTTGCCAATTTTTTTGCAAGAGCTGCCTGCTCCGCATCGGTTGCAAGCTTTAAACCAACTTTTTCTTGCAACTCGCCGACATGATGATAGAGATTTTCAAAAGTCTCATACTTTTGCAACAAACTTGCAGCCGTCTTTGGACCAATTCCCGTGACTCCTGAATACCCATCAGAAGGATCACCAATAAGTGCCTTGTAATCAATAAACTGCCGAGGATGCACACCATACTTCTCCTCAACAGCTTTTTCATCAAAAAGAACAGTCTTACTAATCCCAACCAAAGGCATCAGGACTTTCACCTGCGGATTCACAAGTTGCAACATATCCCGATCCCCAGTTAAAATAATCACTTCTCTATCCTCCGCTAAGGAGTGGGTGACTCGCGTGGGGGCTCCCCGCCGAGCGCCTGGAGTAAACGAAGTGAGTGAAGCTGTTGGGTGAGGGTGAAACGAGGCAGGACCCACGTCGGAAAAAATAGCTCTTGATGCAATCGTCCCAATCAAATCATCACCCTCATACCCATCCAACTCAAAAATCGCCACCTTCATCTTTTCCAAAAGCTCATGAATCAACACAATCTGTGGCACAAAATCATCAGACAGCTTCGGCCTATGCGCATGATACCCAGCAAACATCGTCTGTCTGATCGTTGGCTTGCCTCGATCAAAACAAACAACTAGATGCGTTGGTTTCTGATCCTGAAGAACATTGAGAAGCATTGAAAAAAATCCATACACCGCCTGCACAGGCTGACCTTGAAGATTAGTCAAAGGAGGTAAAGCATGATACGCCCGATGGATCATAGCATTACCATCAATAAGAAGAAGTTTTTGCATTGTGTTTATTCTATCACAGGAAATTATTCTATCCCATTCTCGGAGCACCAATCACATGTTTCTTCTTATTTATCGCTATCTCAAGCCCCATCCCCAAAATGGTTTCTTCCAAAACCTTTCGCATGTCTGATCCTTTCTTGTAATTTGCCGTATAAGGCCCAACCGTAATCCTCTTCCCTCGTGCCAACTCATAGCCTTTTTTAAAAGTTTTCATTGGAGAAGAGACACCAATCCCCATCCCTCCCCCTTTGGTCACTGCTGAAAGACAGGGAATATCACTTGGACCATCTCCAATATAAATCATTTGAGAAAAAGGAATACGACGCTCATCAAGAGATACTGCATCATTAATTTTGTAAGGATTTTCTCGAAGTTCTGAGACACCAACGCCTTTGTTAATCCCGTAAATAAATCGCGTTTTTTCAGTAAATGAGATTGAGGATTGAATCCCAAGAGGTCCTTTTGTTTTTTTATCATAAGCAAAGTTGCAGCCAAAAATACCATCGACATGTTTGGCTATACTATTGCCATGAATCATTTCTTCAATACCACCACTGACAATATAGAATTCCAAACGCACCCGTGCTTCTTGCAAACTTGATTCCTTTGAGACATACTCCCGAAGTTCTGCAAATGCTTTTGGCAGTCCTGGGAAAAGTGGCAACTTTTTGCCAAGCTTTTGTAGTGCCTTTTGTGAAAGATCAATTTTCCCTTCATTACTGTATTGCCACAAAAGATGCATATAGGCTAAGGGCGGATCCCAATGCTCTGCAACCATTTGGTCGACTTCTTGCCAAAATGTCTTGGGATTAAGATTATTGCTGGTTAAGAGAAAAGAAATAGTATCGGGCCCCAGTGTCTCGTCAAAATCAAAAATAACAGCAATAACTGCTTCTAACATAATTGGATCAACTGTAGCCTGAAAACTCTAAAAAGTCAATCATTTTTTGAGAAATCTTCTCTCCTTTGCTATAATGCATCTTTATGCCTATTGAACGCAGATCTCTT
>DASQPC010000032.1:0-13369 GCA_035644155.1 Candidatus Methylomirabilota bacterium
TTGGGACAATTAGTAATCTTTGTTAAAAAAAAGCAAAAGAAACGTGTTATTACTGTAAGTTTATTACTTATTATCACGTTGATTGGAATATTTTTAACATTTTCAAGAGCTTCACTTTTAATGCTTCTTACCGGTTCAGCAACATTTTTTATTCTTATTAATAAGAAAAAATTTGTTTTTATTATTCTTGGTGCAATATTGATATTTGCTCTTATCGCGTCTCCTAAATTTAATGATGAGAATATGAATTTATTAAGAATTGCATCATCGCAAGCAAGACTTTCAAATTATTCATCAGCATTACAGATTATCCAAAAAGAACCGCTTTTTGGAGTAGGCTTTGATAGTTATCGTTATGCAAAAGCGCATTATGGCATTCAGGAAGGTTGGGCAAATGCGCCATCACATGCAGATGCAGGTGTTGATAATAGTTTGTTTTTTATTCTGGCGACAACAGGGATTGTAGGTTTAAGTATCTCTCTTATTTTATGGATATTACTTTTTAAAAATGCTTATCATATTTATAAAAACAAAAAAAATATAATGGGAGTAGTTGTTATTTCATCAAGTGTTGGTTTATTCGTTCATGCGCTTTTTATCAATAGCCTTTTTTATTCATTTTTGATGTTATGGATGTGGATACTTTTGGGTCTTTGTGAAGATACTAATTAACTTTTACCTTGATCTCTTTTGTCGTTTTGTTGCCCGCTTCATCTGTGGCAATTATTTTAATATCATTGTCACCATCATGAAGCGCAAGAGTATAAGAAAAGTTTCCATCATCTTGGACAATTGCCCAGAAGTCATTTATCGTCACTTTATCTCCAGCATCTGTTTTGCCAGAAATGGTTGTCGGACTATCACCTTTAGAAAATGTTTGTCCATCTTGTGGAGATAGGATGTCAAGAGAAGGTGGTTTATCAATATAGGTAATCGTCATTGAGGTAGAGTAATCACTTTCATGATTATCTTCTGTAATTGCTTTAGCTTTTATTTCATTGCTTCCTTTAGCAAGTGTTACGTTAGAAAAGGTAAAAATTTTATTGCTTGTTACAGTCGTTTTATCGACCAATTTCCCATTCACATAGAGATTTATTTTTTGTTTGGATACGCCATAACCATTAATTGTTGTTTTGGCGCTATTGGTTGCTGAATTTATTGCGTTGAGGGTAGGTGGTTCGACATATGTTGCATTATCCTTAACAATTGTTGTCTGAGAGGGACTTTTGAATTTATCAAGAAACAATGAAAAATTAATCAGTAGTTGGGTTCCGACAGTTGCAAGGAGAAAAATAAGAATAATAATGCCGCCAACGCTTAGTAAAATATTACGGATGATTTGTTGTTGTAAATGTTTTTTGAGATGTGAATGTTTCATATGAGCCTACGATCAGAGTTGAACTGATAACCTGCGGTTTACGATACCGCTGCTCTGCCATTGAGCTACGTAGGCATTAATGGATAGTGGTATTGTAAAGAATTTTTTAAAAGATAGCAACTGTAGTATGGGATATTATTGAGTTTATTGCGTGGGAATATTTGTGTGGTGACGTCTTCTTGCGACATGTAATTCAAGAATCGCTCTTCGCAAATCACCTTGTGCTGCTGCAAAGTCTCTTTGAGTTAATCCTTCTTCTTTTCTCTTTAAGATTTCTTCAGCTCTTTTTTGTGCTGCCAAAGCTTTTTCAACTTCAATGTCTTCAGCTCGTATCGCATAATCTGCAAGTAGGCTCACGGTATTATTACTTACTTCAAGAAATCCTCCGGTTATAGCAAGAGATTGTTGCTTACCACCTATTTTTAGGATGAGTTCTCCGGGAAGAATTTTGGTAAAAAGATTTACATGATGAGGGAGAATGGCAATTTCACCATCGGCGGTATTCACAATAATTTCGTCAACGTCGCCTTTATAAATAACTTTTTCTGGAGTTACGATTTCAAGTTGCATAAGTAGATATTATAATTATTTTTTCTTTCCTTTTTCAATTGCTTCCTCAATGGAACCTACCATATAGAAGGCTTGTTCGGGGAGATTATCGTGCTTGCCATCTAAAATCTCTCTAAAACCTTTCACTGTATCTTCAATTTTAACGTATTTACCTGGTTGACCAGTAAAGACTTCAGCAACATGCATGGGTTGACTGAGGAATCTTTGGATTTTTCGGGCTCGTGAAACAATCAATTTATCATCATCTGAAAGTTCATCAATACCAAGAATCGCGATAATATCTTGCAAGTCTTTGTGACGTTGTAAGACTTTTTGAACTTCTCGGGCAACGTCGTAATGGTCTTGCCCCACGATATTTGGATCCAGGATACGAGATGTTGAAGCAAGCGGATCAACTGCTGGATAAAGACCTTGCTCTGCGATAGATCGTTCAAGTGAAATAGAACCATCCATATGAGCAAAAGTTGTGGCAGGAGCAGGATCAGTATAATCATCGGCAGGGACATAAACTGCCTGAACTGAGGTAATTGATCCTTTTTTGGTAGAAGTGATTCTTTCTTGAAGCTGTCCGATTTCGTTTGCTAATGTTGGTTGGTAACCAACAGCTGATGGCATACGGCCAAGAAGCGCTGAAACTTCAGATCCTGCTTGCGCAAAACGGAAGATATTGTCGATAAATAACAGCACATCTTCATTCTTTTCATCTCTGAAGTATTCAGCCATTGTCAGAGCAGTTAAGGCAACACGCAGACGATTTGCTGGCGGTTCATTCATCTGACCATAGACCATTGCTGTTTTTTCCAAAACTCCAGAGCCTTTCATTTCAAGCCAAAGGTCTGTTCCTTCTCGGGTACGTTCTCCAACGCCTGCAAAGACTGAGTGACCGCTGTGTTCGATGGCGATATTGCGGATGAGTTCCTGGTTGATAACTGTTTTACCAACTCCAGCGCCTCCGAAAATACCGACTTTTCCTCCTTTGGTAAAGGGAACGATAAGGTCGATAACTTTGATACCTGTTTCAAGAATTTGTGGACGGGTTTCTTGTTCAGCAAATGCAGGGGCGGATTTGTGGATAACTTCGGTTTGTATGCCTTTTTTGTCAAATGTATCCCCGTCAATCGTTTCCCCAAGCACATTAAAGATTCGACCGAGTGTTTTTTCACCAACAGGAACTTTAATTGGCGAAAAAGTTCGTTTAACTGCCGTGCCACGTGCAAGTCCATCTGTTGAGCCGAACGCAAGTGCTTTGACTTCATGACCACCGATTTCAAACTGGACTTCCAGTGTTAGTTCTTCTTTTGTTGGTAACGTCAGAGTGAGTGCTTCATAAATTGTTGGTACTTCACCTTCGAAGTACACGTCAACAACCGGTCCTGCGACTCTGATAACGATTCCTTCTGTATTTTCTGTTTTAGTGTTTGTTTTTTCTGCCATATGTTTTGTTTTAGGATACCAGACCACCTGTTATATCTAAGAGTTCACTGGTTATCTTTGCTTGACGTGACTTATTATACTCTAATTTCAGATCTTCGATAATATCTTTTGCATTATTGGTCGCATTTTGCATGGAAAGCATTCGTGCGGACTGTTCGGATAAATAACTTTCCAAAATCTCTTGATAAACGACCATTTCAATATAACGATTTAAGAGATCAGGTAAAATTGTCTCTAAATCCGGTTCAAAAAGTTGGAAACGATTAAGAAACGTTGTTGTTGTTTGTGTCTCTTCATTTGGAAGAATTGGTAGAAGGGGAGTAAGCTGTGTTTTTTGTAGAAAAACACTTGCAAAATGGGTTGAAAGTATTTCTACTTTGTCGACTTTACCTCCAAGGAAATATTGATCAATAATTTTGGTTATTGGATAAACAACGTCAAATGAAGGAAGTGTATTGCCAAAAGGGAAAGATGCGATAAGATCACGCCCGACATGAACAACAGTATTTTCTATTTTTTTACCGATAGTTAAGAAAATATCATTTTGGGTATCTCGTTTTAAGACATCTTTGATAAGATTGGTGACAAGTCCGCCACAGAGGCCTTTGTCTGGCGCAATAACAATCAAAAGTGTTTTTCCAGTTGCTTGCGTTGCTTTCATGTAGTCTGGCATGGATTGTTTATCAAGTCGAGTTGTGAGGCTTCTTGTGACGATTGAAAGCTTTTCAACATATGGACGTGATGAAAGCGTTGCATCTTGCGCGCGTTTTAATTTTGATGCTGCGATCATCTGCATAGCACGTGTTGTCTTAGACACATTTTGTGCTGTTTTTATTCTTCGTTGTAATTGCATTGTACTTGCCATATTATTTTTCGAAAACAAATGTTTTTTTAAACGCGTCTGCTACTTTTTTGATTTGTTTTAAGACATCTTCGGTAAGTTTTGCGCCACTTCCGAGTGTTTCAAGTAATTGTTTGTCGTGTTTTTGGACATAGGTATGGAATTGTTTTTCAAAACGGCCAACTTCATTAACGGGAATATCATCGAGCATACCATTGGTAACTGCTGCGATACTGAGCACCTCTAAATCTTCAGAAAGAGGTTGATACTGCAATTGTTTTAGTATTTCATTGGTGCGTTGTCCTCGATCAAGTTGGGATTGTGTATCTGCATCCAATTCACTTCCAAATTGCGCAAATGCTGCTAATTCTCTAAATTGTGCCAATTCGAGACGCATTTTGCCTGAAACTGATTTCATAGCACCTGTTTGGGCTGCTCCACCGACACGAGAGACTGATGTACCTGTATTGATAGCTGGGCGGATACCCGCGTTAAAGAGATCACCTTGTAAAAAGATTTGGCCATCGGTAATTGAAATGACGTTGGTCGGAATGTATCCAGAAATATCCCCTGCTTGTGTTTCGATAATAGGCAGTGCTGTAATTGATCCGCTTCCATTTTTTTTGTTAAGCCGAACTGCTCGTTCAAGTAAACGGCTGTGAAGGTAAAAAATATCTCCAGGATATGCTTCACGACCTGCTGGGCGGCGAAGGACTAATGATAGTTGTCGATAAGCCCATGCATGTTTTGTTAAGTCATCATAAACGATAAGCACATCTTCGCCCTTTTCTAAGAAATATTCAGCAATTGCTGTGCCCGCGTATGGGGCGAGGTATTGCAGAGATGCTGGATCAGATGCTCCTGAAACAACAACAATAGTATTGCTAAACGCCTCTTCTTGTTTGAGTTTGTCAACAACTTGAGCAATTGAGCTTTGTTTTTGACCAATCGCAACATAAATACAAATAACCGGGTTTTTACCTTTTTGTTGTTGTTTTTGGTTAATGATAGTATCAACTGCGATTGCCGTTTTGCCAAGTCCTCGGTCACCAATGATGAGTTCTCTTTGTCCGCGACCAATGGGAAACATCGCATCAATTGCTTTAATTCCTGTTTTCATTGGAGTATCAACTGGTTCCCGCTCGATAACACCGGCTGCAATTTTTTCAAGTGGCATTTCTTTGCCTTTGCTGATGCGTGATTTGCCATCAAGAGGTGCTCCTTGTGGATTGATAACTCGGCCCAACATCTCTTCTGAGACAAGAATACTTAAGCGTTTGCCGGTTGTTTTGACGACATCTCCTTCTTTGACATTTTTTCCACCACTGAGAAGAATGATTGATGCGCTATCTTCATCAAGGTTTAAAATAAAACCAGTACTGCCGTCTTGGAAATCAATGATTTCACCCATGAAGGCTTTTGTAAGGCCTGACGCGCTAATAACACCATCAGTATTTTTTTCAACCTGGCCCACATTTTGTGTTTTAGGATCCGTAGTGAACGTACTTAAACGCTTTTCTAAATTTTCAATTATTGTTTTATTATCAATCATAATTACTTAGATGATCTATTATATCATCAAATGTTTGTTTGAGACTCATTTCATATTCCATCTCACTATCAACGATTTTGATACCACTTATCATTTCTGGATCTAAAATATAAATAATTTGTTTGTTAGGAAAGTTACTTTGTAATTTTTTTCTATCCGCATCGTGTAAGGATTTTGGTGATGTAATAATAACTTGCTTTTTCTTTTCTTCCTGTTTGAGTAAACTAATATATTGCTTGAGTGATTGTCTATTCATGTGATCGGCAATCATCGCAACAGTTTTTTGATCTAAATGAGTGCCTATATAACTTTTATCCACCAATTTTTGTACTTTCTTTTTTATCATATTAATTTGCTTGTTTCTCTAATGTCTTAACTGCTTTTGCAACTATTTCTGTTTGTTCTTTATCACTAAAGACATTCTTAAGCGATTGTTTTAATAATGCAACTGAAAACTCACTGACATGTTTATTTAATTGCTGTTCTGCTAATTTGGTATCTTGCGCTATTTGAGTCCGGGCTTCTTGAATCATTTGCTGTGTTTGTTTTTTGGTTGATTCTTCAGCTGTTTTTATCATAGTAAATGATTGTTCTTTGGCATCTTGAATAATTTGGTTTGCTGTGCCTTGCGCTTTTTTAATCAACTCTTTCTCTTGTTTTTGTGCTTTTTCTAATGCTTTTCTACTCTCTTCGGCTTTTTCAATACTCTCTTTGACAAGTGCTTCACGTTTTTGAAACACATCAAAGATTGGTTTGTATAAAAACCGTTTTAAAATGTATAAGATGACCAAAAAGTTAACAATTTGCGCAATTATTAGAATTGGATCAAGACCAAATGTTTTAAAGATTTCCATAAATATTTCCTTTCCTTGTCATCCCCGCAAAAGCGGAGATACACGTTCTATCTTTATAGATTCCCGATCAAGTCAGGAATGACAAAGAAGTTTTCAAGATCGTTCTATTTCAAGAACGCGAATACCAATGAGTAAATAGCAATAGCTTCTGCAAAACCCATAGCAACGATCATGATAGGAATGATTCTTCCTGATGCTTCAGGATTTCTTCCAATTGCTTCCATAGCTTTTGCTCCAATAAGTCCAACACCGATACCAGGTCCAAGACCTCCGAGTGCTGCAATAATTCCTCCTGTAATTGTAATTGTCATACCATAATCACCTCCTTAGTGCGAATCAGCATTATGAGAAGTTGTAAAAATTCCCATAAATGCCATTGTCAATAGTGCAAAGATTGTTGCTTGAATAACTCCTACAAACAATTCGTACAGAATAATTGGTATAGGAAGGAGAAATGCAAAAATTGCTGATAGAGACGCGAGCATGACTTCTCCCACAAATATATTACCAAAAAGACGGAAAGAAAACGAGATGATCTTTGTAAATTCCGAGATTAATTCCAAAATGCCAGTGTAAAGCGCTAAAGGATTTAAGGAAAAAAACCGATTAAGGTATGATTTGATACCAAGCGTGTTGATACTCATTGTGTGCGTTGCTACGAGTGATACAAGAGCAAGTGCCAGTGTGGTATTAAGATCGGTTGATGCGCTTCGAATCAGTGGGATAAATTCATCTCCTCGATGAATACCAAAGGCTGTAATGATTGGAAGAAGCCCACTCCAGTTGGAAAAAAGAATAAAAAGGAAAAAACTCATAACATAAGGAAAGATTTTTTTTGTTCGTTCTCCGGCGACTGATTGAGTAAGGTTATAAAAGCCATCAATTGCTAATTCAATGATTCCTTGAAAAAATGTTGGAACAACTGAAACATGATTTTTTACATACAAAGCAAGTGCTATGATCATGCCATCGACAAGAAGTGTATCAACAAGTGTATTGGTGATGTTAACTGGTCCAAGGTGAAATAATGATTCAGATGAAAGCGTTATCATAAACTAAAAAAGACCTGGAAACCAGGCATCTCTATTTTAATTTGAATTTAAGTTTAAGTCAAGAAGCATTCAGGGGATTTTGATTAGTAATTGGGAGAGATATTCTATCAACAATAATTGTTTGTTTGTCATCTCGGCTGTCGAGGCGGCCATCAATGAGAACCACAGTATCTTTAATTAAAAGATCTTTATATTGCGTAAAGACTTTTGGGAAGACAACACATTCAACGATTGCTCCTCGTTCATTTCCTAGCGCCACAAATGCCATTTCGCTATTTGATTTTTTCGTAAAAATTCGTTTGGCATTTTCAACAATACCACCAATCGTGATTCGTGTTCCTTCTTGTTCTTCTTCAAGCCCTTCCAATTCATGCGTTATTCTCTGTTTGATGATACTTAGTGTATCAAGATGAGGATGTGAGGTGAGATAAAGTCCTAAGAATTCTTTTTCAAATCCCAATTTTTCTTCATGCGTAAAATCCTCAATATCTGCGGTTGAAAAATTGATATCTGTTTCTCGTGTCTCATTTGTCTCATCTCCAAATAATGAACCTTGACCTTCAGCATTTTGTTTTTTAATTTGATTTATTTTGCTGACTATTTCAGGCAAAGCGATAAGTAAACTTGCTCGATTACCAAATTTATCCATTGCGCCTGATTTGATCAAACTTTCAATAGCTTTTTTATTGACTGTTGAGAGATTGACACGGGAGCAAAAATCGCTAAAGTTTGTGAAAGGTTTATTTTTTCTAGCACTTAAGACATTGTCGATAACAGCTTCACCAACATTTTTAATTGCTGAAAAACCAAACCGAATTTGATTTTTTTCTTCAACGGCAAAATCTTTTTGCGATTTATTGATATCAGGTGGTAAGACTGGAACATTTAGTCTTTTGCATTCAGCAACAGCCAATGCGATTTTCTCATTTTTTACTGGCCCAGTCGTACCTCGTGATTCGGCTGTCAGAAGGGCAGTCATAAATTCGACGGGGAAATTTGCCTTAAGATAGGCTGTACGAAAGGCAATCGTTGCATAACACGCAGCATGTGCCTTGTTGAATCCATATCCAGCAAAAGGCGCAATCAGTTCAAAAAATTCTTCTGCTCGTTTTTCAGTTAGTCCATTAGCAACGCAACCTTTGACAAATAATTCTTTTTGCTTTTTCATTTCAGCTGGAATTTTTTTACCCATGGCTTTTCGAAACTTATCAACCTCAAGCCACGAATATCCTGCCAATTCAATAACTGTCAATAAAACATCATCTTGATAGGCCATGACTCCATACGATTGTTGCAAAATATCTTTAAGTCTTGGATCAGGATAGGTGATAAGGGAAGGGTTATGTTTTCTTTTAATAAATTCTGGAATAATTCCCATAGGGCCTGGACGATATAACGCAACCATCGCTTGCAAATCAAAAATCGATGTTGGCTTGAGCTCTTTAATATATCGTCTCATCCCGGCAGATTCGAGTTGGAAAATACCGGTTGTCTCACCAAGCGAAAGCAGGTCGTATGTTTTTTTGTCGCTTAAATCAACCTTGGTAAAATCAATATCTTTTTGCTGGTTTTGTTTAATAAATTTAATTGTTTCTTCAATGATTGTCAGATTGCGAAGACCCAAGAAATCCATTTTCAAAAGACCGACGCCATCTTCACCAACAGTATACATATCATATTGGGTGACAACTTTATCGCCATTGGTTTCCCGTTGGAGAGGCACATATTCAGTCAACGGTTTGTCAGCGATCACAACGCCCGCTGCGTGGACTGATGCATGTCTGGCAACACCTTCAAGTTTTTTGGCAAGATCCAAAAGCTGTTTAGTTTCAAGTTCGCTGTTATATGCACGTTTGAGATCTGGACTTTGTTCAAGTGCATTATCAATCGTCATCGCATGTCCCTGCCAACCTGGAGGAATCATTTTAGAAATACGATCCGGTCCGGCATATGGCATGCCCATAACCCGTCCGACATCACGAACTGATCCTCGTGCCTCCATCGTACCAAAGGTAATAATCTGCGCGACTTTGTCTTCGCCATATTTCTGCGTCACATAGGCAATAACTTCATCACGCCGGATATCTGCAAAATCCAAATCAATATCAGGAGCAGATGGTCGAAGTGGATTTAAAAATCGTTCAAACGGAAGATTGAAAAAGAATGGATCAACATCAGTAATATTGAGTGCATAGGATACAACCGATCCTGCAGCAGATCCACGACCCGGACCAACCATAATGCCATGATCCTTTGCCCAGTTCACAAAATCAGACACCACCAAAAAATAAGTTTCATATTTCTTTTTCGTAATGACAGAAAGTTCATAATCAACGCGTTCTCGGATTGTTGGGGTAATTTCTTTGTATCTTTTTTGAATGCCCTCTTCAACGCGCTGCGTCAAGTATTCATCTGTAGTCATATCGCTTGGTACCTCAAAAACAGGCATATGCCATTTGCCAAGAGTAATCTCGATGTTGCATCTGTCTGCAATTTTGACAGTATTTTCTAAAGCTTGCGGCATATCAGCAAAGGCTTTTGCCATTTCATCAGCTGATTTAATATAGAAGTCAGGCGAGGAGACCATTGAAAGCTTGCGGCCTTTATCAAGGAGCGTTGTTTGAGTTTGAATACACAAAAGTGCCTCTTGTGCTTCTGCGTCGTCAGGCCGCGTGTAGTGGTTGTCATTGGTGGCGACAACTGGAATTCCCAACTTTTTTGAAAGTTTGAGAAGTCTTTCATTAACTCCTTCTTGTGGTGGGACATCAATATGTCTCTGAATTTCAAAATAAAAATTATCCTGCCCAAAAATCGAATTGAGTTTAAGTGCTCTGTCTTCTGCCACTTTTTCTTCATTTCGTGTTAAAGGTTCGGCAACGTATCCATTGACACAAGCAGAAAGACAAATAAGTCCCTCATGGTGTTTTTTCAGAAGTTCCAGATCTGTGCGGGGTTTGTAGTAATATCCTTCAAGGTATGACACAGAAACAATCTTCATCAAGTTTTTGTAACCCGCTTCATTTTCAGCAAGCAAAATCAAATGATTATAATTTTTATCAACACCTGCTTCTTTGTCATACAGCGACCTTGGAGCAACATAAATCTCACAGCCAATTATTGGCTTAATGCCAGCATCCATGCATGCTTTATAAAACTTGATGGTGCCATACATATTGCCGTGATCGGTGATGCAAGCGCCTTCATGCCAAGTTCTTTGGCATAGGCAACCATATTTTTTGTTTTTTGTAATCCATCAAGCAAGGAATACTCTGAGTGGTTGTGAAGATGAACGAAATCAGCCATAGTATTAATTTTGTAATGCTTCTTCTAATTGTTTTTTTATTATTTGTGTATCGACTTTTTTCCCAAGTTTTCTCATCACTTGACCAAGCAGAAACATAATCGCTGTCTCTTTGCCGTTTTTATAATCTGCGACAGCCGGCGTATTTTGCTCTAAAACTTCCTTGATTAGCTTACCCAATTCTTTGTCATCGACTTGAACTGTTTGGGAAGATGAAAGAATTTGTTTGACCAGATCTGTCGGCTTACTCGTTGTTGTATCGATCTTTTTATTAATAATTATGTTGGCAATTTGTTTGGCAGTGATTTTTTGAGATACCTCGACTCCTTTCAGTTGCTCGGAATGACAAAGGGAAACTGCTTCTTCAAAGTAATCCGCCAATGCCTTTTCTCTTGTCAAAATTTCTGCATCATAGAAGGGAAGTGTATACTCTTTTTCAAAACGCTTTGCCTTTGCGTCAGGCAATTCTGGCAAACTTTTTTTTAATGTTTCGATAGTTTCTTTGGACGTTATGATAGGAGGGATATCTGGCTCTGGGAAATAACGATAGTCCTGTGCATCTTCTTTGCTTCGCTGTGAGAAAGTTTTCTGTTTGACGCTGTCCCATCCGCGAGTTTCTTGTGCTGGTTTATCATTTTTCTCAAGTATTTCTTCCTGACGTTTTACCTCATATAAAATTGCTCGTTCAACAAATCGGAAAGAGTTAATATTTTTGACTTCGACTTTATAATCTGGGAGCTGCTCGACATTTGTTGTCAGAGAAATGTTTGGTTCAAGCCGCATGTCTCCTTTTTCCATATCTGCATTTGAAACAGCAAGATAACGGACGATTTGTTGTAATCTTTGTAAATATTCTTTGACATCAGTTGCGTCATGAAAATCTGGTTCGGTAACAATTTCAACAAGTGGCACACTTGATCTATTAAAATCAATAAGACTGACCTTCTCGCCATCAATTTCTTGATGAGAAAGTTTGCCGGTATCTTCTTCCATATGAACACGACGAATACGAACCCGTTTGCCATTGTGTAACTCAACAAAGCCGTCATGCCCAAAAGGGAGATCATACTGACTTATCTGATAGCCTTTGGCAAGATCTGGATAGAAATAATTTTTTCTATCAAATTTAGAAAATTCATTAATCTCGCAATTGAGAGCAAGCGCAATCTTAATACACCATTCAATTGCCAATTTATTCGGGACAGGTAATGCTCCAGGAAGTCCAAGACAGACAGGGCAAACATGGCTATTTGGTTCTTTGCCAAAGTAATCAGCAGAACAGCCACAAAACATTTTTGATTTTGTTTTGAGTTCTACATGAACTTCAAGTCCTATGATTGGTGTGTATTTGTTCATAAATTTGGTTTTTTCATAAACAATGGATTTGCTTGTTCATAATTGTATCCAACTTGCAATACGATCTCCTCAGCAAACTGTGGACCAATAATCTGCATTCCAATCGGCAAACCCACTTTGGAAAAGCCGACAGGAACATTAATACCTGACAATCCTGCAATTGATGATGGCTCAACCAACATATCAGCAAGTTCTCCAAACATTGCTTGTCCTTCACTTGCGCCAATAGGTAAAGCAGTTGTTGGACTTGTTGGCCCGACAATCACATCGACGTCCTTAAACGCATCGTTAAAGTTGTTAACAATAACAGTTCGGACTTTGATCGCTTTATTATAGTATTGATCATAGTATCCCGCCGAAAGCGTGTATGTCCCAAGCATTATTCTTCGTTTCGCCTCTTCACCAAAATACGATCGATCATTACCGTACCTGATACCATCAAAACGAGCAAGGTTTGATGATACTTCAGCCCGCTGCAAAATTGTGTAGACTGCGATTGCATATGTTGGAGAGAAGAGTTTGACTTTTTTAATAGTTGCACCAAGCTTCTCAAGTTGTTTGGTTGCTTTTTCGACTTCTGCTTTGACTTCGTTATCAACGCCTTCAAAATAATCATCAGAAATGCCGATTTTCAGACCTTTAATATCTTTTTTCAAATTTGTAAGAAAATTTGGGACAGCCTTTGGTGATGTTGTTGCATCAAGAGGATCTTGTCCGGCAAGCGTCTGTAAAATAATTGCTGCATCTTCAACTGTGCGAGTGATTGGTCCAGGACTATCAAGAGATGAACCCATTGCGATAACACCATATCGACTGACACGTCCATAGGTTGGCTTCATACCGACAACACCACACCAACTTGCTGGTTGCCTGATAGATCCTGCTGTTTCAGATCCAATTGCTGCAATTGCTTCGTGAGCTGCAACGCTTGCTGCTGCTCCACCTGACGAGCCGCCAGGAAGATGATTGGTATTCCAGGGGTTTTTTGATGGACCAAAGTCTGATGTCTCAGTTGAAGAACCATGAGCCCA
>DASQPC010000033.1:0-7792 GCA_035644155.1 Candidatus Methylomirabilota bacterium
TTAAATGCTCCTTCGTTTATCATGAGACAGGATACTATTTTTCGTGAAGAGGCACCTTGACACCCTTGTCTTTCTTCTATACCATAAATATAAACTGTTGAAATACGGCATTTTTCTATGAGGTTCTCATCTCGAAATACATTATTGATCTCACTTTCTTTTGTAGTTGTTTTGGCTATTAGTATTCCACTGACGCTCTCTCTTCTCCAAAAACGACAAGAAACCCGAACTCACGCATCCGGATCGACGACGCTTGCTCTCATGCCTGTTGGCTCAACCGATAATACAATACAAAAAACAGTTGGCGATACTGTTTCAGTTGATATGAAAGTAGATCCAGGGAGTAATTCAGTAAGCTTTATTCTCTTCCAAGTAAGGTATGATCCAACCAAATTACAAATTTCATCAACCGATCCTTTTACGATCAATACAACCAGCTTTCCAACAAAAATCGAAGGACCGGTGGTTAATAACGGAACAATCTCAGAATCAATTTCGGTTGGATCAGATCCGACAAAAGCTATTAGAACTGCAACAAAAGTAGGGACGCTTAATTTTAAAACAATTGCCACGACAGATCCTGGCGTACCAACAGTACTTTCTTTTACCAACGTTACCCAAGCACTTTCTTCAGGATCAAATGATCAAGCATCTGAAAATGTGCTTGCTAATGTAAATCCTGCAAATATTACAATTGTAGGTGTTCCCGGGACACCTACGCCTACCGATACCCCAACAGCAACGCCCACACCGATTCCTCCAGGTGACACGACGCTTTCATTTACGCTTCTTCTTCACGGTATTGGCGCAGCAGGAGATAATCCCAATCCTTCAGGTAATACACTGAGCAATAAAAATCCACAACACCCACAGAGAAATCTTACGGTTTATATCTATAATGCCAATGACCAATTAGTAACAACCAAAACTGGCGCCCTCAATTATGATGCCAATACGCAAACATTCCATGGAATAGTTTCGCTTGGTACGACATTTACAAACGGCAACTACACAGTTCGCGTCAGAACAGATCGATACCTTCGAAGACTTATCCCAGGTGTCCAAACCATCGTAAACGGCCAGGATAATACGCCACCCCAAACGTATCTTGTTGCTGGAGACGTTAATGGAGATAATATTCTCAATATTTTAGATTATAGTTCGTTACTAGATTGTGGGTATGGAGCACTGAACCCTCTTGCGTTTACCTATCCTACTTCTTTATATCATCAAGCTATCTGTCAGGTTCATAATCCAGCAGTAAATGTTGATATTGATGATAATAACATTATCAATCAATTTGATTACAACCTCTTCTTACGGGAACTTTCTGTGCAAAATGGTGACTAGAAATCTATGGACGCTTACAAAAACAAGAAGAAGCTGCTTTTGCTCGGATTTGTTCTTCTTCTCTATACACTTGTCCTCCTGCCACTTTTAATTATTAATTTACAAAAACGGCAAGAATTACGAGGGAAAGCTGCCGGTCCTACACCGACTCCACCAGTCTGTGGAAATGCACCGGTCGATGTTATGCTCATTTTGGATAAATCAGGAAGTATGAATAGTCAAGTCGGCTCCTCTGGAACCAAACTTTCCAATGCTAAAGCTGCTGCAAAAAGTTTTATCGATATCCTTTCTCAAAATACCAATAATCATGTTGGTCTTGTCTCTTTTGCTGGCACTGCAACACTAAATAGCAGCTTAACAAATAATTATTCGTCTGTGAAAAATCAAATTGATGCCATCACAACCGCAAACAACACCTGTACGCAATGTGGTGTCACAAAAGCAAATCAAGAGATTGCAGCCAATGGAAGAACAGGTATTAAAAAAGTCGCAGTTTTGCTCACAGATGGCATTGCGAATTTTATTGAGGGAGGCAGTGGTACGACAAGTTCAACAAGCGCACAACAAGCAACGCTTACCGCAGTCAATAGTGGCAATGCGGCAAGTGGCACAGTGTTTTTTACCATTGGACTTGGTACAGACGTCAATGGTCCATTTCTGAGTACTCTTGCTACAACAACCGGAGGAACCTACAATCCAAGTCCAACGTCAGACCAGCTTAACACAATTTATACACAAATCTCCAATATTCTTGGTAAAGGTTCTCTTACAGGGACAGCTTTTTCTGACACGAATGGCAACGGCGTTTTTGATACTGCCGAACAAACTCTTCCTGGCTGGACTATCCAGCTGTATACAGGAACAAATCCTACCCCTCAAACTTTCATGACAGATACGTCAGGTAATTTTGCGATAACTGGACTTTGTGATGGAAATTATACAGTAAAGCAAATACCACAAACGGGCTGGCAGCAAACAACACCAACAAATTCGCAGGGGTATAGCGTGACCGTAACAAATGGCAGTTCATTCTCTGACAAAAATTTTGGTAATACCCAAGCAATTACCCCAACCAAAACACCTACACCAACTCCACTACCGACAAGTGTTCAAGCAACCTCACTTGGACTTACCATTCTCCTCGATGGGCTTGGCAACCGTGGCGATAATGCCAATCCAACTGAAAGTAGTTTGAGTAACAAAAATCCACTCCATTCTACAAAAGCAACTGATGTGCAGGTCTTTAATGCAAGTAATCAACTTGTCGCAAGTGGTAATGGCACAATCACCTACAATACAAGTACTGGTAATTTTACTGGTACTATTGCAGTCGGAACTGCTATCACAAGTGGCAATTATACGGTAAAAATCCGGACACAGCAGTATCTGAGAAAATTAGTTGCCGGTATCCAAGTCCTTACGTCTGGGCAGGTCAATCCCCTTCCTGTTACTGCGCTTGTTGCAGGTGATATCAACTTTGATAACCAACTAAGTATTCTTGATTACAGTTTGCTTTTGGATTGTTATAGCGATATTGCAGCTGCGCCAAATTGCACTGATCCAAACAAAAAAAATGCATCTGATATCAATGATGACGGCAATGTCAATCAATTTGACTACAATCTCCTCTTACGTGAGCTCTCAACACAGCCTGGAGAATAGCTCTATCTTGACACAGCATGTTTTATAACCTACTGTAGAGAGAGAAGCTATTTCTTATGAAAAAAATACTGTTAGCTGGTTTTTTTGTTGTTTTATTAGTAGGTCTTCCTATAACAGCGTTTCTCTTACAAAAGCCTCAAGAATTACGAAGCCGAGCGACAGCAGCAACAGTCCTTTCATTCTCACCAGTTTCTTCTCCTTCAAATCCGATTGCAAAAAAAGTTGGTGATACAATTCCGCTTGATATTATGATTAATCCTGGAACCAATGCTATTTCAACACTTAAGTTGCAATTACATTTTGATCCGGGTAAATTTCAAGGTGTTGGGACATCGCCTTTTGTACCAAGTAGCACCTCTTTTCCCACAATTGTTGAAGGTCCTGTCTACAACAGTAATAGTGGTGACTTTGTTGTCACAATATCTGTTGGTTCAGATCCGACAAAAGCCATCCGCACAACCACAAAAGTCGGTACACTTACGCTTACTGCTGCCAATCCAACTGATGCGACAGCAAGTATTGTTTCTTTTGGCTCTTCAACTCAAGCGTTATCTGTTGCTTCAACAGATCAAGCATCTGAAAATGTCCTTGCAACAGCAACGCCTGCATACATCACAATATCGGCAATTCCAACGCCAACCCTTATACCCACCCATACGCCAACTCCTCTACCAACAGATACTCCTACCCCAACGCCAATTCTTACTCCTTCCCCGACATTATTTTCCTTTACCGTATTTCTCCATGGTATCGGTGATAGTGGCGATAATGCCAACCCCACAAGTAACAGCCTTAGTAACAAGAACCCGCAACATCAGGCACATACCATTACTGTCTCTGTATATAACACAACCAATCAACTTGTTATTAATAAACTAGGAACTATTACCTACAACCCTGATGATGGCGATTATACCGGAGTTGTGCCTATGGGAACAACGTTGACAACAGGAGACTATACAATCAAGATAAAAGCAGACAGTTACCTACAAAAACGTATACCGGCAATTGTTCATATTGTCCCAGCAACAACAATGAATATGCCAACTGTTTCTCTTATTGCAGGTGAGACTACTGGTGATAATGTGATTAGTATTCTGGATTATAATATGCTTCTTGGATGTTATAGCGACCTTCTCCCTCCAACATTTTGTGACGCAAATAAACAAGTGCTGACAGATCTAAATGACGACGGCAATGTTAATCAAATTGATTACAATCTCTTCTTACGAGAAATTACTGTTCAAAACGGTGATTAATCTGCGGCTTGTGATTTTTATACCACCTATGGTACTCTTTCGATATTGTGTCTAAGAAATTTATTCTTGCTCTTATTCTTTTTCTTTTCCTTGTCATCGCTTTGGCTGCAACGCTTCTTACCAATACCATTACACTCCCACGACCTTTATTTGCTCATTCCAAAATCCAAACACAAAATACTAAGTCAAGCACCACACTTCTTTTTTCTCCAAACCAATTCACGCTTTCCGCAGGACAACCAAATACAGTGCATATTATTCTTACCTCAACTGAAACCAAAAACCTTCCACACATTATCCAACTAGAAATTGCCTATGATCCAAATGCCTTAGGCGACGTCGCAATACAACCTGGAGAGTATGCTACACATCCTACTCTTTTACTCAGTAACATTGATACAACAACAGGAAGAATATCCTATGCCCTTGAGGCAAACAATCAGCCAATATATAAAAAGACAGGTACCGTAGCAACACTTCGTTTTACGCCTGTTAACAATTTTTGGCAACATGAAACAACACTCTCCTTCCTTCCAAAAACAATGATCCGTGGGACAAATGGCTTGAATATCTCTACAAAATTGACTGAAACCAAGCTTCTTTTTCCACAAGTAATACCAAACGCAAGTAGTGAAGCAGTGCTTTTACACTAATTTTTTTGGCCAAAAAATGAAAAATGAGGATGAAGGGGCATATGCATACGAGATAAGAAAGGTTTATGAGTAATTCTCTCAACAAGTGTTAATTGCGGCTCTTTTCCTTTAAATTTCACATCATACAGAGGAAGTCCAACAGCCAAATTTTGTAGCGTTGCATCAAGCTGTAAATCTGCCTCTCGGCTCATATCTTTCAAATCTACTCCTTCTATATTCATTTCTTCAACCAATTGCTTCATAAATGCTCGGTCTCGATCAACATCGTAAATAAAATACATTTGCTTAAGGTTTGGATTGTCTGCAAGAATTGTATAACGATCACTATGCACTACAAAAACACCTTTTTCTCTATGTTCTCCTTCCAAATTGATCATTTCAACGCCAGATGAGATCTTACTGAGATTTCGAGCGTAATTGACCATCTTTTTGACATCTTTACTCCTAATATCATATTCCCAAGAAAATCCTCGGCGGGCAGCCTTTGCAAGATGACCACATCCTATCAATCCATGTTGTGCTGAATCATTTGGGTCAACATGCTGATCTGTATGCAGATAAAATGTACCCTGTAATTTTTGAATTGCTTTAAAAACTGCATTAAAACATTGTTCAGGTGTTAAACCAAGTCCTTTCTTGCGGTTAACTGCTTCAAGCACCATGACATATCCACCATCCGCACCTGGCCTGGCAAGCATTCCTGATGCTTGATTTGGCAAGTAGCGGCCATCAACGCATTTTGTCCCACGATGGACAGGCACCATGCTTGCTCTAATATAGTCTTCTACTTCTGCAAGTGGTGGAAGAGGTATCTGTTTTTGTTTTCTGTTAAATTGTCGTAAAATGCTGTCCATTTTGATAACAAAAAGATAGTATAATACCAATCTAGACAAAAAGCAACAAAAGATCTGACATTTTGATGACTTAACACTATTGACAGCCTAACTAAGGAGTAATATACTACATTTTTCATACTATGAGTAAAGAAATATTTGACGGGCAAATAAAAAAAGGTGCTGAAATAAGACAACAACAGAGACCTCGTATTACCCCGGAAGCATTCATTGCAGATGGAAATTCAACAGCAGCTCATGCATTTGCTAGAGAATGGAACGAAGCGAAACAAGATGGTGTATTAACTGCAATTGTTGGCTGCTCTGATGCACGAATAATTTATAATCCCAAGCATGCAGTCGGCATACGAACAATTGCCGCAGCAATACCGGATGAATTATATGAAAATGTTTTAGACATTAATTTTGGCACAAAAAATGTTGTCATCATGGTTCATCATGATGGAAGACGTGTAGAACCAGGAGTCAGACCTCCTGGATGTGGTGGCCTAGATGAAAAAGCAAAAATGCGTGATGTTACCCATGACACCCCGCCAGAAGGTGCATTACGATATGTCCATGAACAAGTTGCTCATGAAGACCCGATTATTGATGCATGGTATTCTTCTCTTCAAATTGCTGAACAGTCTCACTTATCTGTTCTTGCTGTCACGCAGGATCATATTTCTGGCAAGTTATCAACAATTGGTACCGTACAACCAACTGAAGATGGCGGTATAAAATATCACTCAGAAATTTCTCTAAGACAAATCCTCCATGGACAATATGATCCGAAAGAAATTTATGCTAATGGGATACCACAGTTACCACGTGAAAAAATACCAAAAGAATTTAATCCATTTTTGATACGACACCAACGACATCTTGACGAATTAAAAAGCAAAAATCCAGATTTTGAATTGACACAAACTATACAAAACCCAGATACTGTGCTTATTACGACAGTTGTTCGTCCTTCACGAGGTCGTTTACCGACACTTTCTGGAGAATCATCAAATCGAGTATTTGCTATAACTGTTGCAAGACAAGCTGGAGAAGTAATTGATGTTGATGAACAAAGTATTTTAAATGCAGCAGACGAATTGCAATACCCTCTGGCTAATAGCATCATAAGCCAAGGAAATCCGTCAAAACCGTTTTCTTCTCTCTTTAAGAATGGTACTGTTATTTTCGAGACAAGAAATATGGCACGATCTCGCCATGTTGCAGAAGATCTTTTGAGCAAAGACTGGTTTAGAACATGGGCTGATGTCAAAGGCAATAAGATTATCGTTGCACAAACGACCAGAGGGATTGTTGATTCCGCAGATTATTTCCCAAATAAGACAAAATAAATTCTTGACAAACCTCCCCTACTTTGGTGTACTTAAGTATACACACGGTCCTATGGAAAAAACTGTCCGGAAAAATTTCTTCTCAAAAATATCTCTTGTCGGGCTCTTATCAGGGCTTGTGCTTTTTCTTTTGATTCCTCTTCTTGTTCTTCTCTTGCAACAGAAACAAAATTTCCAAACCAAAGCAGCAGAATCAACTTCTAACACTCTTTCTCCTGGTCTTGGTTTTATCTCAGGATATGTCTATCATGACGACAATAAAGATGGACAGCGAGAATCTGAAGAAAAACCTTTTGCAAATGTTGTCATTAATATAAAACAGATTAAAGATAACGATACAGAAGGTGGTATATCAAATATGAAAACTGACTCATATGGTTACTTCAGATTTCGTTTTTCACTAACCTCTTCTAGTCGCAGTTCGTATGTTGTTAAACTTATTATTCCAAGCGGTTATAAAACAGTCGATACCAATCCTGTAGTTATTGCAGATAGTACCTTAACGACACAAAAGCTTATTGAGTTTGGTTTGTTCCCACCAAAGTCCTTACCAACCCTTTCACCAACAATACCGCTTCTTCACAAAACAAGCTCACGTGCCGCACTCCCTCACCTAACACCGATACCCACTCATTAATCTTATTTAACGTGTGGTGCTAGTTTTGTTTCGTAGTGTGAAG
>DASQPC010000034.1:0-2715 GCA_035644155.1 Candidatus Methylomirabilota bacterium
CGGAGTGATTTGCCTTGCTCTCGCAAGGCATACAGCCGCTCCCGTTCTTCAAGGTCTAAATGCCGATATCTCATGCTCATCACCTCCTCTCAGTTCACCGATTTTACCTGAAGTGATGCACTTCGTTTTAGAACCTAAGCCCCTTTCGTTTTTTTTTGCAAAGTATATGAACTTTATTTTTGAGAATACTGTTAGAGTAGAATATTGCAAACTATATTTTTTGGGCAGTAATAATAAAATAATCTAACAATCCTTGCTCAGATGCATCAGCCCATGCAGTTGAGGAATAGTCAGGCAGACTGTGGTTAAGCCATTTTGAAAAATAAGGAAGAACATCTTCTTTGATTGAAGTAATTTCAAGATCTCTAAATCCACTTGCCTCCAACCACCTTTTCATAGCATTAATATCAATTGTTTTATCTATCCCATTAGCCATTGTCGGAAAAAGATCTTTTAATGTTTTTTCTTTTTCTGCTGAGGTATCTTCGGTAAAAAAAGAGGTAATGGCTACTCGTCCACCTGGTTTTACGACTCTGCTTAGTTCATCAACAAATCTTTCGGGAGATTCAAAATGTTGTATTGCTTCAACAGACAACGCTCTATCAACGCTTTTATTCCCTATATTCCGAAGATCTTCTGCAGCATTTTGGTAAATCTCAAAATTTCCTGATTTACTCTGTAAAATAGCTTGTGTTCGCTGAACTTGCTCAGTAACAAAATCGACACCATATATTTTCCCTCTTGGAGTATAGGTGTCATATAGTAATTCCAACCCTTTTCCTTTTCCGCATGCAACTTCTAAGAGAGTATCTTGCGTGTTATGGGTGATACCGAGCTTTTCAAACATCAATTTGTAGAGGTTTTGTTGTGATTGTATTCTTGTTTCTTCTGTAAGAGGTGCATTCCGAAGATTTCTCCAGTAACCAAAATTAATAAAATCTCCAGGAAAGATCCGCATGCTTCTTTCGTTACTCGCTTGTTGGTACATATCATGAACAGTAGCATATCGAGCAGGAAGATCTCCGGACGAAGGCTGAGAGCCAAAAGTTGGTCGATCAGGAGGAGGCATAATAACATATTATATCAAATTGAAAATTTTATGTTGCTTTGGGAATTTTGTTGTTTCCTGGTAGAATGTAGCCTTCATCAAGAACGCGGCGTAGATATTCTAAATCAGTCGCCAAAGCTTTTTTATTGGTCAAGAGTAAAATAGGATACAAAAAAAGCGTCCACGGTCGAAATGTAAGATCAAGATCATGAGTGATTCGTGTACCTTCTGATACCTTTTCGATCAAAAAACGTAAAGTAGCTTTTTTAAACAGAGTGGACTTAATCAACTCAAAGACAAACTCGTTTGGAGAAGTATATTTTGTAAGGCGAAAGGCTTGCTTCATACCGGATGGAGCCGTTGTATTGATGATATCACCTATCTTTATTGGATAACCGGCAGGTGCAAGGACCTTTGCAATACTTCTATCCCATTGAGGGGAATTACGGGGATCAGCTAAGAATTTCCAGACATCTTCTTGCCGCTTTTTAACGATAACGGATGAAATAATCTGCATGGTTTTTATTAGTATAATATCATATCGACCACTTTTTTATTAACTACTCAATGTGACCTCGCCTTTTTTGGCAATTGAGCCTTTAAGAGGTAGGGTAAACCAGAAGGTTGTTCCTTTGCCTTCAGTACTTTCAAAACCAACAGTGCCTCTTGAAACATCAATAATTGCTTTTACTAAATATAATCCGAGTCCTGTTCCGTCAGATGTTACTTTTAAAATATTTTCTCCACGATAGAATTTTTGAAATACTCTTTGTTTATCTTTGGAGAGAATGCCATAGCCGGTGTCTGTTACTTTGGAGAGAATATCATTCTCTCTTTTTTCGAGAATAACTGTTATTTTGCCTTGGTCTGGTGTATATTTATTGGCGTTGGTGAGAAAGTTCATATAGACTTGACGGATTAGTTTAGGATCAATATTTATTTGAGGAAGATCATTTGGGATCACAATAGCAATAGTTTGTTTTTTTTCATCAAGTTTTGTTTTAACATCAGTGAGAACATCTTGTATTAATTTTTTCAAATCAGTTGGTACAGGCTCTACGATAATTCTTCCCGATTCAATACGTGAAATATCAAGCAAGGAGTTTACAAGATCAATCATTCGTTCATTGGAGGTATTGATATCCTGCATGTATTCTTTTTGTTTTGGCGCAAGCTCCCCTGCTTTTCCTAATAAAAGAATTTGTGAGAACCATTTCATTGCCGTTAAAGGTGTGCGAAGTTGATGAGAAGCAATAGAAATAAATTCAGATTTCATGCGATCAATCTCGCTTCGCTCCATTGTCACACTAATCCACTTCCCCATCAAACGCAGGAAATCCTGATCACTTTTTGTAAATCCAGGATGATGTGGATCAGGATCGGAAAAAGTTAATGTGCCATAACGCTCTCCATTGACTGTCACAGGAATACCAATATATGAATCGAGTTTAAAGCGTCGGTAACAAGCATGTGCTTTATATTCAGAAGTTCGCATATTATCAATTGCAACGACATCATTTTTTTTCACAGTAATATCACAATATGTTTCTGCAAGCGGAAAAATATCTCCTTCTTTCAGATCACCGCCGACACAATAGACAATGGTAAAGTTTGGGCCTTCAATATGGCTCAGGATTGCAAGGCGCGTATGGAGTGCTTCTGTTCCT
>DASQPC010000035.1:0-3398 GCA_035644155.1 Candidatus Methylomirabilota bacterium
CATCGTTATTATTAATCCTGTTCAACAGCTCAAAAAAGCACGAGATGCTCAACGTAAATCTGACCTGAGACAGATCCAAGCAGCCTTAGAACTTTATCGAGCTGATAACGCAGCCTATCCTGCTGCATTGCCTGCTTGTGGTGGGATTTGGAAAGTTGGTACGTCTACCTATATTCAAAAAGTTCCTTGTGATCCTAAAAATACAGGGCAATATACCTATCGATATGTTGTGACAGTTGGTACTACTTATACGCTTACTTCCTGTTTGGAAAATGTCAGTGATATACAAAAAGATACTAGCAACAATGCTACTTACTGCAGCGGTGGTACGACAAATTGGTCATACACGTTGAATAATCCATAATATTTAGAATGCAAAAAGGTTTTACGCTTATTGAGATTTTAGTAGTTTTTGCTGTGATGAGTGCTTTACTCTTTTCGAGTATGGCTGCATTTGATTCCTATAATAGATCGCAAACATTTCAGACGTCGGTTGCCAATATTGTCTCTGTATTAAATGTCGCTAAATCAAGATCTCTGACGCAAGTCAAACCATCACAATGTGGGACAAAAGTATTGCAAGGATATCAAGTATCGATCTCAACCGCGACTTCAACATACTTATTGCAAGTAGTTTGTGATACGACAGTATATACGTTGTCAACTGGTACGCTACCTTCACAAGTTACGTTTGCAGCGGGAGCAACAACTCCTATTCTTTTTGCTGTTTCAACTGGAGTCGTTAGATCAGTAAGTACTGTTACGATAAATGGCTATGGAAAAGCAAAGACTATCACAGTTGGTGGGACAGGTAGTATATCCGTTAATTAAGGTATGAAAGGACAAACATTAATTGAAGTATTATTAGCACTTTCAATAGCAGCAGTTGTCATAACATCTGTTACGATACTTGCTATATCCTCTTTGAGTAACGCCCAATATATCAAAAATCAAGATTTGGCAACAAAATATGGACAAGATGGCATGGAAACAGTTCTTAAAATAAGAAATAGCAGCTATACTGGCTTTAGTACATATAATGGTTTATATTGTCTTGGGAAAGGACAAACTGTCTTAGGATCTGCAAAACCATCATGTACTGTTGCAAACGTTGATAATTTTATTCGTTCGGTGCAGATACAACAAAATGGAAGTTGCGGAGCTAATTTGGCTCAGGTAGCAATTGTCGTGTCATGGACAGATAGTAAATGTCAATCAGGTACTTATTGTCATACGAGTCAAATTTCTTCTTGCTTTTCAACAGTTAATCCAGTTACAGCGCCATGAAAATACATTTTCGTAAACAAAAAGGATTTTCTCTTATTGAGCTTCTTGTATCAATGGCTGTTTTTGCGAGTGTTACGACAGTTATTATTACTGTTCTTTTTGTATCATTTCGAGCCGGCAAAAAGTCCGATGTTCTTATTTCTCTTAAGCAAAATGGTGATGCGACGCTTGCACAAATGGTTAAGAGTATTCGATATGCAAAAAGTCTTGATGCTCCCGCAGCTTGTACTACGCCGGTAACACAAGCAAGTATTACGATTACCTCTATAAGTGATGCGAAGCAAACAATCTTTAGTTGTCCTGCTGGTGCTTCCACTTCCATTACTTCAAATAGCGCATCATTGATTGATACAAATGCGGTTTCAGTTTCAGGATGTTCCTTTACTTGTTCGCAAGCAACCACAAATGATCCTCCAACGATCACAATACAATTTACTTTAGGTGCCAAAAATACGACAAGTTTTGTTGAAACCACAGGATCAATTCCTTTTCAAACCTCTGTAACGTTACGAAACTATAATCCATAAAGTTGACACTCTAGTTGCTGGTTGTTACGATAAAAGAGAATGAAAGAATCTCAAAGAGGACAGGTCTTACTGATTATTATTTTAGTTATGACAGTTGCGTTAACGGTAGGTTTATCCGTTGCGACAAGAACTGTTACTAATCTACGAACTACTGCGGAAGAAGAAAATTCTCAACGTGCGTTTTCTGCTGCTGAAGCAGGTGTTGAGCAAGCATTGCAAAATAATATAGCTAACTCCGGTACATTTACCAACAATACTTCGTATCAAACATCTCTTTCTGCTCTTTCTGGTATTGAATTTCTTCTTAATAACGGTACACCTATCCTCAAGGACAATCCTGAAGATATTTGGTTATCTACCTATCCTGGCTATACGAATCCATGGAGTGGTAATGTGACGATTTATTGGGGCAATGCTTCTGATACCTGTACGACCTCTGAGGCAACAAATTCAATGGCTGCATTAGAAATAATTCTTATTAGTGGAACAAAAGCCAATCCGCAATTAACACATTTTCCTGTTGATCCTTGTGCCCTACGATCAAATACAAATAATTTCGAAGTTATTCCAGCAGGAGGAAAAACAATTGAAGGGAAAGCATTGGCGTATAAAAAGACAATTGTTGTTGCTTCAGGGTTGTTAATTCGTGTTGTTCCTCTTTATGCACCAACACTTATTGGTGTTGCCGGTTGTGATGGGTTCAATGCCAACTGTAATACTCTTCCCTCGCAAGGGACTGTTATTACTGCAGTTGGTACATCAGATACCACACAACGAAAGGTAATCAGTTTTAAAGAAAATCCAAAATTGCCAATTCAATTGTTCCCTTTTATTCTTTTTTCACCAAAATAGTATGAAAAGTAATGCATTCGGTTTAGATATCGGTACGACGACGATTAAGATGGTATGGTTTAATCATGAAAAAGATATGTTTGAATATAACACATCGTGGTTTGCTCCAACGCCAAATGCTAGTCTGCAATCAGAGTCTCCCCTTGATCATCAAGAAATGGCACGCTTTCTCGCGAAAATTGTGGCAGATGCTAAAATTACGACCAAAAATGTCAATATTGCCTTATCTGAGACACAAGTATTTACAAAAGTTATTGATATGCCAGTTCTATCAGAAAAAGAATTAGCAAATGCTATTTATTGGGAGGCAGAACAATATGTGCCTGCTCAATTAGATACCATGACGTTAGATTGGAGTATTATACGAAAACCTTTTGAAGCAAATACTGAAGAGAAAATGCAAGTACTTTTGGTAGCAGCTCCGATGCAACTTATTAAACGATATCAATCTATTTTAGAATTAGCTGGTCTTTCTCTTGTTACTGTTGAAACAGAAATCATTTCAGTTGTACGAAGTGTCGGACAAAGGCAAAATTCTCCTAACTCATTATTGTTGCATATAGGTGCATTAAGTACGTCTTTGGCAATTATACAAAATGGAATTATGGTTTTTAATTATGCGATTCCCCTTGGAGGAATTGCTCTGACACGTGCTATTGCATCTGACTTTGGATTTAGTCCAACTCAAGCAGAAGAATACAAAAGAGTCTATGGCTTGTCTGATAAAAATTT
>DASQPC010000036.1:0-10338 GCA_035644155.1 Candidatus Methylomirabilota bacterium
CATTTTTGCTAATAGGATCTTCTTTTCTTGAGCTGCTAATCTTTTATCTAATTTTGCTTCTAAAGACTGGATATCTCCCTTACTAGCTAAATCGTTTCGCAATCGCTTCTCCATTTTTTGTAGATCTTGCTTGGTTGCCATATCCTTGATATCGTCTTTCGTGGCCATATTCTTTATATCATCCTTTGTCGCCATATCCTTACGGATTCTTGCTTCGGAGGCTTTGATTTCATCTTTAATATAAGATTTCAAATTAATCTCAAACGTCTTAAATCTAGCATCAATCATCTCGCCTATAGCTTTTATAAATGATTTCCATTCATCTTGTTTGGTCGGCATAGTAGACTAATAATACACATGTCATTTCTTGACTGCAAGGAGGAAAACAACTCAAATTTTTTGATCCGTTATAAGAATTGTCTTTGGAGCGATGTCTGGCCGTTTAAAAAATCTTGCTGGCAGTTGCTCCTCCGGTCCGTTTTCGAACAACAAGGTAATGACATTTTGCTTTTCAGAACCAAACGCCAACACGACAAAAAAATCAAGCATTGATAGCCCCAAAAAAGTCATGCCAACTCGCTCTCCATAAAAACTATTGAGATCAGCAAATTCTGAAACAAACAAATGTTTTTGTGCATCTGAAAACATTGGATTTTGAAAATCTGTTCTATTTGGCGCAAGACTTGCGGTATGTCCATCAAGCCCAATACCAAGAAGTGCGATACTTTTTTGAAATGTTGCGTGAAGAGATCTGACTTGTTGATCATAGACTTGGGCAGTTGCTTCTCGTTTTTTCCCTTGTAAAATCGGATAAAAAGGAATGTCGCGCATTTGCAGATAACGAAAAAAGCCTGTCTCACGGATCATTGTTTCATTACTCTTCTCATGAAATTTTTCTCCATATCGCTCATCAACCATCCCAACTGCTCCGGGAGTAATTTGTTCAGCTGTTGCGAATCGCTTATATAACTCTTTTGGGGTACTTCCTCCTGATAAATACAAAACTGTCTTAGTATCAACAAGTCTTGTAAAAATATTTTCTGCCAGCAGAAACCCTTTTTGCATATTTTCAACCGTTGCAATGGTTATGCCAGTGTTACGATGTGAAAGAATATTATTTTCTTTGAGGATTTTTTGAATTTGATTTAACATTTTGATCTTTTCATCCCAAGCGCAGTAAGAGATCTATTGATAAAAGATGCTGAAAAATGCAGCATGACATTATACTATTTCAAAAAAAATTGTCCGATATCTTTAAACGTAACCAAAATAATAAGCGCGATCAAAAGTACCATCCCAACTGCATGCGCATAGCCTTCGATTCTTGGGCTTACTTTTCTCCTAAATACTGCCTCGATAATGATAAAAAACAATCTTCCCCCATCAAGACCAGGAATAGGAAGTACGTTGAAAAAGGCTAAGGAAATTGATAACAGACCTGCCAAATTTAAAAGTTGCAAAAAACGCTCTTTCGCATTCGGAATATCAATAATTGTCCCAACCAATGAGTAAATCCCAACAGGCCCTGAGACACCTTCACTAATTGGAGCAACTGTTTTTTCTTTAAGAGATACATCGATAAGGCTTTTTAATACATCAAAATTATATGCCATCAGATCTGCTGGATGAGTAATACCTGAAAAGACTTTTTGGACAGGTGTATCGTAGGAAAGCACAACTGTTTCTGCTGGGAAAAATGAGATACCAAGTGAACCTTCATTTTTGGGAGGACTTACACGCGGCACAAGTGTTGCTTTATGATGCTGTTGAGATGTTTCATTTTGCCATTCTAAAACAATTTTTTTACCTTTATTATCTTTTACTGATTGCACAAAAGAAGCAATTGATACTATTTTTTTGCCATTAAGAGAAATCAGTTTGGAAAGTGGCGTAATGCCTGCTTTTGCTGCGGGAGAATTTTTTGAGACCTCACTAATTAAAATGTCTGTTTTGACTTGCTGATTAACGAGAAAAAACGTATGATGCCCAAGAAGTGGTAACTCTGTTCTGAAGTTGCCGACAAACATAAAAATGTAGTAAATAAAAATCGCGAGAAGTGTATTCATGACTACACCAGCTACAATAACTGCTGCACGCTGACCAATTGATCGGGAGAAAAAAGCTCGATCAATGTCTTTTGTAGGATGCGTTGTCTTTGGTGCTTCAATTCGCCCAGCACCTGCATCATCTTCTCCATAAAGCTTGACAAACCCACCGATCGGAAGCCAATTGAGTGAATAAATTGTCTCACCTTTCTTCTTGCCCCAAATTCTTGGTGGAAGACCAAAACCAAACTCTTCGACTTTTATACCAAATTTTTTAGCGACAAAATAGTGACCTGCTTCGTGGATCAGTACAAGGACAGAAAGAATAAGAAGAAAAACAATTCCAGTAAGTATCATTCTCTTTAATTATAGCATCTTACCTTTTGAATGGCGAATAGAAAAGAATTAATGCTTGTAGTATCAAGATTGTGTTTGTAGTAAAATTCTTCCACGTAATTTACCGCTCTCTAAATATTTATGTGCTTTTTGCACCTCATTAAAAGCAAAAATTTTGGAAGAAGGTAAGGATAGTTTTCCTTCCTTTAAAGAAGCAACTATCTCTTGCGCTGCTTTATGAACGAGCTCTGGTCGTACAGAATTAAACAATCCTAAATTGAAACCATAGACGCTGAGTTGATTAAACCATACTGTCCGAGATGAGATATTTGATGGCGCATCGGAAGTAACATTTCCTGCCACAACAATTCTCCCAAACGGTTTCAAAGAGTCTATACTTGTTCGGCGAATATCTCCACCAACTGGATCAAAAATCATATCATAGCGTTCACCATCAGCAATACTCTTATTAAATTCCTCAACCATAAGTACTTGATCCGCTCCTAAATCAGTAACATACGATTTTTTATCAGCATCTCTAATCACACCAATTATTTTTGTTTGGGGATAAAATTGTTTGGCTACACTGACAACAGCTCCTCCGAGTCCCCCTGCAGGAGCATGGACAATAAGACTTTCTTTTGCTTGTGGTGCAAGTTTTTGCAAAGTTAGCAAAGCAGTTGTAGGATTGATCAAGGAAGCGCCATCCTTGAGATCTACTTCATTAGGTAAAAGAACAATTCTTTCTGCTTTAACTCGTACTACTTCTGCATAGCCACCAAGATCAAAAAAGAGGAGACCAGCAACTCGTTGCCCTTTTTGTATATTTGTAACTTCTTTTCCGACGGCCACAACTTCTCCCGATACTTCCAACCCCGGTACAAAGGGTGGACGGACATTATTTTCTCCTAAATCTCCACGTCGCAAAATTGCATCTATTGCTCCAATACCCACATACGTTACCTTTACAAGCACTTCATCACTCAGAGGTGTCGGTGAAGGAATCTCAGCAAGTTTCAAAACTTCCGGAGTACCAAATTGTTCTACAACAACATGTTTCATAAAGAAATATATTTATATCAATTTTTTCTCAGTGAAGCAAGAGTTTCTATGCTGGGGATTTTATTTATTACAAAATTCTTACTGTTTATTAGATTTGCAGCAGCTCTTGTTCTTTCTGTTTGCCAATGTCGTCAATTGTTCCCATTGTATCATCAACCAATTTTTGTACTTCTTTTTCAAGCCGTTTAATATCATCTTCTCGGCCTTCAAATTCTTTTTTGATATCTTCCATTGCTTCATGACGGACTTGTCTAATCATAATACGACCATTTTCAAGTTTGTGTTTCATTGCCTTAATAAGTTCTTCGCGTCTCTCTTGTGAAAGTGGTGGAATGCTGATGCGAATAAGAGTGCCATCAATAACTGGGGTAAATCCTGCATTTGCTGCCTCAATGCCTTTTTGAATTTCATTAATAATAGACGGGTCAAAAGGTGTGATAACAACTGTTTTCGTATCAGTCGTCCCAATAGTTGCCAATTCCATAACTTTCAGTTTGGCACTACCACCATAAGCATTAATAACAATATTTTCAACAAGAGCTGGGGTGGCGCGACCGGTACGAATGGTTGAGAGATCTCCTTTGAGGACATCGAGAACTTTTTCAATTTTTTTCTTCGTTTCTACTGCAAGTTGATCCATAGATATATATCAGCTCGACGAATGCTCGAAATGACAAGCTAAATTTCAAAACGAGTAAATCTTTTAACGATTATATTCTCTCCCGTTTTTCCTACTGCTGCTTTAACAAGTGATTCAATTGTCTGACTACCATCTCTAATATACTCCTGTTTGAGAAGCGTTTCAACATCTGTTGGATTCATGGCTGCAACTTGCATACCGATTTCTTTTGCCAAATGTTTGAATTCGTCAGTTTTTGCAACGAAGTCTGTTTCGCAAAGAAGTTCAACCAAAACCCCAACTTTACCACCTTGATGGATATATGCTTCAATAATACCTTCTGATGTCTCACGATCCGCCTTTTTGGCAGCAATTTCTGCTGCTCTTTTCTTAAGCCATTCAAGTGCTTTATCGTAGTTGCCATTTGCAGCATCCAGAGCACGACGACAATCCGCAATCGACGCGGATGTTTCGTCACGAAGTTTTTTGATGAGTTTGAGATCAATATTTGCCATAAATTAAGAATCACGAATTATGAATCAAGGTTAAACTTCATTCTTCTCTTCTTTGGTTTTTGTTGCCTTTTTTACAGATTTCGTAGTTGTTTTTTTCTTTTCAAGTTCTTCCCCTTGACTCATGCTTTTTACTTCTTCATTCTCTTTAACCTTTTCTTCCTTTTTCGCAGCTTCTTTTGCTAATTTTGCTTCTTCTTGTCCCTGAGCTTTTTTCCCCTCAATCCACGCATCAAAAATAAATTTGATAATCAGTTCCAAACTTCCCTTTGCGTCGTCATTTGCTGGGATTGGATAATCAATAATCGTTGGATCTGAATTGGTATCAGTGATACCAACAGTTGGTACACCCATTTTGAGTGCTTCCTTCACAGCAACATCTTCAATATGTGTATCTACGATAAATAACGCATCAGGAGCTTTGGTAAGATCTTGCGTTCCACCATAAAATCCTTCTAACTTAATACGTGTCTTATCCCAATCGCCAATTTCTTTCTTTGTATATTTTGCTTTTTCAAAATCATTTTTGAGTCTTGCAGTAATATCTTTAAGCTTTTTGTAATTTTTGGCAACTTCTTGAAAATTGGTAAGTGTGCCACCAATCCAACGCTGTGTAACGAGGGAAAGTCCTTCTGCTCCTGCGTCCTGCGCTCGTTTTATTTCTTCTTTCAGAAGTTCTTGTGCCTGTTTTTTTGTGCCGAGCACAAGAAGTGTGCCGCCTTTTTGAGCGAGTTGTTTGACAAAAGCACCTGCATCTTCAAGTCCTTCTTTAGTTTTTTCAAGATCAATAATATGGATCCCATCTCGAGCTTCGAAGATAAAATCTCGTGCTTTGGGGTTTTGACGGGTTACTTGGTGGCCAAAATGGCAACCTGCTTCCAATAATTCTTCAAGTGTTATATTTTTCATAAATCCTTAAACCTCCATTCAGTCTCTTGTGTTCTGCTGGACCTGTTTCAGCATCTTCAGGATTTACAACTGAATGTGTGTAATAAAAAGCATTATACTATAATGAACGTAAATCTGCAAGAATAAATGAGAAAAAGAACACAAAAGATTAAAAAAGTATTATTAATAAAAGCCGAAACGCTTCTTGACAATCTTGCCGCAGGATGGTTGTTCTTAGCTGCTACCTCAATCCAATCTTGGCAAGGGTTGCTTATTAGTCTTATCCTTGCTATAGTATGTTTAGGAATATCAATTACGATTACTCTTTTACTTAAAAATGATTAATATTAATATTCACGATATTATACAAGGCGGTACAATTATCACTTCTCTTATTGTTATTGGAACAATACTTCTCTTAGCTTCTTATATACAGGATCAAAAACGTCTCCACAAATCCAAACATAAAGCTAAATAGTAGTTACTCAGATAATTTATTTTATTTTCCCCAAAATGATTTAAGAATTTTTTGTAGCTGTATAAGTACGAACAACTTCCTTCTGTTGTTGCTGACGGGCAAAATCACAGACATCTTTTAATGTCGCACTATCTGGATGGGGTTTATACTCTCCATAAACCCAGTCGGTAAACTCTCTAAATTGCTCACGACCAATTGGTATATAGCCGAATTTACAATCTGCTTCTATTGGCCGCACAGCTGTTCCGTGGGGAACGACAAACGTAAGCTGAGACTCTTCTGGAAATAATATTTCTCTCTCTTTTACTGTTGCAAACCGCCTATGCTGTCGTCGAAATTTCCCTTTTTGACCTGATAAGGTATATTCCATAGCGCCCACAATTTCTTCACTTTTCTCACTAACGACGATTCCATCAGGTTGTCCATGACGCTGTACAACAGCAACACCAAAAGGATGATGAGTTACAGGCTCTGTAGGATATAAATAGGTGTGATAGATCTCATGGACACTTTCTGGCGGAAGAAGAATGCGACCTTTTTGTGCTTGCTGAGCAGTCATATACGCAGATCCTAGTGTCTCAAAAACATTACCTGCAAGCAGCTTACGATATTCTGCTTCAACTAAACCAGCTTGTGCATCTGCGCCTTCGCTTACCGCTTTTGTGTAAACGTCCTTAAAGAAAGGACTCTCTACAAAAGTCTCAAGTAATTTTTCTCCTACTCCTGTACCTTTCCCAATCCCTTGAAATCGTGTAAATGCTCCTTTTTCTATTAATGCTTTCTGATCTGCAATAAGAGGATCTAAAACGGTGTGAAGACGTTGCCTCTCAGCAGAAGTAAGTGTTACTGTTCTCTCTTTAGGTTTGGGAGTATAGTCTGTACTTAATTCTCGTTGCGAACGAAAACCTTTTCCATAAGAGATTACTCTTTCTAATCTACTCATAGGTAACTCAACAATTATAGGCTTTTTATTCCCAATTTACAATATTGTTGAGTTTAATTACGGTACGGGGAATTTGCTGCAGAAGGATTTGATTTCCTTTGCAATTGCGTGAAGCTTTTTGTTTTTGATAATTTCTTCCTTCTGCTTCTTCCAAAATGCTGTCCGTGCCTCTTTTTCAGTTGGCATCTCTTGTCCTGTAACAACTGACACCGCATCGTTCATCCATTTGGCTATTTTTTTCATATCCTTCTCTTTCATACCGCGAGTGGTTATCGCAGGCGTCCCAAGCCGAATACCTGATGGATAAAATGGTGGCATCGGATCAAATGGCACACCGTTTTTATTAAGCACAATCCCTGCTACTTCCAGAGCCAAAGCAGCAGACGTGCCACTCACCTTTTTGTTTCGAAGATCAATTAAGATAAGATGATTATCAGTTCCCCCACTTACCAAATCAAAACCATACGTCAGTAACTCCTCAGCTAATGCCTTCGCATTTTTTACAATTTGTTCTCCATATTTTTGAAATTGTTTACCCTGAGCTTCGCGAAGAGCGACAGCAATCGCGGCGGTTTGATTATCATGTGGACCTCCCTGAAGGCCTGGAATGATTGCTGTATCAATTTTTTTAGGCAAATTAGGATCTTTCAAAAGACCCTTTTCTGTCACCATAATCAGTGCGCCTCGTGGACCACGAAGCGTCTTGTGTGTTGTTGTTGTTACAATATGCGCATATTCAACTGGATTTGGATGGACTCCAGCAACAATCAAACCAGTAATATGTGAAATATCTGCCAGTAAATATGCACCAACTTTATCAGCGATTTTGGCAAACTTTGCAAAATCGATCATTCGAGGATACGCGGTAAATCCACAAACGATAATATCTGGTTTTTCCTTCACTGCTTGTTCTTCAATCGCTTTAAAATCGAGCATGCCATCGTTTCCTAATTCATAGAGTGTCGATTTAAAGAAACGGCCGGTTGCTGACTGTGGTTGGCCGTGAGTTAGATGTCCACCAAATGCTAGAGAAAGCCCCATAATTTTGCCTTTTCCAGGCTCTAAAAGTGCGGTGTAGACCGCCAAATTTGCTGGTGAACCTGATAATGCTTGGACATTGACATACGGTACGCCAAATAATTGTTTTGCACGTTCTTGCGCAAGTGTTTCTACTTCATCAGCCACTGCATTTCCTTGATAGTAACGCTTCTTAGGATAACCTTCTGAGTATTTATTGGTAAGAACAGTTCCGAGTGCTTCCATAACAGCTTGTGAAGTGTAATTTTCTGAGGGAATCATTTCGAGTACATCTTTTTGTCGTTTTTCTTCTGCTTTTATAAAATTGTAGATTTGAGGATCTGTTTTTTTGAGGTTAATCATTTCGATTAGAGTATAAACACAGCAAAAATATTTTGCAAGAAGGAAATTATTTCTCTAAATCCAAAAATGCATACTGATACCCATCTTCTTCGTGCTCTTCTTTTTTCAAAACTTTTGTAAACATCGAATAATCAGGGAAAAATGTATCCGCATCATAATCCCCCTTTACGATTGTCAAATATAATCTATCTACCAAACCTTTTTCAATTGCTTCTGTAAAGAGCTGCCCCCCACCGAAAATGAAAATTTCCCCAGTATTGTCATTCTGAGACGTAGTTATAGAGTCTTTTTTGTGCTTTAGATCCTTCGATTCACTCAGGATGACACTTTTTGCAACTTCCAAACCTTCCTCCAAGGAAGCAACAACAATTGCTCCATCAATCTTAAATGATGTATCTCTCGTCACAATAATATTTGTTCTCTTTGGCAGTACCCTGCCTATAGATTCAAATGTTTTACGTCCCATGATAATTGGATGCCCAGTTGTAAGCTGTTGCATCCGATTAAAATCTTCTGGAATACGAAAGAGAAGATCATTGTTTCTCCCGATCCCATAATTTTCATCCATTGCAACAATAATTGAAATTCTTGGTTTATTCATTTTTATGCGTGATTATATATACAAATTATGCCATTTTGCCAGTCTTTGGATCGTAGAGTCCACCGGCAACAGTAAGCTCTGCTTTCATCATTGGATACGGATCATAATTTTCTAAAACAACATCTTCTGGCTTAAAATCATCAATGTCTTTAAGCTCTCGACCAATAGTTACTTTTGGAAACGATCGTGGCTTGCGAGTCAATTGCTCTTTCACTTGCTCAAGATGATTTTCATAAATATGCACATCCCCAAACGTATGGATAAATTCTCCTGGCTCAAGACCGGCAATTTTTGCCAAAATAATCGTGAGCAATGAGTAACTTGCTATATTAAATGGTACTCCCAAGAATAAATCTGCACTTCGTTGATAAAGTTGTAAAGATAACTTTCCATTTCGATTTGAAATTTGATACATATTGTGACAAATAGGAAAACGTGACGCATCTTCATTTGTTGCCATCGTATAGAGATATTCTGGGTTCCAGGAATTAACAATCAAATTTTTGGCATCGGGATCGTCTTTCATTTCTTGCATCACCCATTTGAGTTGATCGATTGTCCGACCGCTTTTGGTCGGCCAATGTCGCCACATCTCTCCATAAATTCGTGGCAAATCTCCATACTTCTTTGCAAATATCTCATCCGTTCTAATCTTCTCCACAAACTCTTCTTTACTGAATAATTTTTGGGATTTAATTTTTGATTTTTGATTTTTATATATCTTGTACGGATAGTCATCCCAGATATGGACATTGTTATCAACGAGGTATTTGATATTGGTTTGCCCTGACATAAACCAATAGAGTTCATGTAAGACGCCTTTCCAATAGACTTTTTTGGTCGTCAACAAAGGAAAACCCTGCGACAAATCATAGCGTGTCTGTCTGCCAAAAAGGCTATACAACACGATATCAGTGCCGCGATCAATTTTTCTGACACCAGTATCAAGCACTTCTTGGAGCAAATTAAGATATTGATATTCTGGAGGCAATGATTTCTTAGCATTCATAAATGTGCAGAATTGTTTTTATATGTTATTTTATAGATTTTTTGAACAAATTTTACAAGTAGCAAAACAGGACGATTAACGCGCTTCTCACATTCGAAGGCTTTTTATTGCATTTTCAACTTGCTTGCTGACAATGTGAGGAAAAGCAATATCCTGATTTTTTTGCACATACCACAGTAATGGCTCTTTGGGTGTTTCATCCGGATCAGTTATCTTAACGACGTTCATACGAACCAAATTATCTAATATACCTTTCGTAAATTCAGTCTTTTTTTCATCCGAAAAATGATATTGTTCCCCAGCAATAGTATCTGCAATGGTAACAATATGTTTTGCATAAGCAAGAATTGCCTTATCTCGCTCGTCTTTGTCATGCATATAAATACCAGCTTTCCCTGCATGTGTTTCTCCCATCACAATCGCTCCTTTTGCTTTTTCATCTATTGCATTTTTTTCTCTGAGAAA
>DASQPC010000037.1:0-17258 GCA_035644155.1 Candidatus Methylomirabilota bacterium
AAGACCTGTCCTTCCATCTGCTGAAGACCATACTACCCAGGCAACTTGCGTTCCTGTACAGCCGGCACTAGTAAGACTTGATTTTGATTCAGCACGACCATAGACAATTCCGTCAGTCGCATTTGTTTGATAACAATAACCATTTTGTGCAACGTTGGCAGTATTGCAACCTGTGATATAACCAGATGCAGTTGGATTACTGGGTAAAACTTTTAATTCTCCTGCGGTTTGTATCGTAGTCATCCATGTGATACCTTGTACTGGATAAGTAGCATTCTGAGCGGTATAATAGGCTTGTGTTGCGTGACCTAATTCATCAACAGTACTTTTTCTTCCGGCATCGCGGCCTCGGGCTAACTGTTCAAGTGGATTAATTGCGACCAAAATTGCTCCTGCTAAGACACCCAAAATAGCAATAACTACTAAAAGTTCAATTAAGGTAAAACCAAATGATAAATGCTTTCTTCTTGTCACAATTGTTAATAAATCCTACTCTTCACTTAGTAGAACATATTATTTTTTGCTTGTCAAGATGTCGAAATAACAGTATACTGAGAATAAAGTAAGGCGATGAAAGATAAAAAAAAGAGTACTTTTATGAGTATTCTTACTGTTGTTGGGATTAGTAGTGGTATCAGCGCGGTAACAATTGGAATAGGTTTGTTGTTGCTATTTTTTCATAGTAATTCTTCCTATTTTTTGTTGTGTATCTTGGCTGTTCTTTTTAGTGCATGGTATGGTGGACTTCGTACCGGACTTACAACAACTGTTTTTACCTCAGCATCTATTGTTTATTTTTTCCTCGCTCAAGATACAATATCACCTGCAAATCGTCTCTCCTCATTTATTGATCTTTTATTTTTTTTCCTTGTCAGCATCCTTCTCAATATTGTTATCGATAAAATTAGAAATACCAGAGATATTTTGGGATATAAACAGCGTGAGAAGGAATACTTTACGCTTCTCACACAAATGCAAAAAGATAATGAAAAATATAGAAAAGAAGTCAAAGCCCGTGACGAATTTCTTTCCATTGCTTCTCACGAATTAAAAACTCCCCTTTCGGCAATGTTACTACAGATCCAAACTGCACTCTACAATATCCGCAGTGTCTCATTAGCAAATTTTTCTGTGGAAAATCTTTTGCGTATGTTGCAAAGTACTGAACAACAAAGCAAAAGACTTTCCAAAATGATTAATGATTTACTCAATGTTTCCCTTATTACAACAGGCAAACTTGAACTTGAAAAGGAAGAAGTCGATCTTGCACAGTTGACAAAAGATGTCGTCGATCGTTTTATGGAACGTGCCGAACGAGAAGGATCGCAAATTACACTCAAAGCAGCTGAAAAAGTTGTTGGTGAATGGGACAAACTTCGTATTGAACAAGCAGTAACCAATCTTATTTCCAACGCCCTTAAATATGGAAATAGTAAACCAATTGATATTCAAGTAGCCAAACATGACGGCATGGGAAAAATTGCCGTTACTGATCATGGAATTGGAATTCCTGAGAATCAGCAAGAGCGAATTTTTGAACGTTTTGAACGGGCTGTTTCAAGTCACGCGTATAAAGGTCTTGGTGTTGGACTGTATATTACCCATCAAATCGTGAAAACACACAATGGCAAAATCAAATTAGCAAGTCGAGAGGGTGATGGATCAACATTTGTGATTGAGCTTCCTCTTAACCAGTCGGCGAAGTCATGATTCGTTTTTTAAATGCCTCAAGGGAATTATTCTCTTTCATTTTTAAGATATCCAATGCCAGCTCTGTACCCCAATAATCATCAGCTGTGACAATTTTTAAAAATTCCTCAAAAGTGCAATTGATTATTTCAATTTTTTCTCCAGCATCAAGCTTTGGCTCGGATTCTTTTCTACAGTTTCGTGCGATATAAAGATAAATTTGCCAATCAATCTTATGGTATGGCTCATAGATTTTGAAAAGATCCCAATCTTTCGAGACCAGTCCTGATTCTTCAAGCAGTTCTCTTTTGGCCGTTACCAAAGGATCTTCCCCTTCTTCTGCTCTGCCTCCAAAAAGAGAATAATAGTTGAGTTTGTTGGGTTGGGATTGGTGAGACATGAGAATCTTATCACCTTGTGTTGCAAGAATTTCAATAGTATTTGGTCGCTTGAGCATTTCAAAAGTTGCCTTACTCCCATCAAACATTTCCTGCTCCCATTGATAGACAGAAAAGATTACTCCCTGAAAAACTTTTTTCGCTTGTGGTGGTATTTTCATAAATAATATATTTGTCTATCTAATGATTAATCTCTGCCGATTTGGTCATAGTAACTTCACCAAGTGCTTGCAGTTTTTTATAGCATTTATCAAATTTATCTTTGTTAAATCTTACAAAGTAGAAAGACTGTATTTTATCTTCTCCTTTATTTGTAGTCTCTTCATAATTTACTACTCCTACAGTATCAAAAACACAAGAGGGGAAATCTTTTTTATCTCCTGTAATCAAGATGGCTATATCTTTCAAATACATTAAGGATGAGCGTATATTTTAGATAAAAGCAGTGCATTTTCTTGAAGTTTCGGAAAAATTTCCTCATGGCCTTTAAGATGAATAAATTTGGGTTGTTTTACAAAATCTTCCTTAAGTTTCCGTTGTGCAGGCAGAAATACATCTCGTAAAAATTCTAATTCTGTAAGGGGATAAATTGCAAAATATTGATTTTGCAAAAGTTCAAAAAAGCTTTTGAGGAAGTTCCCGTCGATAAAAATAGCTCCAAGAAAATCGTTATCTAAAAAGATAAATCTAGATTTGGGAAGTGAAGTTATTTCTGAAGTATAGAATAGCTGCATCTATTTGTGATCTTTAATGTCTTTCGTTAATTGCTTGTTTTTTTCTACAATTTCTAGCAATTTTTTAATCACTTTACTCTCATCGTATTTCAAGACTAATTTTTTTAACTCTGTTATTCCTTCAGTATCATATTGTGGTTTTGGATTACTAGGTAAATTTGTCATAATACTCTCCTAATTTGCAGTATATCATAAAAACTCTAAACTAATGCCCCAAACTTTTCCCCTCTTGCGAAAAATAAAAAATCAGCTTACTCTAATAAAAGATGTCAAAAAAATCTCACCCCAAGAAAAAATCACTCTCTAAAACAAGGGCCAAAAAAACAAACTTTTTTTCTTTCTTCAAAAAGTTCGTGGTTGCTGTCTTTGTTGGTTGCCTTTTCTTCATAGGAACTACCATAATACTCCAAAAAAAAGCCCAAGCAGTTCCTTGTGCAAATTCTAAAAGTTGTGTCTCTGATCTCTCAGAAAAAATTGAGAATAATGCAACAGGTACTTTTGCCGGACGGACTGTTACTGCGCCAACCATCGACCCAAATGCGAAATCAACACATCTTGTCCTGGGAGACAATACCAAAAGAGAAGACAAACATATTTATGTCGATCTTTCAACGCAAACATTATATGCATATCAAGGCAACAATTTATTTATGAAGACGCTTGTAGCAACGGGTAAATGGGGCAAAACACCAGTTGGTAATTTTCATATTTGGGAAAAATTGGTTTCAACACGTATGGCAGGAGGCGAAGGGGCAGATGCGTATGATCTTCCAAATGTCCCGTATGTTATGTATTTTTATCACGATTTTGGGTTACATGGTGCCTATTGGCATGACAATTTTGGACATACGATGAGTCATGGATGTGTGAATATGCGACAAGTTGATGCAAAACAGCTTTATGAATGGGCAGATGCTCCAAGCGGTGATACACCAGGGACAGCAGTATCAGTTTGTAATCAAGTCACCGGCAACAGACAGTGTGTTCAGAATAATCCAATTCAATGAATATGACAAGACGACATCAACTGACATTTGAACTTGAAACACTATCAATTATTGCTATTTCTGCATGTTTGGGTATAGTTCTTGCTATGTATTTTCATAACCACCCTAAAAAAATTTCTTTTCCGGTTATGGATACGCAACTTAGTCCTACTCCAACAGCACCTCCGCCTCCACAAGTAGATTCATCTTCACAAACCAGTCCTGATGGAACAAAAAAACTAACAATGACTATTACTTCAAAAAATGATGCGGATACAAAATCTTATATCTTTACCACCACAGATGCTGATGGCTCCAACCAACAACAAATTTATACAGCCATACTTCCTCCTACAGAATCACTGACAATCCCCTTTAACACCTGGTCACCTGATAACAAATATATTTTCCTTCAACATAATACAAAAGAAGGTAATGAAGCATTAGTTTTGCGGGCGAATGGAGAACCAATGACAGAAACGGACCAATCATTCAATGCGGCTACACTTTTTGCGGCAAGAGGTACTCCATACACGTATCAAGAGACGACTGGTTGGGCATCAGAGACACTACTGATTTTTAATACAACCAATGCGGATGGAACGAAGGGGCCATCATATTGGCTTGAGGTACCAAGCAAAGCAGTCATCCAATTATCTACGGAGTTTTAATGTACTTTATTCTATTTGCAATTGTCACTATTTTCTTAAACCATGGCAGAGTAAGTGTTGAAAGTAAAAAACCAACTGAAGGAACAATCGCATTAATCCAAGGATTTATTCCAAGAATAAATTTGAAATACAAAGCAATAGAAAGATAGGTAAACACAATAATTAATCCTCGTCGTGTCCAACTTGTCTCCCACGCTTTATTAAGCTCAACATTTTTATTTCTCCCTTCAATCTTTTTAATTCTTTCTTCCAACTCCTGCATCTTTTCCATAGAAGCATTATAGCAAAATCGTCATTATCAGAACAGTCACTCATACTATTTTATTCACTAATCAAGAATCACCCTTCGAGTCGCTGTGTTAGTGTCGTCTAAGCCGGCTGATCGAGACTTAGCTTTGAAACGGAATAGTGAAATATTTGAGAAGTTTATGATCGACTCTAAGCCTTAGTTTCTTTGCCTCAAAAATGCGGGGATTTACAACTAAGACAATACGTTTAACCTCAATAAAAATCAAAGACCTAGACAAAAAGAAAAGCTTTTCTAAGTCATGTCCTACGGTTTCATTATACTTTATACGGATTTAGATTACAAGGCTAATTGAGGCTGGCCGAAAGCGAAAGAATGCACCATAAGAAAACTACTGCGCTCAAATTTTGCTATAATCCAAGTGGTTGGTTGAAGTGACAAATAATATATGAAAAAACAAAATGCCTCAAAATAAAACTATCCTTATTCTGACTATCCTGATAAATTTATAGTTCATGAAGACGCTGAACTGAATGAGCTATTCCATGAAAAGACATTCGTCGGGAGTGAATTGGGAGGAGAAGGAAATAGACTCAGAAATTATGTTGTCATTAGCACAAAGAGGAATCAGGCTTTTTCAACATCGGAAAAACAAATTGTTAAAAATATATTTGATGCAGTTTCTCAGAAATTAGACTCTCAAATAGAAAAAATTACGTTTAATAAAACGTTTGCTCTTATAAAAATGCTCGTTTCAGTTAATGTGGCAATTGGAGAAGTTATAGATAAAGGGATTATTGCATGCAATAAAAAGAAGCAAATTCTTCGATTCCATTATTTCGCTATAAATACAAAACGACCAAGCAAAAAAGATATTGAGGAGTATTTGCAAGAAATAGAGTCATTATAAATCATTTTAAATTATGCAGTATATATCTAATTCGCCTGATTAGATTTAAAACTACTTACTTGAAGATTGTGTAAAACTCTTTATAGAGATTTTCATAGTGTTCGCTTGGCAAGAGCTTTTCTGTAATTAATATCTGAAGACTTTTATAGACACCTATAGGCATACTTGATACATATTTATAACGTTTATACTTCGGTTCATAATAATGCTGCACTAAATCTTCAACGCTCATTACTAATCTTCCAAATCGCTGAAGATTTATCGTTTCGCGGATCATTCTCTTTTCTTCTTCTGTTTTTGTTTCCTTCTTATTAAAAACATAAACATCCAAACTTGTTACAAGAACATCAGCTATATGGATAACAGCCTGTCGAATTTTCCCTGAGGGATGTTGAATACATTTTAAAACAAACTCTGCCCACGTTTCGAAATATTCCTCACCGATTGTCCAAAATGCCCATTTCAAGCTACTGATAAAATAAGCTTGATGATCAATATCTTGTATCTGATCGAAGGTTTTGACTTCATCCAGAAATACCTCAAATGCCTTTTTTCCCTCTTTTCGATGAGGAATATAGTAATTATGCCATGCTGATTCTATGGCTCTTTGAGCTTTCTTTACGCCTTGCCGATCACCTGTTTTTACTATTTCTATGAGCTTTTTTATGTCTGGAGGATTCATTTGATAATTCGTTGGGTTATAGATTACGGCTCTTATTATAATTTCTATGGTTTTTGAAAACAAGCATAACCTTGACTTGCCTTATATAACCTTATACAATCTTATATATACCTTGTATAAGGGTACGACTATGAACAGATTTGAAGCTAGATTAGACAATTTATCTCATGAAATTTGGGCAAAAATAACTCAAATTGAAGAATTAAAGGGCAGATGGAGTGCTGGAACGCAACTTAGTCCTCAAACACTTGGACGCTTAAAGCGTTCTGTTCTCATAACGTCAACAGGTGCTTCTACTCGTATTGAAGGTGCAAAACTATCTGATGAAGATATTGAGAAAATGCTTCGTGGTATTTCTATCCAGAAATTTACCAATCGAGATGAACAAGAAGTGCAAGGGTATTATGAGTTACTACAAAATGTGTTTGATAGTTGGGAAGAGCAAGGATTTAATGAAAGCCTCATTAAACACTTCCATAAAGAACTTCTGAAGCATGTTGAAAAAGATACACTCCATCGAGGCGATTATAAAAAACAAGAAAATAAAGTAGAAATGATTGATGCACAAGGGAAATCTATTGGGACTCTTTTTGATACAACACCTGCATATCTTACTCCTAAAGAGATGACAGAGCTTGTCGAATGGACAAAACAAGCTATTGATGAAAAGAAGTACCACTCCCTGCTCATAATAGGAAACTTCATTGTAGAATTTCTTAATATCCATCCATTTCAAGACGGAAATGGAAGATTATCCAGAGTGCTTACAAACTTATTGTTATTACAGCAAGGTTATCTGTATATGCCCTATGTGTCTCACGAAAAATTAATTGAAGACAATAAACCAGATTATTATTTAGCACTTAGAAAGAGTCAAAAAACATTCAAAACTGATAAAGAAGATGTTAACACTTGGTTAGATTTCTTCTTAACCATCTTTTTAAAGCAATCACAGATGGCTATTGGGTTAATTACAGCAGAAAATATAGAAACACTTCTTTCCCCTAAACAATTAGCCGTCTGGGAATATTTACAAACTGTCGAGCAAGCTTCACCACAAGAAATAGCTGAAAAAGCAGATGTAGCTCGTCCTACAGTAAATCAAGTATTAAATAAATTACAAGAGATGAAAAAAGTGGAACGAATTGGTGAGGGATCTGGCATTCGTTATAAAAAAGTATAATGAAAAAGAACAGCTTACACAAAAACAGTACCAAGCAATCACAGCAACAAGACAAACAAAAAAATGGTCAGCAGTCAGACTGGGTAGAAGAAATAAAAAAGAGCTTTAATAAAAATCGAACCAAAAGGATAGCAGTTGCATAAAAACCACAAAATACTCTTTACGGAACTTCACTTATAAATATTTTTGACATTTTACCCCTTTGCTAATGTCGAGCTTCATTTATACAAAAATTACGCCTAATCATATATAATACAGGCATATTAGGAAATTAAAATTGATATTGATGATGAAAGACACTTCATTGACGTTGCGCCAGTCGTAGATAGAGAAGATTTTGAAAAGTAAATCGAAAGGATAAGATTAGCCTTAGCGTTAAAAACGCCTTTGGAAAGTAATGATTACTCAACAATACCAACTAAAGATGAATTAAGCCGTATTGATACAGAAATTGAAAAAAGCAGAAAGCGATTATATCTTACTATTGTTTTCAGAAGTGTAATTGGTGCAGTTGTGTTTCGTAATGAAGTTACTAATGAAGATTATTCCCCTGCTTATCTTGACTCTGAATTGCATGGCACTTTTGATACAGAGGGAATAACTCCTGATGAAACTCACTTTATTGTTCTTTCCCCTGGAGCAAGAGATGCTGATGTAATTAAAGCCCTCCAAGAGTATCGAGAACAACTTGGTAATGTAAAAGGTGTCCCAAAGTATAAATACATTCACCAAGTGTGGGAAGTTAATAAAAATAAACCATCCCTGAAAAAATTTAGGAACTGGTATAAAGCAATAAAAAATGGCAGTTCTCCTGCTGATATTGCTGAAAACGAAACAAAAGACTGTCCTATTTATTCCACTAATGAACACCATCCTACAGGCAAGAACAAACCCAAAGGGTGTACCTGCTACAGTGAAAGCATGATAAGAAAAGGTTTTGATATATACGAGTCTCTCGTTTGGAAAACTCGAACTTCCTAGTCTTCAACTACATCCACTTTCAATTTTGAAATAATAAGCCCATAAATCTACAAAGTTAGATTGATATTAAAAAAATATGGATATTAAATATCAAGACCTTGAGGCAACAAAAGGCAAAGTAATCAAAATGTATTCAAAGAACCCTCGAAGAAGCATTGCCGCTACATTCAGAGTTTTACGTCTACAACAAAGCATCTCCTATGTTGGAGATTTTCCCATTCTTTCAGTAATTGTCAAAACAATCATTGATTTAGACATACTCCCAACGAGGTTCCAAGTAACGTACGCATTAAGTCAATTGGAAGAAATGGAATTCAATTCAAAAAAAGGAAAAATAGAACTTCTCAATGACCTCCTAGAACCCCTCTATGTTCAAACAAAACAGGCAAAAAATTCTCTAGGAAAGACGAAAAAACAAAAGATGACTCATGCATCATCTGAATAATTTAATTTTTAATTCTATGGCTAAAAATCAAACAGACTTTTACAAAACAAAAGATCTTGCAGAAGCCGCAATGCTGACTGTAAAAAAACAAAAGCTAACCACTATTGAAAGGGAGGGACGTATTTGCTGGTTTGTCTTTGCAGATAAAACAGCATGTGAGCAATTAGCAAACGACTACAACTATGACGAAGTCCTTGTTGATGCAAGATCGTTCCACGAAGCAATGTCACGACTCAAAGGCAGAATTTTTTCCATGAATTAAAAATAATCAAAACTAATATGATAAATGTAAATGAATATCATGGCTATTTAGCTCTCCCTCGACACTCAATGTTACTGCTTCAAGAGTTAGGATACGATTTGTTTGGCTTTTATCTTGGATTAGTCATGTGTACAATCTGGGAAAGAAAAAATCCCAAATTTGGTCGCATAACAATAAATCAAGCAGAGTTAGCAGAGCGACTCAACATGACACAGGCAACAGTCTCCAGAAAATTCAAAGAGCTTGAGAAACATAAATACTTCATGCTTAGAAGTAAGCTAGGCTATATTCCTGGCTATTTACCTCTCTTTCTCACAGATGTTGCTCAAAAAATTCACAGTAAAAACTATGCAAACATACATGAACTTTATGCAGATATATCTAACATAAATGCAGACTTGCAATACGCTTATGCAAATTCGCAAGACAAACGTGCGCAAAACAAGCATCAAAGGCTTTACAGTTCTTCTAAAGGTATCCCTGTTTCTTCCTCTCTTGGTGGTGTTACTGATAGTAATGGTGAATATATAGGTAATATTGATGAAATAGATAATGATGAGATAGATAAAGCATTAGAAAAAATATATAAGGAGAAACAAAACAAAGTATAAAAGTATTGTTTTAGGAAAATAATTAACTGGAGTACTTGGGGTTTGAAAATGGGGAATAGGCAACTATTCCTCGTGAATGAAATCTCAAACAATTTATTTTACCTTTAGTTGAAAGTATAACAGGTTATCTTCTACATTCAATTTGTACTCAAACCTCTCATCTTGTAATAAACGTAAGTTTTCAATAACATCTTTGACAGTTTGTAAAGTTTCACTTGGTGAAACATATTGCCTAACCAAAGGATTTCTCATTGATGCCCTTTTCAATGTTTCATCAGCAAGATGTACATAGGTTTGAAAAGTCGTCTGCACGTCCCTATGCCCAAGAAGTGTTGCAAGCGTGGCAATATCCACACCTGCAACGTACATATGAGTCGCCCAGCTATGTCTTAACAAGTGAGCATGTACTCTTTTAGTGATACCAGCTGTTTTTGCTCTTAACCTCAAGTCGTTGTTAAAATCTCCATCTAATACATGATTTCCTTTGCTATTTGTAAAAACTAAATCCTCTGGCTCTTTGTTTTTTATTAAGTTCGATAAATCCTCTTTAATTGGTCCATTGAAATAAATATACCTGTTATCTTTATTCTTAGTATTAATTAAAGTTGCACGTCCATTTGCAAGGTCAATCCTCTTTATCTGGAATGATGCCGCTTCTTCAAACCTGCAACCTGTTAATGAAAGAAAATTGATTAAAGTTCTGTATTTTAAGTCTAGTTCACTACAATTAACACCATTTCGATTTTTATACTGTGACCTTATACTACAAAGCCTATTTATCTCATCGATAGTGAGAATAATTATCTCTGGGTGTGTTTTTGGAAGTCCCTCAATACCATCTGTAAATCCTGCAGGCAAGCCTCTATCTTTACAAAAACTATCCAGATGTTTTATTGCTTGTATGTAGGTGTTTAATGCGGCATTGCCTAACTTACGTTCTCGTAGCTGATAGAGGAATTTCTCAAAGGATAATTTATCTAATTCTAAATTATTTTCGCTATGCCATTTCACTACAGCAAGAAAGCGAATACGATATGATTTAATCGATTTAGGTGCGAGTTTTCTCCTTATTGTGAGGTATTGTACAAAATCTTTTTCGTTATATTGCATACTCCCTTTCAGGAGTACTGGGGTTTGAAAATTGTTTTAGGAAGTACCTAATTATACCAAAATTAGCCTCAAATTGCAAATAATTTACTGCCAATATAAAACAAATTCAAACCAAGTTCCTCCCTTTCTTTCTTTAGAAAATGGTATATATTTTGTAATTTTTGACAATAAAAAAACACCTTTTATGTAAGGTGTTTTGATTGAGTTAGCGGGCTAAACTTAGTTTCTTTGCCTCAAAAAAGCGGGGATGTCCCAGTCATCTTGATGATGTAACATAGTGTTGTGTAGTACAAGAGACTATAACTAAAAATTATGGTCTCTTTTTTCGTAGAAAAATTTAAAGAACAAGTTAATCATAGGGGGTAATTACCTCTTTGTCAATAGATCAAATTATTTAATAATTATTTAATAATTAGGTTGGGGGGACAATCTAAACCAAAAACTGCCTATTGCTTAATCATTATGTATAAGTATATATTAAGGTTACCAAACACATACGCGGCTCAATTATCTAACTGCCCTCAAACGAGTTCTCAGTATGGATAAAAAAGCATTTCTTAGTTGGTGCGTGAGCAAACGTAATCTGAAAAAAAATAGTATGAAAAGTACTAGAATCAGATACGATTTGTTTTTCAAATGGTTAGGTAGAAGAAAATTAACATTTGATGTAGCCGCAGAATATAAACTATACCTTGTAGAAAAAGGTTTACGAAACGTTTCGATTAACACCCACCTTCGAGTTATCCGCCTCATAGATATTTACCAAAGAGAATTTCATACTGACTTAAATCTTTTTAAAAAAATTGATTACTTACCAAAAGAGAAACGAATACCAGTAATACTTAACATCAAAGAGATCAACTCGATTTTAAGTGTAATAGTCCCCTATACCAAAAGATTTAGTCAGGAAGGATGGGAAATTGATCTAAATAGAAATCTTGCATTCTGGGTAATTGCTAGTACGGGTTGCAGACTTAACGAGTGCCTGTCACTTCGTAAATGCGACATTGTAATAGGCCTTGAGAAAGGCAATATTTTAATTCAAAACCGCCCAGACTTTACAGTTAAAAATGACCTTAGCCATAAAGTTCCCCTACCAAATAATATTATTGTGAAACTAAAAAATTTTCTTGAGAAGAGAGAGCCAAAAGACTTGGCTTTTCAATCAGCAGCCGGTAATAAATTATCCTCCACTATTATGGAGGACGACTGGCATAGAAGATTGGCGCTGGCAGGAATTACTACAGCCCCTCACATCCATGATCTTCGCGCAAGCTACATAATGGAACATCTACGAAAGAAAACACCACTACCAGAAATTAGCAAGCTCGTAGGACACAAGGATGTTCAAACCACAATTGGATATATGGCATTTAATGATGATGACCTATGGGATGCTGCCAAAAATCACCCCTTTTTTGTTATGTCAGAAACACCTTTAGAGAAGACAGAAAAGTTTATGAACTGGGTTGAAAAAATCAGGCATGAACTTGAGTACAATGGGCAATTTTTATCAGCAGAGAGAAAAGAAACATTAAGAAGTTTACTTGAAGCTATACATAAAATACTTGAGAACACAAGAATTTGTTTTATGTCAGATAAACAATAAACCTAGATAATCACTTTGGTGTTAACTTTTGAAGCATCTCCGTAAATCTCTCATTGATTGTCTCATTTGACAATTTATTACCATTAGCCATTTGACTGCCAATGGAGTTGAGTTCTGAGGCAACTTGTGCTATATTTGGGTTTTTGGACGATCTAGAATGAACCGTGATACCTGCTGCCACTACTTGTCGTAAGCTTTCCTTGCCCTCAAAAAAACTGAGAATTGCTTCCATCAATTTGACACGTAGGTCGTTATCGGAAAAAACCTGAGAATCAGCGTCCATTTGTTAATTTTAATATATGTGTATCAGAAATACAACATATTTGAATCTAAATTGATACATATATGTATCTTAATATTTGCCTTACTCCTTGTTAGGCTGATGCTATGTTCCAGAAAAGAAAGGTAACAAAGCAAAACCTACGATTGGCAAAAAGCTTGAAAAAAATAAGACAGTCAAGGGAAATGACACAAGAAGAGCTTGCTGAAAAAGTAAATGTCTCTTCGGGGTGGATCAGTAAAATTGAAAGAGGTATGTATCCACCTAATATGAAATTGCTTACAAAAATAGCTCGAGCATTGGGGGTTAAAGTGAGGGACTTGATTCCGTTCTAAAAAAGTGTTCTACTAGTTAGAGACGAATAAAAAATTCTGTGTTGTACAGAAGCATATGAGACTTGAGCCTTTTATTATTTTTGGGCTGCTCATTGTAATCGCTATTCAATTAGTTATTATTCTTTTTACTCAAAAACGCTGGGGGGAAACAAAAAAACACCTAGAAGAAAGATTCATTAAATACCTGCATGATCTTGATATGGAGAATCAACGACTAAAAACTGGAATCTCACCAGAAAAAGCGAGGAAAGACTATAAAAAACTCCTTGTGAATTAACGAAATATTAAGTTTTGGTAATAGTTTGGATCTGCTGGTTGCTCATTTGCTGGTATCTGCAATTTTTCTACAATTATCCCACTATCAAAAGTTTTTGTTAAAACAACCTTACCCGTTGTTCTTACAACGTGATTTTTCCAATAAATATATGCGTCTTTGTCATTGGCAGAGTGTGGGTACATAATAAGATATGTTGTAGGGTGTTTTTGGTTTGAAGGCAAAATAAGATTATCCTTCTTGCTCAACCAAGAAAGCAGGTAGTCCATGTTATATGTAAGTATGCCGGTGGTGTAAACAAAATATCCGTACTCTTGATTTTTTGTGTCTCTAAGCACCCACGTTGCAACCTCCAATTGATTACTATACGACCCGTCACTTGTTGCTACATATTGCGGAGCGTTGACATAGCTATTCTTTACTGATAATAATGCAGGCAATATGGCAAGCACCAAGAAAATGCCTACCAATAGCTTAAGTGCTGGCTTTGTCCATATTACTTGTATTGATAGCGAAAGGACAAAAACTGCAAGTGCAGAGATTGGCAATAGGTAGTGCGGCCACAAAGGTAACGGATAAAAAATATAAATACCATATACTACTACCGGCGCAAGTAAAATAAATAAATACTCTCTCTCTTGTTTTTTTATCTTTTTTGCATGAACAATGTTTTTAAAAAGGAAGAATACACCCAAAGCAATAACTGCCACAAGTAACCAAGAAGTCAATGAGTCCTTTGCAAATAGAGGCGTAAATAAACTACCCCATAAATTCATAATTCTATCTTGCACACGAAAGCCTATATCAGCATATTGCTCATATCCCGGCAGTGGCTTCACATGATTTGTGAATAATTTAAAAGCTGAGGAAGTCATAAGAAATTGATGCCTGAGGTCAAAAAGAATAAAGGTTGATACTGCAAGGAAAAAAGCACCAATGCCCCACAAAGTATTTTTCAATGTCGGTAATTTTTTTCTTAAAAGAATTGCAAGTAACGTAAGTGGGACAAGTAAAATTGCAAAAGCTGACTCAAACTGAAAGCCTAAACCTATAAAAAGAAGGGCAAAAATAAAATACTTCTCTTCTCCACGCATAAATTTGATTATTGAATAAAGATAGAGAAGCACAATTGACGGTAACACTTGGGCATTTGAAGTGAATGGTACAGTTTCAACAAGGGTTGAGGATATAGTAAGAAGCAGCCCAAACAACAAGCCCATCCATTTACCATATAGTTGTTTTCCTACAAAGAAACCTACAGCTATAATGCCAAGGTTTACAAGTTCAAAAAGAGGGGTAAGCGTAAAAAATGGGTTTCCTTTTGCCAACATGAAAAACGGTGTTATCATGTATATCCATAAAGCCCCATGAAATAAGCCACCTAGTCCTGTTCTTGCGCCAATGAGAGTAAGCTTGTGGTCTATGACAATGCTTTGAGCAAGAAGCATATCGCGTGATTGGTCAAGAAGATAATAAAAATCTCCGTTTAAAAGCATCTTTGAGCGTAGTAAGAACCCAAAGAGCAATAAAACAATAAATAAGGCTGGGACTAATAATTTTTTAAATAAATTCACAGCAAAATGTTACCAAAATTATAACATATTATTGCTGGGTCAATATGTCACTAATTGTTAACAGTCTTTGATTTTAGCCAAGTCCTGTTGTAGATATAGATAACTGCCGGCGCGAGAATGATAATGATGTCAGAAATAGCTTTAGCAAGCTGTGTTGATTGATCTTGACCAATTACACCAGCAATGGTAAAAATACCAATTACCTGAGTGGCTAGTGTTATCCAAAATTCAGTTGTTCGATAACCTGATTTTATATTCATATCATTCACCCCCTAACTTTTCAGTACTGCCCTATTTGCAAGCCTTTTTAAAAGCTCACTGGCAAGTACAGAGGTTTTTGCAGTAGTATATGATGTGTTTTTGAGCTGAGCATTTGAATTGGTCAACGTTTGGTTTGTTTTTCTAAGGCCTTCTTTGTCCAGCTCTGCTTGCTCAAGCAATTTTTTTGTATATACCAACTCATCAGATTGAGGTTGCAGCACGTCAATTTGATCTTGTAACGCTTTGAGCTGGGCAGGAAACGCATCAATTTTTGCCTGTTGAGTTTTTATAGTGGTATTATCAGTCTCAATTGTACCGTTAAGCCCCTTGATTGTATCCTCTTTTACTTTGAGGTCTGCGTCATATTTATCTTTGCCTATGAGTTCGCCATGCTGCACTTTGTTAAAAGTATCAACGCACACTCTCATGCTGTCTTTATTGTTGAGGTCAAGCCCACCATACATATCTGCACCGGCAGCAGGTGATGTGCTAGCCGTTGCCGGCACATTTCCTTTATAAACTACAAACTTGAGGATTGTTTGAGCTGGGTTATTGCCGTAGTTTTTAGTGAAGTCATCCACGGAGCCGGGTACTTGCCATGGGTCAGCAATAACCACCTTTTTGCCATCACAGTCAACTGCAACAACAAAATGTGTCTGTATACCGTCACCGGGGTTATGGTTAAAATCAACCTCAAGAATAACTGACAATGTGGGATCAGCAAGCAAGGTTTTCAGTAGACTGAGATCTGCCGGGCTGTTTGCATAGTCGTATACTTTGTGGAAAGCTATATCACCATAAATGACCTGCAACATATTGTCTGCAGCAAAGTTGGCTGGGTCATTATGATTGCCCTGTGCATTATAGTACACATGGCCATTGGTGAAAAAATCATCTAGCTTTGAAGGGTTGATGTCCTTGCCGTAGTATGCTGCTACCATTGCAAAAGAGCTAACATAGCAACCGTATTGACCAAGCGTTGAGCCATCTACTGTGCCAAGTCTCTGTGCTGCCCATTGAGGGTCTCTTTGGCTGAATATCTTAGGTAAGTTTCTCATATATTTGAGGTTAAAAACCTTTTAGCTTACTCAGTTAATTATAAAGATTTCTGAGTGTTTCTTTATACATTTTGCCTTTTTTATGCAGTTTTTTGCATATTTTGGAATAATTCTTTTGCAACTTCTGGATGAGTATCAAGATGCGTTTGAAGTGCAGCTTTTATCAATGTCTCAAGGTCTGTTTTTTTTGATGACAGCGTTTCAACTTGACCTTCAAGGTATGCAATTCTCTGCGTATTGCTTTTTGACATTGCCACTAGGTCAGCAATTTGCACATCTCTCGCTTTTAATAGTTCGTTCAACGTATCATTTAAATCCTTCACTGCTGCGCTTTTTCCACTTTTAAACTGCGACCATGTATAACCAGCAGCGAGAGCAAAAACACCTATAGCCAAAATAACTTCTGCAATTGTTCTAATGTTGTCAAAATTCATATTGTTAATTTATTAAAAAGGCAAACGCCCCTCCTGTGTCTACTAATACTTGTTGAGCTGTAAATGTATACGCAGGAGTTGGACTTCCAGAGACTGCAGCATTTGAAGGAGCATCTGCGTGTACTCTACCATTCACACCAGTTGCACCATCTGCCCCTGAACCCTGATGAACCCCACCAACGCCATATGTTGCGGTACAGCCACTTTGGAATGTAATTGATTGACCTTTACAGCGCACATTGCCTCCTGTACCACCTGCCCCACCCCCTGCATCGGAGCCACTTGTTGCATTTCCACCATTATTGCCATCTGCATGGAATAATACATTTATAACTCTTGCAACTAAATCAATATTACCTGCGCTATTTGCTCCTGCGCCAGACGAATTACCACTGTACTGCGCACCACCTGATCCAGCTGCCCCAGCCATCACCATAGAGGTAAGACTGGAATTTCCGGCAGAGCTACCAGCCGTACCCCCACCCCCAGAACTACCAGCACCACTACCATTATTACCGCTGGCT
>DASQPC010000038.1:0-4433 GCA_035644155.1 Candidatus Methylomirabilota bacterium
AAATGATCTCTCAGAACATATTCAGGATTTAACTGAAATTATTTCCTTACTTGTGGGTGGATTATCCTCCGAAGAAAAAGCATTGATTGATAAAGCAATCATTCAAACCTATAAAGAGCATGGCTATACGCTTGGAGGTAAAAAGCCAAAACAGAAATCATATCCTCTGCTTAAAGATTTTTACAAAGTGCTTAAAAACATGAAACAAAAAGATTTATGTGATCGCTTAGAGAAATTTGTGAAAGGCTCACTTTCTTCAGTTTTTGATTCTCAGACAAATATAGCCCTTGATAACAGATTGATTATTTTTGACATAAAGGATTTACCGGAATCTCTTCGCCAAATTATGATGCTTGTAGCTGCAAATTTTGTCCAAAATCAGGTAAAAAGTAACCCTCAGAAAAGAATATTGGTTATTGATGAGGGATGGATGCTTCTTCAGCATACAGAGAGCGCTAGATTCATCTCAGGGCTTGTCAGACGGGCAAGAAAATATTACTTAGGGGTAACCATTATTACCCAGCAAGCCAATGATTTTCTCTCAAAAGAATATGGCAGAGCTATTGCCTCTCAATCATCCCTTCGAATTCTGATGCGTCAAGACACGACAACTATTCAAAAAGTAACCAATGAATTCAAACTTTCAGAATATGAGCATAATTTCCTTCTCAACTGTGACCGGGGAGAAGCCTTAATTATCGCCGATCAGAATCATGTTGCCTTAAAAGTGGTAGCATCAGAAAAAGAACATCCGCTTCTTACCACTGATCCAAAAGAAATTTATCTTTAAAATGAACCTCTTTAAAGCCTTATTTCTTGCGAATACGTTTTGGTCTTTTCGAAAAGAACTTACTTTTATATCGCTTACGTTTCTCATGGTGCTCCTTTTGCCTATTTTTGCAGCAATATCACTGACACATGTAGGGATTAATGGCATTTCAGATACGTTAGTAAAATTTGATGCATCAACCAGCCTTATTAAGCTTTTTTATCCCAATGGGTCGCTTTATAAAGAAATTTCAATAAACTCCAACTGGCCTGCTTTTGGTGTTGTGACACTTGAATTTGGTGAATCAGATTTGCCATATCAACCACTTCATACAGGCATTGATATAGCAGGGCGCACTGGCGATCCGGTGACGACATTTATGAAAGGTAAAGTAACCTACGTTGGTGATCTGTCATGGGGTTATGGTAAACATATTATTATTGATAATGGAGACAATGTCTCATCGCTCTATGCTCATCTAAGCGAAGTTAATGTAAAAGTCGGGCAAGATGTTAAATCAGGAGATGTGATAGGACTTGAAGGAAGTACAGGTTGGTCAACAGGACCACATGTCCATTTTGAAATAAGAGTCTTTGGAATACCAGTAAATCCAAAATTATTTATTAGCGGGAATCCGTAATTTAGACATGGAAATATTTTGATAAACTAGATATAATCAGCTCAGTTATGGCACTTACAGAAACACAAAAACGAAAGATTCGAGAGGAAGAAAAATACCGTCACGCGGTTGCGGCATCCATTTCTGGAAAAAGTAAAAAATCTTCCCAAAAGCACGGTGTACCTTTATTATTATCTTTTTTTGTTCCGGGTTTGGGTCAGCTTGTCAAAGGACAAGTGAAAAAAGGGTTAATTATTTTCTTTGTCCCCATTATAGTTTTTGCTATTTTTATAATTGTTAATTTTTCCTACAATAACTCAAATATATTGGCAGATTTAAGTAAAATTTGGCTGGCAAGCATCGTTCTCTACATTTGGCAACTCATCGATGCGTATAATAACTAAATTTATACTCCTTTTTTATCTTGCTTAACTATCACTAACTTGCACACACGACATCATTTTTTTTGCTATATTACCGTCTATGGCAGGACGTTCTGAGGCTAATATTAATATACGGGTTGGTCGTAACTTACGAATGATTCGATTACGAAAAAGACTTATGCAAATAGATGTAGCTGTTGCTACAGATCTTCATAGAACATATATCAGTAAAATTGAAACTGGTAAAGCTAGGATAACATTAGATTTATTGCGGAAGCTCGTTAGAGGTTTGGAAGTAACACCAAAAGAATTAATGGAAGGTAAAGATTTGGCTCTCGCACAACAAACAGTTTATAAAACTTAAAGAGCCTAGGGGGTGATAGTAATGGCACGAAAATATCTCAAATGGGTAGATGCTCCTATTTGGATGAAAATTTGTAGAAATGTAAGAGATTGTCGTAACTGGAAAGGTGGAACACCTGAAGAAGTAGCATTAAAAGCAGGTATTGATTTAAAAAGATACAAACGGATAGAAAGAGGCCTTGTGCAAGATATAACATTTGACGAGACATATAGAATTGGAACGGCTCTCGGTCTTGCTAAGGGTGATCTTGATAATATTATGTATTATTAGTCATATGTTATACTGCCCAATTTTTTTATATCTACACTATGAAATATCTTAATGACATACAATATTACATTGACAGATATGATCTCTTTACAGTAATGTACTGTCTTGAAGTACTTGATTTGTGTACAAAGTCTTACAAAGATTTATTACAGAGCAAAGATCATAAGGAACCCAAAGGAGAAATAGCTAAAGCATCCAATTGGTTTGCAAATCAACTGCTTTATCAGAAAAAAGCTGAGAGGTATCGCAACAAAGATGAAACAATCCAAAAATGGATAGAAGAAGATACTATCAAACAGGAAAAATATGATACTACTCCTGAGCCTCGAAATATCCGTTGTCCTGGATGTAAGAAGATAATGAAAAGCACTATCAAGCATCTTGAAACATTGGATGACCCTATGCGTACGATGTTTCTTTTTAACTGCACTTCATGCAAAAAGAAAAGATGGATTTACGAGGACGGAACTGAGCGTGAATCAAAACCAGATCTATGTCCAAAATGTAAAGCAGAAGCGACAATAGCTGTTGTTAAAGAAGGAAAAGATAATGTTATTTGGAAAACTACTTGTTCATCTTGTGGTTTCAGCGAGACTACGGTGGATGATTTTAAAAAGAACCGTGCTGCACGGAAGAAAAGAGAAGAAATAGAGAAAAAGTTTTTGGAAGCGTATCGGGAACAGTTTTGCTCAGAAGAAAAAGGGGAAGAAGCATTTGAGTATATTGAAGCATTGAAAGTCGCTAATGTTGTCTTTGATGAAGAATTGAAGAAATATGATAGCGTTGCATATCAAATGGCTGCTAATATTAAGAAACTTAGTATTGTAGAACTTGAGAAGCTCTTACAGGAAATATTTGAAAAAGAAAAATACAGTAAATTTACTTTGGGTCAGCCACAAATTGAAAAACACGTAATTATTCCCTTTAGTACTCAGGATTCTGATTCCTCACGCAATGAAGAGATTAGCCTTACACATCTTCAAGAAATTATAAAAGAAACACTTGAAGGAACAAATTGGCGATTGATGAGTGATGGTATTTCTTATCGCCTAGGTCTATTGTCAGGAAGGTTAAAAGGATATGAACGAGAAGAAGAATTTTTTGAACTATCGGGTCAGAAGAAAGAGGAAAAGTCCTCAAAGCTTGATTATGAAACACGAATGAAGTATTTAGGGCATAATGTGGTTCAGCTGGCACAAGCGTCGGGAGAATTTAAAGGAATTGAAAATGTGAGAAAAAGAAGATTAACAAAAGAACCTGAAGGATTTTTTCTTGAGTCAAAAGATGATATTTATACCTGTAGAATTTGTAAAGAAAATACGCCCGGTAATAAAACGTGGTGGAATTTGGATGGAGTGAGATGTGCAGATTGCCAAAGAAATATAAAAGAAGGGGTTATTCCTGCTGAAATACACAAAAATGACGAAAGCTGGATACCAGAGTGGCAATTAAGTTCGTATTATAATGTTCATACGTCCAGTGTTAAAAAACTGAGAAGAGAAGGTTTATTGCATGGACGCGATCTGAAGCGAGAAGATGGAACAGTATACTTTACTGTGTATTTAGTGAATGAAAATAAAGAATTTCTTAAAAAATATCCAAGGGAGCCACGACAGAAGATGATTCTTACTGATCTTTTAGGTGATAAGGTGGAAATTTAATTAGGTAAATCTGATTTTTCGGTTTTTTGCCTTGCGGTCATGTCCATAAATGTATCAGCATTTTGAAGAAGATTCATAAATTCATCAACTTCTGCCTCACTTATATGTGCAGGATCAAAAATTTCAAGAATTTTTTTGACATCCTCTGTCTTGTTAATATCCAGCTTGTTTGTATGAGCATATTCAAGAGCCTTGATGACTAATTCTGTTTTTTCTACTGCTTTATCCATAATTATTTCGATTATAACAAATCTTTTTACTTATTAAATATGTCAACAGTATCGAATCGTAAAAATTGAAACATTTCTTCAGTTAATTCCTTACTTTCAATCCTGCGCATAAATTCACGACTGTATGCTTGAGAAAG
>DASQPC010000039.1:0-17603 GCA_035644155.1 Candidatus Methylomirabilota bacterium
TTCCGTTTAAATGAGTCCCTGGGATTCCATAAATGCTCCCTTGTTCAATGGGCTCTCTAATCCCAGCAACAGAAAAAATCCCCTGCTGTAACTTCACACTACGAAACAAAACTAGCACCACACGTTAGGTAGTCTTTGGAATATTTGGTCAAGAAATCTGAGCAATATGTTTATTGCTCCAGTCTCTTTACCTGAGTATTTGCTGGTACAAGCATTATCAGGTATTTTTAAAGCATTATGTATTTTTATTCCGGCTTCATTTGCCGCAAATAGTCTTTTTGGTGTCAATGTCTATAGTTTGGGAGCTATCAATCTTGTCTTTTTTCTTCTCAATCTTATCCTTTTTGCTATATCCTTAGGGATAATTATTCTTGGACTTATCTTTCGTTTTGGAACAAGAATTCAGGCATTTGCCTGGGGACTCTTACCGATATTTCAGCCATTAACCGCGGCATTTTATCCTGTTTCTGTGTTGCCAGGCGTATTACCTGTTATTGCTTATGCCTTACCGCCAACATATATTTTTGAGGCAATTCGTGCGAGTACTGCTCACGCACAGGTACAATGGCAGTTTATTGGTATGAGCTTTCTGATTAATAGTATTTATTTAATATTTTCATTATGGTTTTTTAATAAGATGTTTAATAAATCGAAGGAAAAAGGACAATTTGCTCGACTTGAAGGATAAAATCATACTAATAACTAGAGGCTACCTAATACTTGCATTGTATGGTACAATAGGTGTATGTCCCAAAAATTATCACCGCTTTTGACGGATATTGTCACGTCTGCAAAAAAACGAGGCTACATTACGCAGGATGAAATTCTTGCTATTTACGCCAAACCAGAAGATCACCTCGAAGAACTTGATAGTCTCTATGACAAGCTCATGAAATCAAACATTGACGTGTTTGAAACTGTTGCTCAGCAACAAGATGATCAAAAACCAATTGAGGATTTGGAAAAAGAGCTTGAGGCTTTGACAGTGTTGACGGAAGGGTCAGTATCAGATCCTGTCCGTATGTATCTGAAAGAAATTGGAAGAATCCCGCTTCTTACCTTTGATGAAGAAATTGATTTAGCCAAGAAAGTTGAAAAAGGTGACGCAAAAGCCAAACAAAAACTTATCAACTCAAACCTTCGTTTGGTTGTGTCTATTGCCAAAAAATATATCGGCCGAGGATTATCTCTGTTGGATCTTATCCAAGAAGGTAATCAAGGCTTGATCCGGGCTGTTGAAAAATACGACTGGCGTCGAGGATATAAGTTCTCAACCTATGCAACCTGGTGGATTCGACAATCGGTAACTCGCGCTATCGCAGATCAAGCAAGAACTATTCGTATTCCAGTCCATATGGTTGAGAATATCAATCGGTTTCTTCGAAGTCAGCGAAAGCTCATGCAAGAACTTGGTCGTGAACCAACCCCTGAAGAAGTAGCAAAAGTCCTTGGTATTGAGCCAGATAAGGCGCTTGAGATCATCAAGATTTCCCAGAATCCTGCATCTCTTGAAGCACCAGTTGGGGACGAGGAAGATAGCCGCTTGGGAGACTTTATTCACGATTCATCTGCACCAACGCTTTTTGATTCTGCATCTCGAGAGCTTCTTAAGGAACAAGTTGAGCAAGTACTCTTAACACTCTCAGATCGTGAGCGAAGAGTGATTGTTGAGCGATTTGGATTAAGTGATGGCCGACCAAAGACACTTGAAGAAGTAGGACGAATGTTTCAAGTGACCCGTGAGCGTATCAGACAAATTGAAGCCAAAGCACTCCGCAAGATGCGTCATCCATCACGAGGAAATAAACTTAGGGATTACTTAGTCTAATCTTCAACTTTTTACAGCCTTTTGCATAATCTTATCATGGCAAAAACAAGAATTCTGTAAAGACATTTGATTTCGAGAAGGTTTGTGCTATGCTTGACATGCAATTCATATGTTTTTCTTTGTTGCTTTTATTCTTATTGTTCTTTTTCTCTTAAGCGTCAAGGTTGTACAAGAGTATGATCGAGGCGTTATCTTCTTTTTGGGAAGATATGTTGCCGTTCGTGGCCCTGGATTAATTCTGCTTATTCCTCTTTTTGAAAGAATGCAGAAAGTGACGCTTCGAACTATCACCATGGGAATTCCATCACAAAAAATAATAACTAAAGATAATGTCTCAATCGATATTGCAGCTGTTGCATACTACCATATCGTTGATCCTAAAAAATCTGTCATTGCTATTCAAAATGTCGATGAGGCAGTCAATCAAATCAGCCAAACAACTGTTCGAAATGTGGTGGGACAATTTGTCCTTGACCAGTTACTTTCAAAGACTGCCGATATCAATACGCAAATAAAAAATGTCATTGACTCTCACACAGAACCCTGGGGAGTGCAAGTAACTGCCGTTGAAATAAAAGATATTACGCTTCCCGACAATATGCAGCGAGCAATGGCAAAAGAAGCAGAAGCAGAGCGGGAGAGGCGGGCCAAGATCGTCGCAGCAGAAGGGGAATTTCAGGCAGCAGTGAAGCTGGGAGAAGCAGCCGATCTTATTTCAAAACATCCTGTTGCGCTTCAGCTACGGACTCTTCAAACAATGGCTGAGATAAGCACAGAGAAGAATTCAACCATTATTTTCCCAGCACAGTTTATGACAACGGTGCAAGAAGCATTCAAAACCCTCACTGTAGATTCTGCAAAAAAATAAACTTAACCAAAGAATTTTTTTTCAACGGCAGCACGGATAAAAGTAGTTATTTCATTAAATTTTTCAGTTTTTGTTCTCGGATCTTTGAGGTCCGGCATAGCTATTGAAAGAGCAGTTCGGTTATCTGAATTTATATCTCCTACAATAATTCCTAAAGCATCTGTTTTGGCAATTGGGGCAATACAGAAGGCTAAATAATCAGTATCCCGCAAAAAAAGGCCTGGAAATTCCGGAATTAAAGCTGTAACACGACGTGGATCTCGAATATCCAGAGAGTTTTCTTTTAACGTGTTAGGATAATGAACTCCACCCACTAAATATAAATCTTTATAATTCTCTGCATGTCCATAGACTACTGCTGTTGGTAAGCTTTTCCATAGGAGCGTAGCTCCATCTTTGATCGTGAATGGTACTGTCGTGAGTCCTTGAGGTGTTCCATCAGCACTGATGGCATAGGGTTTATATACTGTTGTATGTTTGTTTGCAAGTTTTGTTCGTTGGTGTTTTTTTAACTGCGGTTTGCCTTCCTTAGTAATGGTGTCTAAAATACTACTAAATAAACGTACATTTTCATCCGTGAGGTGAGGAATTGATTCTGGTTGTCTGCGTGATAAGTCTGGTATATATCTCCTGAGTTCGTGCCTCATAGAAGCAGAGTATACCATAAGGCGATGTATCCTTTCATTTTATGGCTAGATTTGGAGAAAGGTTCGTGCTAAAATACTTGATACAGATTATTCCGCGATAGCTCAATGGTAGAGCAGGTCGCTGTTAACGACAAGGTTCTAGGTTCGAGTCCTAGTCGCGGAGCACTTCTATGGATTTCTTCGGATTTTAGTCCTCTAGGGATAGCTTCGTTTGTATAGTCATTATTTAAAGACGGTCATTTTAATGAATAACAATAATAATATATTGACAAACGATAAATAGCATGATAAAATATTCTTATATAATACTAAGTTAGGTATTTTTATGAAAAAAGGCTCAACATTATTCTTAAAGTTTGTCATTTGTCTTATCGCAATCGGAGCCCTTATATGGCTGATTTGGTTTCCTCAACTTGAAGGAAGAGCTACTAATTTAGATCTAGTCAGTATTTATACAGATCCGTTTATTATCTATGGTTATATAGCTTCAATTCCATTTTTTGTTGGGTTTTACCAGGCATTTAAATTATTAAACTTCATTGATGCTAATAAAGCCTTTTCTCAAGGTGCTGTTAATACACTCAAGAATATGAAATTTGCAACGCTTAGTCTTATCGGTTTTATTACACTCGCAGAGTTTTACATCCGTTTCTTTGCGCACGGTGATGATCCAGCAGGTCCGACGACGCTTGGAATTCTTGCATCTTTCGCAGCCGCTGTAATTGCAACCGCTGCTGCTGTTTTTCAAAAACTTCTCCAAAATGCTGTGGATATGAAATCGGAAAATGATTTAACCGTATGAGGTACAACTATGGCAATAATAATCAATATCGATGTCATGCTGGCAAAGCGAAAAATGAGTGTTACTGAACTTACAGAGAAAGTTGGTATAACCATGACTAATCTTTCCATCTTGAAAAATGGAAAGGCTAAAGCTATCCGTTTTTCAACCTTGGAAGCGATTTGTAAAGCTTTAGATTGTCAGCCAGGAGATATTCTGGAATACAGTAATAATTAACAGTCAGAGTAAAATTAAGCTGTAGCTAAAGGAGAACCACTTGCAACTTCCTTATCTCATTCTATCTTTGCCTTAGTTCACCAATATAGCATCCATCTTAAAAAGCCTGTATAATAGTCGTAAAGTCTAGGGTTATACTAATCTTCGGCTGGGGGAGCAAAATTTTTCTTCTGATATAATATAATTGCCTCATGAAGTACATTGACCTAACCCATACTTTTACTCCAGATATGCCTGTTTATCCAGGAGATCCTAAAGCTACTTTAGAACAAGTAGCGGAGATATCAAAGGACACCTACAATGATCATAAAATCAGCACTGTAATGCATGTAGGCACCCATATGGATGCGCCTCTCCATATGATCGAAGATGGTAAAAGAATTGATGAATTAAAAATAGAGAATTTTTTCGGAAGAGGAGTGGTCATCGATGTGAGAGGTAAAATGAGTATTGACGCTTCGGTAATCGGAAATATACAGATAGATAAGGGGTCGATTGTTCTTTTATATACCGGCTTTGGAAACAAATATAGAACTGATGATTATTTCAAGAATTACCCAGAGGTAAAAGAAGATTTTGCAAATAAAATGGCTGAATTGGGAGTAAAAAGTGTGGGAATGGATATGCTCGGTCCGGACTATGATAAACCATGGCTAACGCATAAAGCTCTACTTGCAAAAGATATTACTATACTTGAAAACTTAACTAACTTAGATCAATTACTGAATGTTGATGATTTTAATATCATCGCCTTGCCTGTAAAATTTCAATCAGACGCTGCGCCGGTAAGAGTTATTGCAGTTATCCAGTAGTAAAGAAGTGTGTTCGGATTTATTCTGCCAGCTGAGCAATTGTTTACACTTAATTGTTATATAACTTTCCCATCGTAACGATTTTTTCACGTGATACAATTAGTAGAGATGAAACCTAAAGATATGGATGAATACATTGCATATGCCCCAAGAGAATTACAGGTTAAGCTTAAACGGATCATAGAAGAGTATAAGAAAGAGCTAGTATGGTATTGCTAAAGCGACTATCGAATGGTATCAAGATAACATTGTCTATGCAGAATTTGGATGGGACAAGCAGTAGCAACGTTATCCTTCGTATGCTTTTTGTAACTTGGGTATCTCAATTTTTTTCATTTGAAGCATTGCTTGCATAACTCTTCCTGCTTTTTCAGCATCTTTATCTCCTAACATCTCTCCAAGTTGCTTGGGAACGATCTGCCATGACAGACCATACTTATCTTTTAACCATCCGCATTGTTCTGACTCTGGGACTGCGGAAAGCTTCTCCCAATATTCATCGATTTCTTCTTGTGTCTCACAATTTACGACAAAGGATATTGCTTCACTGAATTTAAATAAGGGACCACCATTAAGTGCTGTAAATTTTTGTCCATCAAGCTGGAATGCTACAGTCATTGCTGATCCTTCAGGTCTTCCTGAAGTTTTTGCACCTGCTTTGTCATAACGACTAATACTTGTAATTTGTGCATGTTTAAAAATGGAAGTATAAAAATTGGCTGCCTCTTCTGCCTGATTATCAAACCACAAGAATGGAGTAATTTTTTGCATAAGTATCCTTAAAATAATTATAATAAATCCTGAAGGACATTGTCAAATCTTAAAGAAGTGAGCAAATAAAGTAAGAGGAATGTAATATGATTGCATTTTATTAGTTTTTTTGTTATTATAAATAACAATGAAGCCAACACTTTCACCTTATCTAATGTTTAGTGGCAACGCGAAAGAAGCAATGGAGTTCTATAAGTCAGTTCTTGGCGGAGAGCTTGTGATGAAGACGTATGGTGAATCAGGCCAGGCAAAATCTGATAATGAAAAAGATCTTATCATGCACGCGGAACTCAAAAATGACAGTCTGACGTTGATGGCAAGTGATGGAAATGCAGACCATCCAGTCAAGAATGTTGGAGACAATATTCATTTAAGTATTTCAGGCACTGACGAGAATGAGGAACTATTAACAAAATTCTTTAATGGTCTTTCCGAAGGGGGACAAGTACAATTCCCGCTCTCGAAACAATTTTGGGGAGATACATTTGGAATGTTTACTGATAAGTTTGGTTTTCATTGGATGGTCAATATCGCATCTTCAGTACAAAAGAAGAAGTCTTAATTTTCTTCTATGTTGTTTTAATCACTAGTTAAAAAGAAGAAAAAGCACCCAAGATGAGCAAAGAACATAAAATTATTTTATCCCTGTTGTCATTGACCATGTTCTTGGTTATTTTAGATAGCGCGATTGTTAATGTTGCTCTGCCTGCGATCAAAAAAGGTTTGCAATTTGATGCTTCATTGCTCCAGTGGGTTCTTACTGGCTATATTCTGACGTTTGGAGGATTTTTGATGCTTGGTGGGCGCACTGCAGATCTCTATGGACGACGACGAGTATTGGTTTTTGGTATTGCTGGATTTTCTCTGTTTTCACTTTTAATTGGGTTTTCAATTTCAAGCACGATGATGATTGCGCTTCGGGCACTGCAAGGATTATGCGGAGCGTTTATGGCACCAACAGCGTTATCAATTTTGCTCACTACCTTCCAAGAGGGAGAGGAGCGAAATAAAGCGCTTTCGGTTTGGAGTATTGTTGCATCGGGAGGTGCTGCTGCTGGAGTCTTTTTGGGTGGTCTTTTGACGCAATATTTGGGCTGGCGATGGTGTTTCTTTGTCAATGTACCAGTTGGTATCGTGGCGATTATTGGTATTTTAAAATATATTCCTCCTCATATTCTGGAAGCAAAAGATAAACGGCTTGATATACCTGGTGCTGTATTTGTGACAGGAGGACTTATGGCGCTTGTCTATGCATTGACACTTGCATCACAAACAGGATGGACTGCCATGACTACACTTGTGGCTCTTGGCTTGAGTGTTATTCTTCTTGTATCTTTTATCGTTAACGAAAGCAAAGTAACGCATCCTCTTGTCCCACTTTCAATTTTTCGTATCCGAAACGTCACTGGTGGAAATCTTATTATGCTCCCTATTGTCGCAGGAGCGCTAGGACAGTTCTTTTTCCTTTCACTCTATGTGCAAAATGTTCTTCGTTATTCACCCGTAGTAAGTGGACTGTGTTTTTTACCCATTCCAATTATCATTGGGATTATTTCTTATCAAGCGCCAAAGCTTTTGAGCAAATTTGGTTTTAAACCACTTGCCATTGTTGGGATCAGCTTAGCAACGCTTGGGGTTTTTATCCTTAGTTTTCTCGATATTGGTTCATCGTATTGGTTGCATATGCTACCGGCGTTTGTCCTCTTGGCACTTGGGTTTGGTATCTCGTTTGTTGCAATTACCGTTGCCGCCACCTCCGGAGTACCTGCTCATGAATCAGGGCTTGCTGCGGGGCTTATTAATACGTCACAGCAAGTTGGTGGAGCATTGGGCCTTGCGATACTTGCGGTTGTTGCCAATACTGCGACAGCCGGAGCATTAACTGCTGGCAAAAGTATTGATATTGCAACTGTGCAGGGATATCATCAGGCATTTCTTACTGCAACATCTTTGATGGGTATTGCTTTACTTGTTGCCATTTTTGTTATTCGTACTCCAAAAGCTGCAAAAATAAGTAAATAACATTACTTAGTAGATTTTTACTCCACTTTATTTTTTATGGTGATTATCATATGAACCTACAGCAAGAGCAATAGCTGCAAAAAAGATAGCAAAGTCTCGAAAAACAATATCAAGCGCAGCGAGATTACTGAGAATAATACCAATCAGCGTAAGTGCAGCAAGTATTGCTGACCAAAAAGATTTCCACCCAGACAAAATCCAAACAGAGAGACCAATTTGATATACAGCAAATCCGGGCAATAATATCTTTGCGGGAATGAAAGAGATTAAGAATGGAGGAAAGAAACTAATCCAGGTATTTGGATCAAGTGTCGCGGCAATTGCTGCATAAAGAAAAACACTTGCAATACTTAATCGCAGAAAAAGCAAAACAAGCTTTTGGTGAGCCATGTTATTATAATACCTATTAAAAGATGATCAAGTCAATAAAAAAATATCAGTCGGATTTTTGGGCAACTGCTGAAGCTTCTAACAATTTAAGCTGTGTCCTTTGATTTTCAGTTTTTTCCCAATCAGCGGTCATAGCACTATTTTTTTGCAGGACGTTTTCTAGGCCTCCTTTTTCTTTATTTTCGTTAGATTTTGTTGTAGTAATTTTTCCCTTGGTGACGACCATTGCGTCTGATTTTCCTGCCTGAAGCAATAACCATATTCCAAAAGCGACGAGTGCGAGTGATGGAATAAGAAGAAGAGGGCTCTTTCCATCATTGACACCAGTAATATAGAAGTAGGCAAGATAAAATCCAACGACAGCAAGCAAAAGCCCTAAAAATGTGAAAGAGAGGATGCGTAACATAATTAAAGAATAATTAATTTTTGCATAATTTGCAACAAAACTTTTAAGCTAGATCTTTTCTGAAATGATTGTTTCATTTTGTACGCCGATAATTTTTATATTAAGAGCTGGGAATTGTAGTGTTTGACCACTCTCTCTGATTAATTGGCGAAGTTTTAGGAGAGGAGGGAGTATTTTATTGGTGAGTATAAGTGAAGGTTTTTCTAAAGAACCAACCATGCTATAAATTGGATGATCCGCAATTTCCTTTGGATACTTATCAAGGAGCGGCAATTCTTGACCAAATTTTATTCGTTTCCGCTTGGTCTTTTTTGTCTGTTCATCATTAACCTTATTCCATTTCTCAGATTGTTCTTCTGACAGATGCATTGTTTTATAACAAACAGCACCGTCACATTTGCAGACGTGAGTACAAGGATCACAGGATTCATCAGGGCCTAAAAGATAGGCGACAGTCAACTCTTCACCAGCAAAAATATGTCGCAGCGCAAAGTATAAGGTGTGACCTTTGTAAGTATACATCCAACAGTTTGGCATACAGGCGTGATTAATGAGATGGATACCAGGCGCTTTTGGATCTGTAGGAAAGAGTGATGCACGGTCATGATAATACATCAGATAAAGACCGTACTGATCTTCAATTGCATTTTCTTCTGCTGTTTTGATAACTTTTCCAATATAGTCACCAATAACAGTCCCTGCAGGAATATCTTTTTTCGCAAAGACGCCGCGGCCTTTGTTCTTGGTTGTTTTTATTTCCCAAGCATCTTTCGGTAGTAAAATCATAAGAACCCATTGTAGCATATTGCGAGGGTTAAAAAACAAATTCTTGAGCAAATTGATCTGCTTCTTTACATTTTTTTGGTTTATTTTCCCATCAGGAGATCAAGAAGTGATTGGAGAGGCATTGTTGCAACACCAACAACACTATCAGCCCCACCATAATATAAGTAAATAATGCCATTAATAACCACAGCCCCACAAGGGAAGACTACGTTTGGTACTTGTCCACGAAGTTCATACGGCTCAACGGGCTCTAACAATGGTTCATCAGTACGTGCCAATATTGTTCGTGGGTCATCATAATCAAGAAGCATTGCTCCTACTTTATACACAGATCCAGGATCAGAGACACCATGATAGAGAAGCACCCAGCCATGTTCTGTTTCAATTGGGGGCGCAGCAATACCTACTTTGACATTGTCCCATTTTCCATTCCGTGCTTGCGCCATAATACCTCCTGAAAGGTATTTTTTTTCAGGGAATTCCAAGTCTCTTAAGAAATCAAGCCAGATAACATCTCCCAAACGATGAAACGCAATATAGCCATCTCCTTTTACTTTTTTGACGATACATGCATCTTTATCATCAACGCCTGGTGGAGAGATAAGTTGAGGTTTTTCCCAATTCCAATTCTTTTTCAAGAAGTCGCTTACAGAAATTGTCGTTAACGCAACTCGTGGCGGATTCACGCCGTCATAGGCGGTATAGGTCATGTACAATTTATCGCCAATGACAGTAATACGTGGATCCTCGCAGCCTGAATTACCTTCTCCGTGAGCTTTTTTTTCAAAAGGTTCTCGTGGTACATAAATTGGCGCATGTAAATGTTCTTCGATGTGGATGCCATCAGAGCTTTTTGCATAGCCAAAAACAGAAACGCCATTTGCTGCTTGTCCTCGGTAGACTATATGTACCTTGCCGTCAAGATAAACAGCTGCAGGGTTAAATGTCCCGAGGCGTTGCCATTCAAGCTCCATTGCTGGTTTAATAAGAGGATTGCCTTCATAGCGCACGAATTTTTTCTCTGAGGCATTTATGGCAGCTGTTTTATTAATTTCCTCTGATTTCAGTTCATCAACGAGTGTCTTAAGGTCACATGTTGCCAGAGCGACACGAGTATCCGCAGCGCCATAATAGACAAACAATTTATCCTCTTTGACTAATGCTCCTGATGGAAAGATAACATTTGAAACAATGCCATCGAGCTCATAATCCGCTTCAGGGGTGAGAAGGGGAATGCTGGTCCTACCGATTATTTTGGTCGGATTATCATTCTCAAGAAGCACTGCTTCAATACCAAATGATTTGTTGTCGGACATATAATTTTTGATATATGAATAAATCACCAGCCACCCGGCATCTGTTTTGATAGGAGGAGCTCCGAGTTCTACTTGATCGCGGACATCACGAAGCAGATGAATGATGTGATTGTTGGGATTATCGTACCATTCAGTCCAGAAATAAGGAGACCAAATATCTTCTTCCTTATCAAACAGCGCAAGCGCGATTTTTGCTGGTGGAGAATCTGTATTCATGGTGAGTAATGCTGCCATTTTGCCATTAATTTTTTCAGGAAAAAGTCCCATGGCTTTTGAATTAAACGTGGTAACCGGATGTCTTTCAATCGTCTTAAAATCGGTCGTCACCGCAACTGCAAGGCGTATCCCATATGCTGCAAATGGATAGACAGACAGTGCAGTATAGAAAATATAAAATTTGCCATCCATATAGGTGATGCGTGGATCTTCGCAACCATATATTTCCCAATCCTCAGTCGGAGAAATCAAAACTTTGTGATCGGTAAAATGAATCCCATCTTGGCTTTTTGCATAGCCGATTGAGGAAACTTGCATATTGACGCCATTCTGTTGCCGCTCAGAGGAAAATGCGCGGTAAACCATATGATACACGCCGTCTGCAAAAGCAACACAACCGTTAAATGCGCCATCATGTTCCCAGTCATGATCTGGGTTTGGCGTGAGGATAGGATTTTCAGGAATACGGGTTAGCTTTACCATTTAATTGAGTATAGCACTCTTTACTTTTTTGAGTTTGGGTTCTTGATTGTGTTTCATTTCCCACAGGAATTTATCAAGATCCGTTGACGCAGCGCATACAACAGTATCTGCTCCACCATAATAGACATGTAATTTATTGTTGACAACAACAGCACCACATGGATAGACAACACCAGCTTTGAATCCTTCATTTTCATAACTTTCGACTGGTTCAACGATAGGTGAGTTGGTGCGATACAATACTTTTGCAGGATCATTGTGAGCTAGAAGCATCGCACCTATTTTGTATTTTCCCGGATCTTGATGACCAACAGATTGGTAAACAAAAAGCCAACCGTCTTTGGTCTTGATTGGTGGTGCACCTGCGCCTATTTTTTTACTATCCCAGTGTTTTTTTCTGGGAGTAATGAAATGATGGCCTTGTAAATATTTGTCATTATCAAACTTCAGATCGTCGACATAATCAATTAAGATATTTGGATAAATGCGGTGATACACAACATATTTCCCATTAATTTTTTCAGGGAAGATAACGGCGTTTTTGTTAACCATGCCTGGTGCTGAAATCAGTTTTGGCTGTTCCCATTTATCCCAGCGTCTATTTAAGAAATCTTCAACAGCAATTGAAGTAAGGGCAACTCGAGGAGGATTTGCTCCGTCAAAAGCAACATAAGTCATAAAGAATGTATCTTCAACTCTGGTCAATCGCGGATCCTCAACGCCGCCATAGCCCCCGCCAGACGCAAAATGATCGGCAAATGTTTTGAATGCTTGTTGCCCAGGTGTCTCAAACGGTTCACGAGGTATATAAATTGGCTCTTTTGAGCGTTCATCAATGGTCAAACCATCAGAACTTGTGGCATACCCAAGTACTGACAAATCCTTATCTCCAAGAGCTCTATAGACAAAATGCACTTTGCCATCTTCATAGACCGCTGCACTATTGAAGGCAGCTCGTGATTCCCATGGATGATGAGGAACTGGCGCAATGATTGGATTTTTTTCAAATTTTTTAAATATTGTTGAAAATAATTTATTTTTGAGTCCGGAATTTTGATTGGGAATTTGGCAGGAAACAGCAAAGATGCTAGTGTCATTAATCAGCCAATAAAAAATAAGTTCATCATGTATGATGACAGATCCAAGAGGAAGCATTTTTTCATTTTGCAGCTCTTCAACAGGTTCCCATAATGGTTCGTTAGATTGCCAAATTGGTTTGGTAGGATTGATTTTTTCAAATAATACAGCACCTGGAATGTATTGCATATGCCTCCCGGTTTGTTTCTTGACATAATAGGTCAAAAGAATATGTTCATCAATAACATAAGCATTACCAACTTCAAGATCACCGTTGTCAAAGTAATCTTTACGAGGAGAGAAAAGTACTTTATTATCCGTTTTCCAAGTTTCCCAGTCAGTTGTGTACGCAGCTTGTATTGTTTTCTCGCCATAATACATAATATGCTGATTTTTATATTGAAAGTCAGGTATGATAGTTGCGGTTTCGGTGATGTTGGAGATTTTTCCTGTTTTTTTCCAACGGATTAAATCAGAAGAGACTGCGGTAAGTATCTGGTTGTTAACAAGATAGGTAAGAACAAATTGCTTGTCTTGTTTCGCCACGCGAAAACCTTTCCAGTTATAGTTCTTCTCTTCACGCTTTTTGTCATCGAACACAAAAACATACTTGCCTTTATCAGTAAAAGTAAATCCATCATGACTCATGACAAGCTTGAAGAACGTATGGCCATCATTGATCTGGTAGAAATAGAGAAAAGCTTCTTTATCTTTTTGGGTAGTTCCAACAAATGTAATCATTTCTAGAGCATAAAATAGATATAAAACGGGCAAAAAACCCTCCTATTTAAGTCAACTATATTTTTGTATAAGTGTCAAGAGAACAGAATTGTTAAAAGGTGTTTAATTATTGCCGCAACAACAATTTTTGCCTATACTTTAGGGCAATATGGCAAAATCTCGTCTTCGGATGAAAGATAAGCAATTCAAAGCGTTTTTCAAAAAAGGAGGAAGAAAGGATGCGCGGAGAATTTTTTTTGAACTGCTTAAGCGAGCAAGCAGACAAACCAAAACGTAAATGTCATTCGTGTTTCTGTACCAACTTAATCTCAAGTTTGTTAAAAAAGGTCCATTTATGTACTTTCTCAAGGGCATCCATCAATAAATCTCCATTATTTTGTTTCAGAAGCATCCCAATTGCATGATTGATGCGCCATGCTGTTTTATACGTCACGCCAAGTTCCTGTTGCAATTTTTTTATAGATATATCTGTTTTCATGTGAGTCATAAGAAAAAAAGCATAGAACCAAATTCGGAGAGGAGTGGTTGTTTTTTCAAATATGGTATTTGCAAGGGGATAGATTTGGTGACGACAAAACTTGCAGGAATAAGCATTTCGATTTTTCAATCGGTAATACTGGGTTTCTCTTTTACAAACGTCACAAAAAATTCCATCAGGGAAACGTATTTTTTTAATTTCTTCAAGACAACTGGTATCATCGGGAAACCTCATAAGAAATGCAGAAAAAGAAAAATCTTGATACATAAAAATATTATATTGAATCTTCTTACGTGTTTTCAAGGGATATTTAATGAAATTGCCTATTGACGAGTATTTCATTTTTTGTTTAAACTTAATCCAGAGTTAAAAATTAAATTTATGAGGAATCATATCAGTACATATATTGATAATGCTATTATTTTACTTCTCTTTGTAGTTGCGGGAGTAACTCCACTCTTTTTTCTTAATCAAATGACTGAATTCTACGAAATGCCAAAGTTGGTTTTTCTTGTTGTAACGACAGTTCTTATATTGGGACTTTGGATTTTTTCTTGGATTTTGAAAGGAAAAGTTATTATTAGTAGAACGCCTTTAGATATTCCTCTTCTTATTCTTTTGGCTGGTGTCATTGTTTCAACATTCTTTAGCGCCTCAAAATATACAGCAATGTATGGGGATTTTCCCAAAGTGCATGGTTCTGCTGTTGCTTGGGTTACTTATATACTTTTATATTTTGTGACTGTTTCCAATTTGCGTCGCTTGGCACAAGTGAAAACCTTCTTATATGTACTATACGTTAGTGCGACGGTTGTTGCTTTTGTGACGCTGTTATCATTCTTTAACATATTCTTGCCATTTGATTTTGCAAAAGGCATTAACTTCACTCCTACTGGTTCTTCTTTTTCAACAATTGCTTTCTTATTACTCCTGCTACCATTACCATTGCTTTCATTAACAACACCAAATAAATACTTTCCTGTACCATTTGCAATGGCCTTGGCAACATTGTTTGGCGTAACGGTTGTTTTGACGGGTTCTATGCCAAGTCTCATTGCTCTGTTAGTTGCTTTCGCATTATCGCTCTTTGTTGTCAAACCACACAAAGCAAAAAAGACACTTGCGTTACTTGTTGTTCCTGTTATCCTAACAACATTAGTTCTTGTCTTTGCTTATGTCCCATTTGCCGGCAATAAATTGCAACAAATGGAAGCAAATTTTCCAAAAGAAATCCAACTTCCTTTTGCTGTCTCATGGAAAATATCAGCATCAGCATTCCGTGATGCGCCATTTATCGGCACAGGTCCTTCTAGCTATCTTTTCAACTTCACCAGCTACAAACCACTTGAGTTCAATGTTTTGAAATACTGGAACTTCTCCTTTGACACAGCTTACAACGAATTCTTGCAAGTACTTGGTACCTTGGGTCTTATAGGAGTCGTTGGTTTGGTTCTCGTATGCCTCATTACCTTTACAACAAGTTGGAAGAATCTCTTTGTTGCTGATCAGGAGGCACACCAAGATGACACAAATGTTTTAGTTCCTGCATTGGCTGTCAGTGGCTTATTAAGTATCGTGTTATTCGCAATTCACGCCACAACGCTTGTCTCAATTATCGTTACCTTCTTTATCTTGGCTGCCCTTATGGCTTCTCGAAAATCAGATCAACACAAAGTTATCGAACTTTCCATGGGGCTTAAAGCATCAACTTCTGACAACAAACATTTTGATCTGTTCCCAGTTATCATCTTTGTTGTCTTCTTAGTCTTAGCAGTACCAGTTTTGTTTAGAACATTTAATGTCGTCGCGGCAGATTACTATCATCGATTAGCATTATCTCAAGCAAACAAAAGTGGTACATTAACCTATCAATATTTGCAAAAAGCAGAATCATTAAATCCACAAATTGATCTTTATCGAGTTGATATGGCGCAGACCAACTTTGCTTTGGCAAACGCTATTGTTGCTGCAAAAACACAACAAAAAAAGAATTTGACTGATCAAGAAAAACAAACAGTTCAAACACTTCTTTCCCAATCAATCAATGAAGGAAGAATCAGTGTTGCTCTCAATCCACGATCTGCACGAAATTGGGAAGTGTTGGCATCTATCTATCGCAACATCGCAGGTGTCGCACAAAACGCATTAGCTTTTTCTATTAGTTCCTACGGTCAAGCGATTCAACGAGATCCATTGAACCCAACCCTTCGAATGAGTGTCGGTGGTATTTATTACGCTGCAAAGAACTATGATTTGGCAGTACGATTCTTTACAGACGCAGCAAATCTCAAACCAGATTATGCAAACGCTTACTACAACTTAGCAATCGCATACCGCGAAAAAGGTGACTTGCAAAGTGCTCTGGTTGTCGTAAATCAAACGGTATCTTTATTACAACAAAACAATCCTAACGGTCCTGACTATAAAGTTGCTACCAAACTTCTTTCCGATCTAAAAGCTAAAGTAGCAGCAGGGCAATCAGCTCAACAGGCACAGGAAGGTCAAAACCAACCAGCTCCAGCTTCTCAAACAAATAGTGCATTACAAAATAGCAATGTCTCAAATGTCAATGTTTCCAACTTAAGTAACCCACCATCCGTGACTCCAGCACCAGCTGTTAAGAAAAATCCAAGCTCAGTGTTGCCACAACCAACAGTAGCGCCAACCTCTGCCACACAGAAATAAGAGTGAGAACTTGTCAGAGAGAAATGAATCCAAGTATACTATAGTTATTACCTCTGTCTGATGAAAAAATATATCGTAACGTGTTTCGTTTTTATTGGCATTATCATTGCAATTATTTCTGGCATTGTTTCTTTTTCATCTTCACAATCTACTGGAACACAAATGGCCCATCAGACGTTTCGCCAAACCCAAGCAATCTTTCTTAACACCAAAAAACAAGCCATCAGTGTTGAAGCAACAAGATTACCTGAATTCCGTTATGATTTGAGCGATAAAAAGTTTAATGCCATTTTGACGGCAGGTAATGTTTTGGTAAAACAATTTGCAAAGGTGAGTATTGTCAATAAAATTTTTGCAAAAGAAAAAATGCCAGCAGCTGTCAGCGTAGATCAAAGCAAAAAACAGCTTGTTGTCACGCCTGAAGATATGCCAAATTTAAAACCAGGTATGTATCATCTGAGTCTTCAGCTTCGAACGATTGAAGGCGTTGTCAATGTCGAGCAGGATTTCTCATGGGGAGTTATTGCCGTTAATACTAATAAGTCAATTTATAAACCAGGCGAAACAGCAAAAATTGGACTTGGTGTCCTCAATGACAAAGGCGAGACGCTTTGTATGACAGGTCTTTTTAATCATGTTGATGATCTCAGTATGGTCATTACCGATCCGCAAGGACATGCGCAGAATTTTTCCATCAAAGACAAAACGATTCTTGATAGTGGCAAGTGTGGGGCAAATACGGTAACCAATGATGCTGATTTTCAAGCAACATATCTCACAAAAACAGCAGGTATTTATCAAATGAAAGTAACAGCTGTTGTGTATGGTAGAGAACGTGAGATTGAAGATTATTTTAAAGTCGACCCAAGTGTACAATTTGATGTCGAGCGAACGAGCTTCCCAACGCGTATTTATCCGCCAGCACCGTATCCGGTTACTTTTACTGTGACAGCGAAAGCAGAATATCAAGGAATTGTTGAGGATGTTGTGCCTGCAAATTTTGTTATTGATCATATTAGCGATAATGGTCAGTCAGAAAAAGATGGTGATTTTACTAAG
>DASQPC010000040.1:0-3374 GCA_035644155.1 Candidatus Methylomirabilota bacterium
CGGAGTGATTTGCCTTGCTCTCGCAAGGCATACAGCCGCTCCCGTTCTTCAAGGTCTAAATGCCGATATCTCATGCTCATCACCTCCTCTCAGTTCACCGATTTTACCTGAAGTGATGCACTTCGTTTTAGAACCTAAGCCTAAGAACCGATTATCAGGAAACAAACCTCACATAATTCAGAATGGTGTGACGAAGATGGAGAGTGCCTGACTTTTTTAATTTAACACAGATTTTATACTATGAGTTTTACCGAGACTAGTATACAATGTCAGGAACTACTATTTAGAAAATCCTCATAATAATGCTATAATTAGCTATGATCAAAGCGGTAATTTTTGATATTGATGGGGTACTTTTTGACTCTTTTGATGCTAATCTAAAATTCTTCCAATCGTTATTTACTCTTGCAGGACATAAGCCACCAGCTAAAGAAGACTATCAACCGCTTGTTCACTTATCGATGCATGATGTAATTAAGGTTTTGACAAATGCTTCAGATGAGGAGACAAAAAAAATATGGGAATTAGGTCGCAGCGATAAAGTGCCATCGGTTGATCACCTTATACGAATGCCGAAAGGAATAAAAGAAACAATACTTCAGCTACATAAAAATTATTTGTTAGGCATTGTTACCAGCAGGATTAAAGAAAAAGTATATGTCGCAGGCTTATCAGAATTACAGCATTGTTTTGAGGTTGCTATTGCATATCAAGATACAATGAATCATAAACCACATCCAGAACCGCTTCTGCTAGCATGTAAAAAATTAGATATTAAACCACAGGATGCTGTCTATATTGGTGATACAGAAAGTGATGTGATCGCCGGAAAAGCCGCGGGTATGAAAGTAGTTAATTATACAAAGAATAAGTATAAAAATGCCGATGCACACACATATTCCTTTAAAGAATTACCAAAAATAATTCAGAAGTTAGCATAAAAAATTCCAAAATCTTCCTAGGTCTCCAGCTAATAAGATTAACTACGAAAGGATTTCAAACTCGTTAACTGGGTCGGGTTTCAGAAACTACACTTGAACTTTATAATTATATTATAAGCAATTTGGATCAGGTAGACAAATTTAATAAAGATATGAATTTATATTTACAGGGTAAAATGCCATTTCAACATGCGCAATACTTAAATGTTATGCTATAATCTGGGCATGAATGATAGACGAAAAGATAATTTGACAGATGTAGCAAGTCAAATAAGTAATCAACCACAGCAACCTCAAAAAAGCAGTTCATTATCTCCCCTTAGCTGCATACAACTAAAATTTCCTTTAACTTTACAAAAATTATTATTGTAAATTCATCCCATTATTTGCATTCGTCGACAGTGCCATAATCAAACTAATCTATCTATTTTTATTGCAAATTCATGTCAAATAGGTATATATTAAATATAATAAATTTTACAAAGGATGAGTTATAAGAATAGACCACAAAAAGTAGACAGACGACGCCACACGAAACATGATTTTCCTTTATCACATGAAGATAGGATCACTTATAACTACGCAAGAAAATCCTCAAATAATGAAATTGTTGAGGTTGTGAATGTTTCCTTTGAGATTTTGATAAAAGATAAATGGCATACAATTATCCGCTACGACAGCCATCATGGCTACTTACACAAGCATATACGATTAACACTAACAGATGAAAAAACCATCGTAGAACAGATAGACGTGTCAGGCACTCATGCTGATTGGTTAACTTGGGCAATAAGCGATCTTATTGACAACTTTATGGAATATAAAAAAACTTTTTTTGAAAATAATTCAAATATTGACAATAGCTAAATTTAATCATACAGTATTATTACCATCAATTTACTATTAGGTGTGGTATAATAAGCACGATATGAGTACTGATACACAAGCTACAAAAAATATAAAGTTGTCGCATAAATTGACGAAATATCTGATAACACATCCGGCTGTTTCAAAAAAATTACCATTCGATGCTTCATTTGTTGTTTATACAGATGATGATGAGCTTAATAAAGCAAATGATTTACTTCTGAAAGAGCTTATTGAAGAAGGTAAGCCGATTGTAAAAGCAAAAGAAACGAATGACAAAAATAATCCTTGGACATTTTCTTCTATACCTGCCTAATTATTCACTCAGTTGAACCTCTCACTTTTGAACGGAAAATTAGCTTCAAAAAACCTTTCAGTTTCTACTTTCATAGACAAGAAACTGACCAACCGTCCACTATGTCGGGGCTAGTTGACGAAGTCAGGAACTACTATGCCGAAAATTCTTTAGACTATCCAGAATTATGGCTAGTATGGTGACTGACGCTCTTATCCCTGTAAGTCTCCTGTGTTATAATAAGTGTTTATTATGGGTAGAGAATTGAAAGGAGGAGGTTTTTTTTTCTGAAGCAGGGAAATCTTTTCGAGATAGATCAAAAGATGTTACTCAGCAAGGAGATTTAGGAATTCAAGGATTACCCAAACTAAGCAAGCCTCTCTCGGACTTGCCGAATAAATTTTTTGGTGGTCGAGAAACAGAAGCGGAAAATGTAGAGTTAACACTCTTCCAAAAATTCATACAAAAAGAAAATGATACAGCACGTGCAGAGATTCTTGAGTTAACAAGTCGTCTTCATAATCCAGAGGGAATTGATGAAGAACGTATAGAACATTTTTTTACCGCTCTTGGATTGCAACCAGCAGATGGAGTTCTTGTCACTGATGTCAGCAATCGTGACACCATAGATGCAGCTTTTAAGAAAGTAGAAGGTTATAGCCCGCAATTTGCCGGGGGGAACTACCATCATCGCTCTGGTCTTGCGGTTGTATATCGGTATCCATATGCTCCGAATTTCGTGCAAGATGCATATATTCATGAATATTGGGGTCATGGATCTGTGGCAACTGGAGCACCATCTACATTGACAAATCTCATTCGTTCACGTTTTTTTAAATCTAAAGAACCGATCCAAGGATTTGTAGGGGGCGGAAAAGGAAAATTCCTAGAAGAAGGATTTTCTGACTGGGCAACGGCTACGTATAATGCTATGGATAACCTAGCCCCAAATAGTTCACCATATCAAGGTGTTCTTGTAGATCGCAGCTATCTCCCTCAAAAATACCAAAATTTTCCTCATTATCAATTTTATGGTTATGGCGCAATGGGTTGGGATGTATTGATTGCGCATGATCCTGAGCTTATAGAACCCCTGCTTGCAAGCCGAGGAGACACAGAACAGATGTTAGAAATAGAATCGAGAATAGATAGATTTCATCCTCATTTGTTTGCTCATCTTAGACAAATCCCGCAAGACTATACTGATAGTGACGAGGCGAAGCAGGCGAATAAAAAAAATTTCCAGCGTGGTCTGGGTATGATATTGGGCG
>DASQPC010000041.1:0-4401 GCA_035644155.1 Candidatus Methylomirabilota bacterium
ACGGAGTGATTTGCCTTGCTCTCGCAAGGCATACAGCCGCTCCCGTTCTTCAAGGTCTAAATGCCGATATCTCATGCTCATCACCTCCTCTCAGTTCACCGATTTTACCTGAAGTGATGCACTTCGTTTTAGAACCTAAGATAAAATCAAGCCTAAATCTGAGGCCAAATGCCCACTATATCATCACAATTTTACGCCATTTCTAGGAGAATTGTAAATATGGCAAGTTTTTACTACACATCTGGTATAAAAAAGGCAATCGGAGAAAGGATAATGAAGGCTCGGAAGCAAAAAAAGCTAGAGCAAGTTGACGTTGCTGCAATCGCGGGAATCAACAGAAGCTACTATGGTCGAATCGAAAAAGGCGAGGCAAACCCGACCATTGAAAAACTTTATAAAATCATGAAAACACTGGATCTGAAGTCCTCCGATGTGTTCCCCTTTTAATTTCAAAGCTAACAATACACTGTTGTTACTCTCAATTTACACCGATGTTATAATAGTGCAGATATGTCACTTCAATATATTGACTGGGCAGCAGTTTACTCGTACTACATCAGCAGTGAAAAAATCAATTATCCTGATTGTGCCTCTCATTTTAATATCTCCGTTGATTCGGTAAAGAAAAAAGGTGCTGAGGAAAATTGGACAAATAAAAAACAACAAATCCTACAATCTGCATTAACACTCACGGAACAACGAACGGTCAAAGAGATCGCTAAAAGAAACGAGGAACACGCCAAAATGGGAAGAGCTTTGCAAGGAGTCGCACTAGAAGGATTAGCCACAAGCAATTTTAAGCCAAAATCATTTGACGACATACGCAAAGGACTAGAGACAGGCATCAAACTTGAAAGGCAAGCATTGGGAATGGACAATAGAACACGCGGGCAAGTGATTGTTGATACTCCACAAGTAAAATATCATGTGGTCTGGGGCGACGGAGCGGAATTGAGTGAATACTAACGAATTTTACTAAGGTTCTTCTGGTGCAGGAAACGAAACCGTATATGTATATTCAAGCCTATTATTCTTGGTAATCTTTTTATCCTTTATTTTCATTCGCTCCAAGGTTACATCTGTGACACCGTCATCACAAATTGGACAATGCATTGATAGCTGTTCTCCAACATTCTTCTCGGTTTCAACTGTTATAACAGCCCCACAGTTGCTACAAGGATACGCATAAATATAAATTAAATCACTCATAATAAGTAGGCAAATCACCTCGTTATACCTAATGACTCAAACGGATAATGTTTTTCTTTCGGATCATACACAAAAATAGGTTGTTTCTTTGACGGTTCAAAGCGGACTTTCAGCACGCCTGAATATTTTTTGTTTTTTGTTTCTTCAAAGGCATCAAACTCCGTAAGCAAATCAAGCTCAGGATGTATCTGGCAGATTGTGTAGACAGGCTTTGTTTTATCTGTTTTTGCAAGGATAATTGCTGGATTTTTTGCTTTGACGGTTTGCATTTCCTTTTCAAGCTGCTTCCATGTACTCAAATTTGTAGTTTTGTTAGCATAGCAAAGAATTGTTGTTGTATCTGGATAAGATTTTTTTGGAGAGAATTTTGTTCTTTTCAAAAACTCCGTCATAGATTCGTTTGAGTGACTCTCATACTGAACAACCTCAACCTCTTGAATTTCTTGCCAGTTGAGTACGCCATTCTTTGCTGCGTATCGAAATGTTCTAATGTCCGGTGTCCCCTCCTCATCTTTTGCTAGTTGCATCCAATACTCTTGTTTTTGCAACTTGATAATACCAATGAGCATTATTGCCACTAAATAGGCCTCAAATGCTTTTTTATAATCTTTTGACTTTTTATAATCTGCATCTGCGGTATCGCTCAGGCGTTCAAAATGGGATAACACGTTAATAGGAGAAAACCAAACAGTATCAGTAGTAATCATCATTCCCATATTTATTTTTTACATTTTTGACTTTGTAGCGAAAAATTAAATATCTCGTGAAGACACTTAATATAGGTAGTTAAAAAGGAGATAAGAAATTAGAGGATAATCTTCGGGGCTTCCATTTATTTATAGACGCTGTCTGCTGGTATCGTCTCTTGGTTAAATACAAACCAAACCATAACTTACCACAACCCAAGATCATTCCCTCTTAGAGCTATTTGCTCTTCCCTTTGTTGCATCCAGAAGGGCATTGCCATGCTCCACGGAAATAGTTTCCGTTAGAAGCGGGCTTGATGCTAGCATACCATCTGCTTCCGCAAACGATACATTCCATCAATCCACTTACTGGATTAACAAGCTTCGTGTTGCCACGTTTCTTGTTTATCATATTCTCACCTCCTTTGTTAAAGAACTAATCAGCAAAACCTGCTGATTGTGCTGACACTATAACAAAAATCAATTTTCTCTGCAAGATTTCTATAATAAAAACTAATCTTTTGCTTTTCGATTAACTTCAAAGAAAAGGCTTGATATTATTATGGGATATTATATAATAATATTATGAGTAATGAGTTTTCATTAAATCAGCAGGCTAATCGTACTCCTCGAACCTTCTCTTACCTTCGTGTCTCGACTGCTTTTCAAGACAATGAAAAAAATAAAGCCGAAATTTTATCACTCGCCAATAGCAAGCATTTAGGGCATGTGGAATTTACCGAGGAGAAGGTCTCGGGCAAAATTACGTGGAAGCAAAGAAAAATAGCACAAATACTTGAAACAGCGCAAAATGGAGACAGTATCATTGTCAGCGAGCTTTCCCGACTTGGACGTTCAATGCTCGAAATTATGGAAATCCTATCTATTGCTACGCAAAAAGGAATCGACATTTACGCTATAAAAGGATCATGGGAACTAAACAATACTATTCAATCAAAACTTGTCGCGATGTGTTTCAGCATGGCTTCGGAAATCGAGCGAGATCTAATCTCCAAGAGGATAACCGAAGCATTACAGGCAAAAAAAGCTCAAGGAATGAAACTTGGACGGCCTTGTGGTGTTGGAAAAAGTAAATTGGACAAATACCAAGTTGAGATTGAAGCACTGCTCAAAAATGGCTCAACAAAAAGGTTCGTCGCTTGGAGATATAAAACAACAGAAGCAAATCTTCATCACTGGCTGAAAAAGCACAATGTTATTTTAGGCTAGAAATGGAGAGTGTCGCAATGTTAATTTTCCTACTGATTTGCTTTTTGCTCTTCAATAATCTTTACTAAAGCATCTTCTGTAATTTCGTAAGTTTTTAGCGGTCCACGTTGCGATGCTGATTTCTCGTGAGGAAAAATATCAATGGTAATAATAAATATAGTTTTCCCATTATGTATCACAAAGGGGACTGATTGTGTTGCATTGGGAACGCTGAATTTGATATTTTCATCGCAAGTTTTGAATATTATTAAGTATCCAAAGGGTTCATTATAATCTAACGTGTAAGTATGCACTTGATTAAAACCTTTTATAATATAGCCTGTATCTTTTCCTTTCTCCGGACAAAAAATCTTAGCATCTGCTATCAAAGGATCTGGACTATTTTGGGCGGCTACTAAATCTGCTTCACCTGAAATTGAGGCGGGTTCGATTATGAAATCCAATCCCTGGTCATGAAGGAAATCATACATATCTTGAGCTAACCTTTTCTCACCTTTCGCGGTATCTGACTGCCATAATGAAAATAATCTATCCCTGTGGAACCATTCGCATTTATGTTTATATCTTCGTAATAGAGCAAGGATTGCTCTCTGATCATCAATATGCTCATCTATGTAATCGTATAATGGTTCAAGAAACATTGTCCTAAAAGCATCTAAACACTCCGATATTTTTGATGAACCTACATAGTAACGACCTATGGAAACTTCCAAACTTCTTCTGAGGAACCGTTACATATCCCAAAAAGAACATAACCTGCCGCGGCTTGCTCTTCTTCTGTGTTAAATTGGAGTGGTCTGTTATCAGTCAACATTTTACCAATTTGCTCTGAGAGAGTGGGATAACGCAATTCTAAATCTTTAAGGACACCAACAAAGACAGGATGCTCATGCAAGAATCCCCAGAATTGTTTAAGCACGAAGTGAAATCTTGTATCATCAAGAGAGTTCAACCTTCTGACACGTTTCTGCAACTTAAATCTTAAATTTTGTGTATATTCAGCGTTCATATTTTTTATAATTTTATGTTAATTGTTATTGGAAAAGTGTTTTTAATTTGCTCCTCCAGTTCCCATAATGCTTTTTCTACCCTCCTAATGACTTTCTGACATTCCCCTATCTGGTCATTTAGAAATATGTTACAGTGACAACCTCTGCAAATTATAACATCTTGCAATCTAGCTTGTTTCATAAAAAAAGAGTTATAAAACTCGCATCTTGGACATTGTACTTGTATAGAAACATTATCTAAATCTAGCATGATAAATATTAGAAAG
>DASQPC010000042.1:0-9604 GCA_035644155.1 Candidatus Methylomirabilota bacterium
CACCATTGATTGTCACACGATATCCTTTTTTCTCCAGTCCTTGTTCTTTGACCATTTTTTGAACAACGATAAAAAGTTTTTGAAAAAGTGTTGGGTCTGTAACGGTTATAAGCTCTGAGAAGTGTTGTTTAGGAATGATCAAGAGATGGACAGGACGCACAGGATGAATATCAGGAAAAACCATGACATCATCATCTTCATAGGTAAATTCTTTTGGTATTTCTCTTTTGGCAATTTTACAAAAAATACAATTTCCCATTAGATTTTCGCAACCACCTTTATTATATCACCCAAACTCAAACTCGTTGGTATCATTTTGGGATTTTTTGGCGTACCATTGAGAAGCATCTTTTTTGAAACGTGAAGAAACCACGTCGCTTGCGGATCGATCTTTTTTAACTGCTCGTAGACAAGTGTCAAATCAGCACCCTTCTTACCCTCTTGATCAGGAAGTGTTTTTATACGCACATAGCCTTTGCGAGGATCTTTTCGAATTACCATCACATAACCCATCTTTTGAGAAAGCTTGAGAACAGTATCATTGAGCGTTTCAAAACCAATTCCCGGACCAAAACGAGTTTCAAACTTCATCCCTTTTTCCTCAATTTCTTTCTCTGCCCAAATACGATTCTCAAATTCCGCCACCAACGCATTGAGACACTGAATCCCAAACTCCAAATAAAACTTATCTTGATTTGGCTTTTCATACTTTAATCCCTCCATCAAACCAAGCAAAGAGAATTCATGATAATCAGCAGCCGGTTCTTTCCAGAAAACTTCTTTAAAGTGATCAGTATCGACAATAATCTTCACCAGTCGCGAGATAGCATCTTCATGTTGAAATGTTAAAGTATCGCCTGACTTCTTTAACTCCGCCCGTACATAATCCCAAGTTCGTGATGCAGCAGAGACTGTCGTGTCTTGAGTTTGGTGATGGTCCAATGGACCAAGGCCTGTATCGACATGAATCACTTCATCGCCATTTATTATCTCAATAACTGTATCAAAACCTGGAGTAGCGGGTTTAGAACTTCCTTGAAGTCTCTGACCTGCGGGAACAAACTTCACCACAGCATCCTGCCATCCTGCTAAATATTTTTTGATAAGCCAAACTGAGGTAATTGCATCCCAATCAGGAGAAATATGAGCAACAACAATCTTCATATACATGAGTAGTATACACCAGTCTGAGGCCAGATTAAAGCATGAACTCTTGACAAGAACTCTAAAATCCGAGATGATAAACTTACACTATTTTATGGATCCAAACTCATTAAACAATCTTGACCCAAAATTACGAGAAACATACGAACGTGTGATGGGTACGACGACTCCTCCTGCTTCTGCAGCGACCGTTCCGGATCAAACACCTCAAGCAAATCCTCAACAAACCACAACTCCAACACCAAATACGACAAGTAGTCCAAGTGCTCCGCCAAATATGGTGCCGGATAATGCTCCTGTTTCTCCTATGAATGCCTACACTTCAGATAATTTACGTTTTCAGGCATCAATTCAAGCACCGCTTGCCGGAGGCACACTAGCAACACCAGAGACACATACCCAAGCAGCCCAATCAAATTCTTCTCTTTTAAGGATACTTTATATTATTGGAGCAATTGTTTTCTTTATTGTTTATACAATCTTTTGGATCAAGATTTTTAAACTTCCAGCTCCTTTCTAAAAAGTAGGTTTACATGAAAAATTTACTGCGTAAAAACTTCTTAGTTTTACTGGTAGTATTATTTTTTTTATTGGGGCTCTGCTGCTTTTACTTTTTTCGTTTCCAAACACCTCTCAAACCTCACCAACTTACAACAAGCGCTCCTGAATTATCACTAAAGGAATATAAAACTGAACGAGATAAATATATTTTCCTTTTGATGAAACAAAATCCTCATATTGCATTAAACACGCTTCGTGAAGAAACCAAAACAAATAATGCTCTTGCTCGCTCGTGTCATGCGTTAACGCATGAACTGGGTTTTGCTGCGTATACCAAATACAAAAACTTCGCTACAGCTATGAAATATCAAGATGATGTTTGTAACTCAGGCTATCTGCATGGCATTATTGAAAGCTATTTCTCAAATACCAATGATATTTTTACTACAATGAAAACAATCTGCTCAAACTATTCTCCAACAAGTTTTATTGGCTGGGAATGTTATCATGGCATCGGTCATGGATTGATGTATTTTACCGGCAACGCCTTGCCTTGGTCGCTTTCACTTTGTCATTCCTATACTGACAGAACGATGCGTTCTGCTTGTGTTAACGGTGTTTTTATGGAAAATTTTAATACCGACCAAAAACTCCATCCATCTCGCTATCTCAAATCAAACGATCCATTGTATCCATGTCAAAAACAAATTACAGAAGATAAAGATACGTGCTATCTGTATGCACCAACTTACTACCTGAGTCTTCATAAAAATGAGTATCAACAGACAATCGTCTGGTGCAAAAAAGCTGAAGATTCATATCGACAGACATGTATCACAGGAGTCGGCGGTCAAATGATGAAAGAAAATAGTAACAATCCAACATTTGTTGAAAAAACCTGTATGAATGCCAATCAGTCGGGAAAAGACTCATGCATCGCCGGAATGGTTGGGTTGTATATTAATCATGTGGGAAATATTACTGAAGCAAAAACATTGTGTCCAAAACTTAAAAAAGAAAACCAAGCAATTTGTGAACAGGTTATCTTTTCAGAACAAGGAATGTTTGAGAATTAGTGTCTTTTTCAACATATTCTAACCTTGCAACCGCTTGAGGACTTCATCAAGTGAGAGTAATGCTGTTTCTTTTTTATCTCGCTCTTTCCATTCAATGCTTTCCCCTGTTTTGGGAGAAATAACTAGCCGAACAGGAATACCTATAAGATCAGCATCAGCAAACTTCTGCCCTGTGCTTACTCCTTCTCGATCATCGTACAAAACTTCAATACCTACCTTTGTTAAATCCTCATAAACCTTTTCTGCTTTTTCCCTGATGCTTGCTTCTTGATTCGTGATTCCAACCAGATGCACACCAAACGGTGCGATAGCTTTTGGCCAGACAATTCCTTTATCATCATGATGCTTCTCAACAACTGTTGTCAGCGTTCGAGCAAGTCCAAATCCATAACACCCCATATAGAAAGGCTGCTTCTGTCCTTTTTCGTCCACGAACATCGCATCTCGCATTTTCGATGAATAATGATGACCCAACTGAAAAATATTGCCGATTTCAATACCGCGTTTTTCTATAAGCGGTTTTCCCTTTTCTGCAATATAACCTGCTTTTGCCAATGTAAAATCATAAAATTCTTTTGGTTCTGGCAGGTCGCGACCAAAGTTAACATTAATCGAGTGATAATTTGTTCTATTGGCTCCCATTTCAAAATTTTTTCGTCCTTTCATCGATTCATCCATAAAAATCCGCACTTCTTTTGGCAAGTTCAAAAGTCCCGCATAGCCAACTTCTGCACCGGTTACTCGATTAACTGTTTCTGCCGAGGCGAGTTTCAGTTGGTGTACTTTTGCAACATGCATCAACTTTGCTTCATTAATATCGTATCCTCCCCGAACAGCTGCTGCGATAACATTTCCTTTCTCATCTTCAAAAAGAATTGTTTTTGTTGTTTTCTCAACTGGAATTTGTAAATAATCCGCCAATTCTTCAACACCAATAATGCCTGTTCCTTCTACTTCTGCCATTGGCTTTTCCTCTTCGTTGTCACTCATTTCCGGCACAACAAATTTGGCTACTTCTTCATGCGCGGCATACGATCCATCTTCTGTCATGAAAAATTTACTTTCCCCTGCTTGACTCTCCACCACAAATTCATGACAGTAGTCTCCGCCTATATAGCCATTATCCGATTCGACAACGACTGTTTTTAAATCAAGCCGTTCACAAATTTTTGTGTAAGTCTGCCACATTGTTTGGTATTCTTTTTTAAAATCTTCTTCAGTCGCATGAAACGAATAAGCATCCTTCATCACAAATTCTCGAAGTCGAAGCAGTCCCCCGCGTGCTCTCATTTCGTCCCTGAACTTCGTTGAAAACTGATACAGATTAAATGGCAAATCTTTGTAACTGATCTGGAATTTGCGGACAAGATCAACCAACATCTCCTCAGCTGTTCCTCCAAGAACAAACTCAAATTCGTTGCGATCTTTAATACTCATCAACTCAAATCCAACCGATGATGTCCGATTGGTCTCTTCCCAGAGATATTTTGGATGAAGAATTGGCGTCACGATCTCCTGTGCACCAGTAGCATCCATTTCCTCCTTAATAATTGCTTTAATTTTGTCGTGTACTCTGATACCAAGTGGCAAAAGATAGTATCGACCTGCTGTACTCTCGCGGATAAATCCAGCCTGATACAAAAGTTTGTGCGATGCGAGGGTTGCATCTTTTGGTGTATCTTTCAATGTTTTTCCAAATAATTTTGAATATTTCATATAGTTTAGTATATCATGTCACTTCAATGCTGATATAAGATCTTTTGGATTAGTAAGCACCGGTGTGAGATGTAACTCTTCACCGATATGATATTTTTTCGCAAGTTCATACGTTAACCGAAGAGCAGAATAATCCTCTAATGCAATCCCAACCGAATCAAAAAGCGTTATTTCCTCATCAGTATCCCGACCTGTTTTTATACCAGCAATAAGCTCATACATTTCGGCGTAAACAAGCCTTTCTGCTTCTTGTCTACTTAAAGACTGCATTTCTCCTTCAACAAATGCCTGGTCAAAATATTCAACAACAATTCGAGAACGTTGTAAAATAGTTTGTTCTAATTCAGTTTTCCCCACTGTATCTCCTCCAAGAGCATTGATATGAACCCCATTCGTAATCCAATCGTTTTTAAGAACAGCAACATGTGCTTTACATGCAGTACAAACAGTAATAATATCCGCACCACTTACTGCTTCTTTGATACTTTTACATCTTACCAAACGAAATGGCTTATCTTGCATATTTTTTTCAAATTTATCCATAGCTAGTGCATCACTATCAAAATATCTGATTTCATGGATATCCCGAACCAATTGCAAACCTTGCACTTGAAACTCGCTTTGTGCACCTGTTCCGATAATTGCTACTGTATGTGCATTTCTACGACTCATAAGATCTGTAGCCAATGCAGCCATTGCGGCAGTACGAAGTGCTGTAAGTATCGTCATTTCACTAAATAATAACGGATACCCAGTATCAATTCGTGAAAGTTGTCCAGTCGCGACGACGGTTTGTTGTCCGATTAATGGATTTTTCGGATGGCAATTTACATACTTAAACGTATAATACATTTCATTATCACAAATCGGCATCAACTCCAAAACACCTCCTGGCACATGCATTGCAGGACGAGGCATTTTGGTAAAGGACTGCCAACGACCAAAATCTCTTTTCAGAGCAGTCATAAGATCTTGCAAATAACGAGCAAAACCATGACGATTAATAAGTTGTGTTACTGCTTCAACAGATATTATTTTCATATTTTAATTTTATAGCTAAGCTAGCCCTTACTATGATTGGACAAAATTGTTATATCCAATCACAAAAAAAGCCCTTGCAAAACCACCACAACTGTGATGATCTTACAAGGGCCCCTTTTCAGGACGGTACCACCTTGCTTTAATTACTCAATAGCTGTTCTTCCGAACACTATGAATAATTCTCTTTGCAAATGCTTTGTCGAAACAACACATTCTGGATATATTTTACGGTATCCTTCCGTACTGCTCATCGCAATCAGCGCTTCGATGCACTCAGCATCAAAACTTCGTTTGGCGGGAAACCAAACTCAAACGCTTTATATCAATTGGTACTATTATAAAAAACAGACTCACTCTTGTCAAGCTATGCCACATTTTGTGAAAAGCTGAGCTTGACATTTCTGGACGATATCGATATTATTGCAACTTATGATAGAAATAGAAGCAGGAAGTAGCAGAAGAAATTTTGAACAAACCATCACTCGCTTCGCACAAGAAGAGATGGAACGAGCAGCAGAAGCAGCAGTAACGCAAGCGCACAGAAAACAATATGGGTTGTTCGGGAGAGATAGAGATACAGATCTAATAGATAAAGCAATTCAACAAAGAAACTTAGTTGAGGAAATTGCAAAATTGACTTATACAGAAAATAATAACACACAAAAAATTGGTGGTATACTTCCAGATGGCACAACCCTTAGTCTCACTATTACAAGAATCCCAGGGGTTATTTGGAGTTCAAGACCAGATAGTCAAACCAGCTATGAAGGAACTATCAATAAAAAAGATATAGTAACAAAAGAGGCTTCAGATCTTGCTAATCGGTATCTCCCAGTTCTGCAAGAACGGCATCGACAAGTAAGAGAACTTATCTCTCAGCCAATGCGAAACAAGTAGGATAGCTTTATCATTTACAAATATGGAACTATTTAGCTTCTTAAGATAGCCAGTGATCGTTTTATCGCATCGAAGTTATAAGAAAAGGGTTGAATAAGATGCGGATAGTAAATCTCAAAAGTGAGTAAGCCTTTATACTGATTCTTCTCTAACGCCTGCATAAATGGTTTTGTCTGAAAGTCACCAAGGTAAAGCGGCAAATGATTTTTGTCCTTAGCAAAGCTGCTCAAATGAATATTACCAACTTTTGGAAGTAATTTTTGAAACCATGATTCTTTTTGAGGAGCACGAAGACGGAGATGATCGATATCAAGATTTAATTTAAAACCAAATTCATCAACAACTTTACTCAATTGTTGTATATCACTTCCCGAATCATTAAGCGGGAAAAAAGTACTTAACAATTTAAGCCCATAACTGTTCGGTAAATTTTCAAGAAATACTTCAATTTTTTTCTTTTCTTGTATTTGTGCAAGTCGTCTAAAGTAGCTACGCATGCGTTTATCTGTCAATGAAACTTTGGGAAGTGGATGAAAGACAATTTTGTTTGTCCCAACTGCCTTAGCAAAATCAATAAAATCTTCATCAAAATAAAGTCCCAATCCTCCCCAGGCGGGTTGGTGAATACTGGTAATAGGAAGATGATATTTGCGTGATAATTCTCGTAGTTTGCTACTTCTAAAGCGTGATTTTATGCCAATCACCAACTCAACACCATCAACACCGGTCTCACAAAGACCCCGAAAAAGATATTCCAAATCGAAAAATAAAGGAGCAAAATCAGTAATCGAGGTGCTTATCCGAAGCATAGAAAATAAAGTTATTGTGAGGTGCTACTCTTCCCTTCCTCATGACCACCAAATTCATGCCGCATAGCTTGTACCAATTTTGCAGTAAAAGTATCTTGAATTGCTTTATCATAGGAAGATTTATTACGAAATTCCAATGCCTTTTCAATAACATCAACCGGCATCTGTTCCTCTTTTCCCTGCTCAACCGTCCAAGCTCCTTCGCCATTTTGACCAATAACACCATCAGTTTGTGCAAGTGTTGGATCTTTTGAAAGAGCATCAATAACCATATCAATCAAAAAACTTGAAACAATACTTCCCTCTTGCCAAGTATTTGCGATATCAATTAAGTTAAAATTGTATTTTGTTTTAGAAAGAATACCAAAACCTTCAGCAATTGCTTGCATCATGCCATATTCAACACCATTGTGAATCATTTTGACAAAATGCCCAGACCCGCCAGGACCAAAGTAAGTAAAAATACCACTTGGCTGACTCAGACTTTCAAGAAGAGGTTGCATATATGCATAAGCATCTTGGTCACCACCAACCATTAATGAGAACCCGTTTTCCAAACCATGAATTCCACCTGATACGCCAATACCTAAAAATTTTATACCTCTTGTCTTAAACATTTCAGCTCTTCGATCTGTATCTTTGTAATTGGCATTTCCCCCATCAATGACAATGTCTCCGCCTTCAGCAAATGTGCTAACTTCTTGCAAAACTGCTTCTGTTGCCTCACCTGCTGGAAGCATTGACCAAATAACACGGGGCTTAAGAAGTGTTGTTCGTAATTCTGCAATAGAATGGACTATTGCTAATTGTTGATTGACGATAAGTTCTGCTTTTTCAATACGAAGTTTTCCCAAAACTTCAGGCGACCTATTCCAAACAACAACTTTGTGGCCCTGACCTATCAGTTTCTCTACAATACTTCTCCCCATTTTCCCAAGACCTAAGAGCGCAATTTGCATAGTAATTTTATTATAACCACTTTCTTCCATCTTTTTCAATAAGATGAGAGGCATTAGCTGGACCAAAACTTCCAGCATCATAGTGAGAAGGTTCGGATTTATTGTTTTCCCAGCCTTCTAAAATTGTTGAAATAAGTTGCCAAGAACTTTCTAACTCATCCGAACGATTAAACAACATCTGGTCTCCTGCCATAATATCCAGAAGCACCTTTTCATAAGCACTAACAATATAACTCCCAAAAGTATGCTTATACGAAAACTGCATCGAAACCGTATCAAGACTCAGACTTGTTCCTGGTTTTTTGGCGATAACACGAAGATCTATTCCTTCATCAGGTTGAATACGAATAGTAAGCACATTTCCTATTTCCGGACAGCCTGCTTCTTTAAAAAGCACGTGGCACGTTTGTCGAAAAACAACTTTGATATCAACTCGATTTTCTGCCAATGCCTTTCCTGCACGAAGATAAAAAGGCACATCATAAAAACGATCAGTGTCAACGGAGAGTTTCATGCCGACAAAAGTCTCTGTTTGTGAACCAGGAACAACATCTTTTTCATCCAGATAGCCGTCGTACTGTCCACGAACAACATATTTATCAACATCCTCAAGGGCAATCGGACGAATAGCAGTAATTGCATTTGCCCTCGCATCTCGGACACTTTCTCTGGAAAAGCTTTTTGGCTGTTCCATTGCAACGGTTGCAAGAAGCTGTAATAAATGATTTTGGGCAACATCACGAAGGATACCGACACCATCAAAAAATTTGCCTCGATTGCTAATACCTTTTTTTTCAGCCCAGGTAATCTGCACATGATCGATATAATCTTTGTTCCAGACTGGCTCAAAAATACTATTGGCAAAACGAAAAGCAATCATATTCTGTACTGTTTCTTTACCAAGATAATGATCAACACGAAAAATTTGCTTTTCTTCAAAGATCTCTGCCAATCTTTTATCCAAGTTGCGAGCGGTTGTAATATCTTTTCCGAACGGTTTTTCAATTACCAAACGAGTCCACTTTTCTGAACCCTGCCCACAGCCTTCAGACAATTTTGTCTCGTGTAAGTTTTTGAGAATTGGCTCATAATTATCAGGAGGCGTTGCCAAATAAAATAATCGAGTAATGCATGCTCCAATTTTTTGATCAAAGGTGTTTAATTTTTGAATTAATGCTTCATAGCCTTCTTTTTCATCAAATAAACCTTGTTGATAATAAATATTTTTGGCAAAAGATTCCCAGTCTGGATCTTCGTGCAAAAGATCCAATTCGTCACAAAGCATGTTGCTATATTCTTGATTCGTGAAAGGTCTTCTGGCAAATCCGACCATAAAAAATTCTTGACCGAGTAAGTTTTGTTTATACAAAGAAAACAGTGCCGGTAACAATTTATGCTTTGCCAAATCACCTGTTCCACCAAAGAGAATAAAAACAAAAGG
>DASQPC010000043.1:0-13640 GCA_035644155.1 Candidatus Methylomirabilota bacterium
GGCAAAATGATAAGATGTGCCTTTCAGTCCAGTTGTCTTTGCATGAAAATAACCATCTTCACTGTGATAGGTGATATCAACATGCATCTTACCAACACCATCTACCGTTCGATCAATTGGACGAGCACCAAGCCGACAACCACCAGGATTTGGGATAATTGCTTCTTTTGTTCTTGCAAGAAGCGGCGCCAGAAACATTGATGAAGCCCGAACTAATGCTGCTTTATCAAGAGGAATTGAGGAGTGAGCAAATTTTTTCAATTGAACGGTTACTGTGTGACCATGGAGTTCAACATGAGCACCAAGCTCTCTCATAATATCAATCATGACAAAAATATCAGTGATCAAAGGAATATTATGAATCGTAACCTGTTCATCAGTAAGACAAGCCGCGACCAATGCCTTAAGCGCTGCATTCTTTGCACCTGATACAGTCATTTCTCCCTGTAATTTTTTCCCCCCAGTGATAACAAATTTTTCCATATTACACAAAATTCAGCTTTGAGTGAATCGTATAAACATCTCCTGCTCCCATAGTGACCAGAATCGTATCTGATCGAAGTTTTTTTTCGTTGATATATTGTACCACATCGGTAAGATTTGGGAGATAATGGACATCTTTTTTGGAAAAGGCAATAGCATCAACCAATTTTTTGCCTGAAATTGCGTTGTCTGGTTGTTCACGTAAGGAGGCATAAATATCCGTAACCACCACAAAAAGTTCATCAATATTATCAAATGCTTTAGTAAATTCACCAAACAACATTCTTGTCCGTGAATAGGTATGTGGTTGAAAAACACAAAGAATTTTTTTCTTTGGATATTGTTTGCGAAGCGTCGTGAGAGTTGTTCTAATTTCCGTTGGATGATGGGCATAATCATCATACACTCGTGCTCCTGAAGTCAGCTCACCTATAAATTCTAATCTTCTTTTTGAACCTGCAAATGCAAGAAGTCCTTTTTTTATCTTTTCAAGAGGAATCCCAATTTCTAAAGCAACAATAATAACAGCCAGAGCATTGAGTGCATTATGTTCTCCAGCAACTCGCAAACCAAATTGACCAAGTGAGACACCATTACTTTCCACCCAAAAAAATGTCTGATCACCCGAAATGTTTACTTGTTTGAGAATAAAATTATTTTCAGGGTTAAAACCATAAGTGATTACTTTCTTGTTATATGTTTTAAGTAATAAACGAACCTGCGGATCATCACCATAAGCAATCAAAACGCCACTTGGTGAAATTTGTTGAGCAAATTTTGCAAATGCATTTCGCACATCATCAACGGAATTATAAACATCAGGGTGATCAAATTCGATATTGGTAAAAACAGCAATTTCAGGATATTGCCAAAGAAATTTGATTGTCTTATCATAATGCGGCTCAGACATATATTCATCAGCTTCAGCGATAAAATAATGTCCTTTGCCAAAATGTCCGGGTGCAGGAAGTGATCCTACATCTCCAGTTCCAATAACATAGGTCGGATCGAGCTTATTCTCTGCCAAAACTGTCGCGAGCATCGCAGTTGTTGTTGTTTTGCCATGGGTACCAGTTATTGAGATACCTTTCCATTTTTTAACAAACAATTTACCACTCATAAACAGACCAACTGCCTCTCCTTGAGTAACGACAGGAATTTTTTTTGCTTTTGCCGCAAGGACTTCAACATTGTTAAACCCGCCATGTGCCCCAGTTGTAATAACAAAATCAGGACCCATGACATGATCTGAAGAAAATCCAACAAATGGCGTAATATTTGCCTTTCGCAATGCAACATCAGTAATAAATTCTTTTTCAAGATCCGAGCCAGTGACTTGAAACCCCGCACCTTTAGCAATTAAAGCAAGTGGCGTCATCCCAACACCTTTAATACCAACAAAATGAATATACTTTTTCTTACTCATCTACAGGTATTGTAGCAATCTTTTGTGAAGATGCAAATGTTATACAATGCAATATGCGGGTACTCTTTTAAAAAAGTATCTAGCGTGTAGCCCTGTTTGACAAGCTCTTTTATTCACTCTATCGGAATTCTTGTCCCAACAATAACAGATGTTCCTCCCAAAATCTCAGGATTACTAGTAATATTTTTGGAAAGTTTGGATATCATACAAGCAGTAGATAAAATCGTTAAGACTAAGTAAAGATTCCAATAATCCCCATCATCTCACCAAAATCTTTCCCTTCTCTCCGATAGGAATACACATCCTCATGATCAAAGGTACAATAATCTGCATCCTCAATATTCTTCTGCAGAACTCCTAATCCGCGCAATTGATATATTGTCACCCCTGGCAAATTGAGAAACAGTTTTTTCTCTCGTTCTGTGATAAATGCTTTCCAATCAGGAAATTTTGTAAGCAGCTTATCAGCATGATCTTGCGCAATATCGTAACAGCAATCTCTAATGCACGGCCCAATCCCGACAAGAATATCCGAAGCGTTACTTCCTTTGGCGACAAACGAATTAACAGTCTCTTTAATAATTTCACTAAACAGTCCTCTCCAGCCAGCATGCACAGCTGCGACAATATGCTGCGAGGGATCATAAAAAAGTAACGGGATACAATCTCCCGTAACCACACCTAAAAAAATTTGCTGCTCTTTTGTAAGAAGACCATCTGTACGATCAATAATCTTGTCTTGATTATTTACTGTCACCCAATGAACAACATTACTATGTACTTGATGCATCCGGACTATTTTTTGCGTATTAATTTTTAGAGCATTGGCAAATTTTTTTAGCGCATCTTGAGAATCGAGATGTGAGGGTCTCATACTTCCAAAAGGACGAGTAGAAAATCCATGAATAAGCGAAGGGAAGTTCGATAAATTTTCAAAGGTTACAATATTATTATTTTTTTTCATATTCGCTACTATTTCGTTCGAGATAACAACTATTAATTCTTAAACCTTTCCCGTATAGCAGCCAATGCAATCTCACTTTCGTTCCATGGCTCTTCGCCGCGACCATAATTTATTGATTTCTCATGTCCTTTTCCGGTGAGTAAAATAGTATCACCTTTTTGTGCAAGAGAAATAGCGAAGTTAACCGCTTCTTTTCTATCAGGAACTTTTAAAATATATTTCTTGTTTTCCTTAATTTCTAATTGTTGATCTCTGATTCTTTCATAATCAATAACTTCAAATTTAGTATTTTTGATGCCCGAAAGTATTTGCTCATTAATTTTCTCTATCGGCTCATTTCTTGGATCTTCAGATGTGAGGATAATAATATCCGCATACTCAGATGAAATTCCCCCCATTTCTGGTCTTTTGTAGGTATCCCGTTTGGCTGCTGCGCCAAAAACGTGAATAAGTCTTTTTTTTGTTAGCTTTTTTATTTCAGGCAATACGCTCGAAAAAGAATTTGGTGTGTGAGCAAAATCATTGATGACAGTAAAGTTCTTATCATAAACAATCTCTTGTCTTCCAACCGGTGCCTTAAAACCGGCGATTCCTTTGCGGATCACTTCATCAGGAATTTGTAACTGCTGCAATGTGGCAATTGCTGCAAGACAGTTATATTGATTAAACTTACCAATAAGTTTTGTTTTAAAAGCAAACTTATGAGGATTTACTTCTGAATCTGTCTTTAAACCGTATGTGATGATCTTTTTATCCTTACTTCTTAATTCTTGCTTCTTGATTCTTGTATACGACGTATCATCTTTGTTAATAATTGCGACATGAGCTTTCTTAAGAAGCTTGGCTTTTGCTTTTACATATCGCTCGTAGGTTTTATGATAGTCAAGATGCTCGCGAGTGATATTAGTCAAAACCCCAATATCAAAATGAATACCCGCCACTCGATGTTGATCCAACGCGTGAGAGGTGACTTCCAAGACAACATATTTTATACCCATCTTTTTTGCTTTTCGAAGATATGACTGGACAGCAAATCGACCTGGAGTGGTGATATGAAAACCAATATCTGAAGATTTTCCATCTAAAATTGCTCCAACTGAGGAAATAAGCGCCGCCTTTTTACCCGCTTGGTGCAAGACGTGATAGAGAAGATTTGTCGTTGTTGTCTTACCATCGGTACCGGTGACTCCGATCACAATTAATCCTGAACTTGGAAACCGATAAAGTATGGTCGCAAGAATCGCTTGAAAAAAATGGTAAATATTTTTTGCTCCCTGCCACATGGATACTATTATATCATTTCACGTGACGATGAAGAAGCTCCAGAAGAATATTATAATGCGTATAATACAAGTAAATATTGCATAAAAGCAATCCTGGGAAAATAATAAATTTTTCAACAAATCCATCAGTCTGCACACGAAATTCCTTTACCGGCGGCAAACCAAACTTTATCGGAATCGGCAAAAGCCATGGAACTCCTTCACGAGTAATCGTATCCATAATCAGATGTGAAAAAAATCCAATCATAAACGACCACCAAATGATTGTCATATTAAGACGCGGAAAACTCGGAGTCAGCACTTGCAGAACACCATGGCAAGCAAACCCAAAAAGAAACACGCCCAAGAGAGAATGTGAAATAAATCGATGTCCTCCCAAAAACCGATCAAAAACTCGACCAAGCGCTCCTCCAATGGGTAAATTATTCCAAAATGGAGCAGTCGGCTGATCAATATCAGGCGCAATTCCACCAAGTAAATTGGCAAAAACAGCAACCAGTCCTGTTGCCAACGTAATATTTGGCAGTGGATGAGTCAGAGCGATTGCGCTCAAAGCAGTAAATGCAGCCAAATCATGCGTCCGTCCGATCATAACAAACAGTATAGCAAAAATTGTGCTAGAATATTATTTATGAAACCGACAATTTCTTTTACTGATTTTGACAAAATTGATCTTCGTGTTGGTACTGTTATTGACTGTACTGAAAAAGAAGGATCGGAAAAATTATTACGACTAACCGTTGATTTTGGCACAGACGGAACACGAATAATCCTTTCTGGAATTAAAAAATGGTATACCCCAGAAGACCTTAAAGGCAAACAATTTGTTTTTGTCTTCAATCTTGCACCTCGAAAAATGATGGATGAGGAATCACAAGGTATGCTCCTTGCCGCAGAGGGTGAAAAACCCGAGCCGCTCCAAACAATCTCACAAGTACCCGCCGGCGCAACAATTTTATAGCATTTTTATTCACTCGGTGGAATGCCGTAGTAGGTCATAATATCCTTCGCTACTTTGAAAAATACCGGTGCCGCAGTTTCCGCTCCGTAAATTGAGGTTGTCGGACGATCAATAATAACTAACATCAGAAATTTTGGATTTTCAGCCGGAGCAAAACCGATAAAAGAAGCAATTGTCTTATTTGCATCATAATGTCCGGCAATTGGAATCTGTGCCGTACCTGTTTTGCCGGCTATTCGATACCCTTTGGGTTTTGCCCATTTGGCTTCTCCGTTGTCAACTGCGTTAACCATCATCTCTGTCATCACCTTTGCAGTTTGCGCAGAGACAGGCTGACTGACCACTTTGGGAAGAATAGGAATCGTTTCTCCATCTGGTGTTTGGACAGCGGAGACAACATGTGGTTCCATCATTTTGCCATCATTTGCAATCGCGGAAAAAGCAGTCAAAAGCTCGATTGGCGTTACGGTAATCCCCTGTCCAAATGTCGCAGTCGCAAGATCAATTGGATACCACTGATTATCTGCTCTTGTCGGTGGTGTACCTTCTCCTTGTAAATCAATTCCTGTCAAATCCCCAATTCCAAATTTTTTGATATATGAAAGCATTCTATCTTCTCCGAGCTTTCGTCCAACGAAAACCATACCAGTATTGTCAGAATGTTGAATGACCTGCGTCATTGTTTCATTTGCGTTATATTGATCATTCCATGTATGAATATCATAGCCGCCAATAGCAACAGGACCGGCACAAATCGTACAACGAGTATCGGGTGTAAGAAATCCAGCATCTAAAGCACTTGCCATAATCAACGGTTTAAATGTCGATCCTGGTTCATACGTATCCGAAAGAAAAGGGTTGCGATATAACGAGTCAGAATAATTTTGATAATCTCTCGGGTCAAACGTTGGGAAGGAAGACATAGCCAAGATGCCGCCAGTCTTTGGGTCCATGACAGCAGCCATACCACTTGCCGCACCATATTCTTCAATTCCTGATTTTAATGTATTATCAAGCAGGAATTGTATTGTTCGATCCACATGGAGGATGAGATTACGCCCATCAACTTCGCCAACCGTGTCATTCATTTTTGCAAGAATCGGTTGACCAAGTGCGTCATGAATTTGTACTGCTAAACCTGTTTTCCCATGAAGCTGTCTGTCATAGTATCCTTCAAGACCAAAATATCCTTTGTCATTACCATTTTCATCTTTACCGACAAAACCCAAGAGTTTTGCAGCCGTTGATGCTTCTGGATAAAATCTTACTGTCTGTTCCTCAAAGCCAACGCCTGGAATATGCAGCGGTTCTATTTTTTCTTTTGTTTGCCGATCAACATGTGATTTGAGAGCAACCCAGTACCGATTGAGCGATAAAAGCGCACTGATACTTGCTGTATCTTCATCAAGAAGTGTTGATAAGACCGCTGATTCTTCATTTACATCTTTTATTTCCTTAGGATTGGCAAAAACAAGATAGGAAAGTTTGTTAGCGGCAATAGCAAAACCATCTGAGGTTATAATTTCTCCCCGCTGCGGATTGAGTTTGACGATACGACCATATTGATCCTGCCCTAAAGCTGCCAATTCTTCAGCACGAACAACCTGCCAATAAAATAATCTTGCAAGAATGGAAAAGAAGAAAAAAAGAAAAAATAAGAGAGTTACTCGATATCTCCAGGTCATAATGTCTATCATCGCGAAACCGATATATCGGTTGTGGCGATCTCTCCAATAATCTAAGTATAAAATATTATTGCTTTAAAGCCAACGGCAATGGCGTGTTGAGGTAGACTTGAGATTTAGCTTCGACAAAACCTAACTTATCTGCTTTTTGAGAAATATTCGTCAAAGAAGATGCCTCAAGAAATTGTTCGTTAAGAACCATATTGTCTCTTTTATAATCACTCACTTGCTTTTGTAAATCAGCAAGCTCCGATCCTGTCGTTGCTATTTGATTTGCGACACTAATTTGCGCCAGAGAAAGTCCGACAATGACTGAAATAACAAAAATAAGTAAATAAACTGGTCTTTTCATAATTTTTCAAAAACTCGTAACTTCGCGCTTCTGCTTCTATTGTTACGTTCAATTTCCTCTTCACTTGCAGTTATTGGTTTTTTTGTAAGTATTGTCCCTCGCTTTTGCTCTTCCCATTCTTTAAATTGATTTTTAATAATCCTATCTTCAAGTGAATGAAAGGAAATAACTGCAATTCTTCCTTTCTCCTCAAGCAAATCCAGAGCTTTTGGTAATGCTTCCCGTATATTGTTGAGTTCATCATTAACTGCTATTCGCAATGCTTGAAAAACTCTCGTTGCTCCATTTATTGTTGTCTGTTTTCTTGGTATTGAACGATTAATAATCGTTGCAAGTTCGGTTGTCGTTTTGATCGGACTTATTTTACGGGCCCTAATAATACTGTCAGAAATGGAGCGAGCAAACCGCTCCTCACCCAATTTAGTAAATAATTCATAAAGTTCTCCTTTCGTTAGGATATTTATCAAATCCCCAGCCTTTACACTCAAATCCTGATCCATTCTCATATCAAGCACCGCTTCTTTCTGAAAACTAAACCCTCTCTCTGCGCTATCTACATGGTGACTTGATATTCCTAAATCAAAAAGTATTCCCGAAACCTGAATAAAATCATTCTCACTTGCAAGCTTGTCAATGTCCTTAAAATTTCCCTTTGCCAAAATTAATTCGTCTCTTATTTCCTGTTTATTAATTAGTAATTCTTTCTTAACAAAATCCAGTGCATCCTGATCAAAATCAATTCCCAAAACCTTTCCACCTCTTTCCAAAATTGCTTGCGTATGTCCTCCTCCGCCCAATGTCGCGTCAATATATTTCTTATTCTTTTGAATATGTAATAAATCTAATGTCTCTTGTAAAAGAACACTTATGTGATACTTACTCATCTTCCTGTCCTGACAGCCTTTCAGCGATAAGCTCTATATCTTTTGATAAATCTTTTTGATGATCATCCCAATGTTTCTTATCCCATACCTCAATAAATCGCTGCATGCCTGCAAAGAGTATTTCTGTTTCAATCATTGCAAATTTTCGCAAATACTCAGGTAAAACAAATCTCCCCTTGCCATCAAGCTCAATATCCGTCGCGTTCCCTAGTAAAAATCTTTGTAATTCTCGTGTCGCTTTATTCGTAAATGGTTTTCCCTCAGTCCCTTCTAAGAGTGTCTTCCAATTTCCCTCTGAAACAATAATCAAACAATTCTCAAACCCTTTCGTAATAATTAATTTATCGCCTAAAATGTCTCGAAATTTCTTTGGCAGACTTGCTTGATGTTTTTCTCCAACTCGACTTTCATATTGTCCAATCAACATACATACAGCTTTCTTAAATTTCCTACTTTTTCCTACGTAATACTACTATATTCTATAATGCACCTTTCGTGAAAACTTGTCAACAGGTTCATAAACGTTGTAGTGTCCGTGAAAAATAAGAAATACAAGATGTAGGGTATAAGTATGTAAGAAAAAGGTAAGAGAATTTAATCGTCATGCTGAATTTGCTTCAGCATCTCTTTTTGAAGTTCCCGACATAAATTCGGGATGACAAACGACAAATTATAAATCAAGAGTCTTTTCAACTTCGTAGGTTTTTCCATCGATTTTAATAATTTTTAACGTGAGATCGACAGACTTAACGCCTGTATCATAATGGCAGACATTTCGAGAACAACTTCCTAAATCAAGCCAAGGAGACTCGTACGTACTATCACTTCCATTAATTTGTGCTTGTCCGGTGATACCTCTTTGCACACGAGCTTCTCCTCCTTCGCTTTGCTCTTGAGCTGTCGAATCAGCTTCATAGGTTAATTCATATTCAATTGATTTAATACCACTTATTTTGGCAATAGCAAACTTAACAGATTTATTATCTGGCTTAGAGGTGAGGGTCAGACCGATAGCATCAGGAGAAAGTTTTTGAACGATATCCTGGCTTTGAGACTGATCTTCTTGTGGTTTGGCTTTGGATTTATTTGCTAGATAGAAGTAGCCACCACCGGCAACAAGTACTACCAAAACAACTCCGACGACAATCTGTATAGTTCTCTTTTTAAACATATTCAGGTTGTTTCCAGAATAAACGAATCATATCCAACCTGTCAAGTATGCTGTTGACAAGAAAAAAAACTGCGATATAATTAGATTATCTAAATATTAGGACATCAAAGTTATGAATGCAAATATTACAAGTAGATTAATTGAATTAAGCTTTCAACTTTCCCGCCAAATAAAAGGCACAATGTGTTTTACTTCTCAATTTATCAATCTCAGCATGCTTCAGTTGCAAGCGCTGAGCTTTATAAAAAGCAAACCAAATGTCCACATGCGTGAAATTGCGGAGCATTTTCATATTGAACTTCCTTCTGCAACAAGTTTACTTAACAAACTCCATGAAATGCAATTGGTAAGCCGAAGCACCGATGCTACTGACCGAAGAGTTGTTAAAATTTCTTTGACAGCGGATGGCGAAACCCTCCTCAAAGATGCTATGATAGAAAGGAATAAGAAAACAGAGATACTGCTTTCCTATCTTTCAGAAACAGAAAAAGAAAATTTACTCCATATTTTTGAAAAATTGCTTACAAAAATGGAGGAAAAGAAATGAAAATAAGAAGAATTCTTTTGGGCCTTATTGTTTTGATATTACTCGTAGAGTCAGGTATCTTTCTCAACTTTACAGTTTTTTCCTATGCAGCAAAGAAAACTCCATCAGGCACAGTTGGCGTCAAAAAAGTAAGTTCTCAGATATCAGCAGATGGAACTATAACTGCACAAAATCAAGCAATGCTTCACTTCCAAACAGGAGGTAAGCTTGCCTATCTTCCCTTGAAAGAAGGAGATAAAGTTACTGCAGGGCAGACAGTTGCTCAGCTTGATTCGTATGCTTTACAAAAAAGCTTACAACTTGCAGCAAATACATATCAAGTAAGCAAAAATAACAATGCCCAAATCCAAGAAAATAACCAAGCAAATGTCGTGGAAGGTCAACAGCGTGTCTCACTTGATACCACCAATAAGAATAGTTATAACAATATTACAGAAGCACAAGTTATTACTGATGCTGTCAAAAGAATCGTTGACAATAGCTCACTTTCACAAGATTCAGCACAATTAAACGTCGATCTCGCAAATTACGCAGTACAGTTGGCAACACTTACTTCTCCTTTAACTGGTATTGTGACGCATGAGGATGTGACCGTTGCGGGAGTAAATGTGATACCGACAACTTCATTTGTTGTTGCTGATCCTTCATCAGTTGTTTTCAGGGCAAATATTTCGGCAAATGATATTGATTATGTGGCAGAAGGCGCACAAGCAACAATTATTGTGGATGGTTCTCAAAAACGAATCAAAGGAACAGTTCTCAAGATATATCCATCAAAAATAACACTTGCAAACGGCCAAGCTGTCTATCAAGTTGATATTCAGAGTGATGATTTGAAAAATGCCAAACTTGATCAATCAGGAACAGTGCTTATCACCAGTAGCGCAGATCAAAATGTAACTCTTGTCCCAACATGGACAATTCTGTCTGGCAAATATATTTGGGTTAATCATGATGGCACAACAGAACTTAAACAAATAAAAATCGGACGAGTTCATGGAGATCAGACTGAAGTGCTCAATGGCTTAACAACTGATGATAACGTTATCACCGACCCGAAGTCCTTGCCGAGCAAAAAATACTTACTCTTATGAAAAAAACAGTTTCTTTATTCAAAAACAAAAATTTTCTTAAAAAAGTAGGAATTATCTTAGTTGTGCTTCTGGTGATTGGTGGAGCTATTTTCTTTTTGAAAACGACAAATCGTGTCTTCATCGATAACTCAATTATTGCTGCACCAGTCATTACTATCTCACCTACAACCAGCGGTAAATTGAAAGAACTTGATGTGACCGAAGGACAAAAAGTTGCAAAAGGTGATACACTCGCTGTTGTTGGCGGTGAAACGATTAGAACTGATACAGACGCACTTGTTATTCTTTCAAACAATCAAATAGGCTCTTCCGTTGGCCCACAAACACAATTGATGCAACTCATAAGACCAATTGATGTTCGCGTGGCAGGGACACTTGATGAAAATAAAGGACTCAACACTATTCATGTTGGACAAGTTGTGTCATTTACCGTTGATGCTTTCCCTGGCAAAACCTATTGGGGATATGTCGATGAAGTTTCTCCAACAGCCAAACAAACACAGCTATCATTTTCTATTTCCAATGAACGACCAACACAACAATTTATAATCTACGCACGGTTTGATACCACAAAATACCCTGAAATTAAAAACGGTATGTCCGCAAAGATGACCGTTTTTACTAAGACAAACTAACACTCCTCCTATGCAAGAAAAAAAAGGATTCACCAAGGACCAATGGCTGATTATTGGAACGCTTATTATTGGGACTTTTTTAGGAAGACTCGATGGAACAATTGTTAACCTAGCACTTCCCAAGATTATCACAGACTTTGGCATAACTGTTTCTCAAGCAAGCTGGATTTCAACTGCCTATATTATCGCGAATGCTGTTTTTGTGCCAGTCTTTGGAAAAATGGGAGATCTGGTCGGACGTAAACCTCTCTATATTTGGGGAATTGTCGGCTTTACCATCTCCTCAATGCTTGCCGGACTCTCTTTTAATCTTTCATCAATGCTTATCTTTCGTATCATTCAAGCTGTGACTGTCTCAATCGATTATCCAATTGCGCTTTCAATTATCGCTTTTACCTTTAGCGATCAGAAACAACGTGCCCAAGCAATGGGAATTTGGTCAGGTGTTTTTGCTTTGGCGATTGTTTTTGGTCCACTACTTGGTGGGCCACTGACTGATATTTTTGGCTGGCGGGCTGTTTTTTATATCAATGTGCCTCTTGGAGCATTAGGTATTTTTATGGCATGGAAATATATTCAAGAACCAGTAACGCATATCAAAGGCATCAAACATTTTGACTGGCTTGGCTCGATTTTTCTTGGCGTTGGTCTTGGAACGATGGTTTTGGTTTTGGATAAAGGCCAAGATTGGGGTTGGACAAGTGCAAACAGCATTATAAGTTATGTGATTACTGTCGTAACGATGGTTGCCTTCCTTTTTATAGAGCAACACGAAAAAGAACCTGTCGTTGATCTTAGATTTTTCAAAAATCCGAGCTTTTCAGCTGCTAATATTACGTCGTTTATTTCTTTCATGGGAATGTTTGGCGGCATTTTTCTCCTTCCAATCTTTGCTCAAACGTATTTGGGTTATAGCGTCACCAAATCCGGCTATCTTTTTATCCCTATGGCTATGGGTATTATGGTCGGTGTACAAATTGGGACACGATTGCTTTTTAAGATTCCGATGCGGATCTTTGTCTCAATCGGCATGTTCGGTGCTGCTTTTGTGCTTTTTCTTTTTACTGGTATGGATATTAAATGGACATTTTTTGATATGGCTTGGCGACTTGGTTTATTTGCATTATGTATTGGCATAGGGTTTGGGCCTATTACGCAAGCTGCAACAGGAACAGTGCCTCTTAAAGAAATTGGTGTTGCCTCATCAATTCTTGCACTGGCAAGAAATTTGGCAGGCGCTTTTGGTATCGCTATCTTTGCCACTCTTCTTTCCAATAGCATAACAAATCAATTGGTTTCTCTGCAAAAATATACTGTTATCAATACTCACGACCCCTTGCTTTTACAGACCATTCCAGCGCTTATGATTTCTAAAGCCAATATTTCAGCATATGGAAGTGTGTTCGGTTGGGCCGCGTTTATTGTGGTTCTTGGTGGTATCTCAGCCTTTTTCCTCAAAGACCCACCCCGTCATGATGCAAAGGCGGGACATGAAGCGATGGAGCTATAGGTAAAGTTAAAATTAATTATATGCGCCTTGTCTATGCAGTATATCTCTGACTTCTATACCACTAAACGGGTTACTTTCTAATTCTAGTAATTTCTTTTTCTGTTTTTCCTATTTCTTTTGGTCCTTGGGATTCACCGCGGCTTTTTTCTATCATAGAAGGAATTATAATTTATATGAATTGCTCTGTCCCTGAATCCAGATATATCTTTCCATGGTAAGGATATTTGTGACTGATTTTCCTTTGATACCCTTTTTGCCAATTCTCCAATCAAAGCTAATTGCATGATGACCGCACTTTGGGTCTTTTGGTCAACAACAAATTTATCCTGATCAAATCCCTTGATGAATTTTTTGATTTTATGTACTGATTCTATAATTTGTTGAAGATAGACAAGATCACTCTTCATAAATAACTTTTATTTCTGGAAGAACATAAGGTTTGACAAATTTATTAAGACTATTCTCAGTCACTACATCAACCTTTCTTTTGAGTGATGTTTCCAAACCATTTACAAATTTCATATAGGTAAACATTCCCATTGGACGGCCAAAGCGAACAATAAGATCGACATCACTATCTTCCTTTGCTTTTCCCTGTGCAACGCTCCCAAAAACACCTGCATAGCTAATACCATATTCTTCCAA
>DASQPC010000044.1:0-18925 GCA_035644155.1 Candidatus Methylomirabilota bacterium
ATGTAATTATGTGGTTAAAAATAAAAAAGACCGCACAAAGCGGTCTCAAGAAAGCAAGGTTTTGGGATTATCCCCAGAGTCTACCGGTTGGATGAGTTTGTGGCATGTACTCAACTGCTTGATTTGTTGTGCCATCAAGTGTCGCTGCAAGCGTCACTGTATTTTTAGAAATAACTGCAACGTCAACAGCTTTTGCTGTGATAAGAGCAGTTGGCGTATTGAGGAATGAGAAAGCGTCACAAAGACTATCGAGTCCAAGAGCTGCACCAAGTCCGACTGAGATAGTATCGCTTGCACCACCTCTAGTTGGGAAAGTAATTGATGTGACGGTTTTGAAAGCATTTACTGAGTCAGTTGGTGTTGCAAAAGCACCGCCCATTGTAACTGCTTCCGTAAGTGCTTGGTCATAAATATCAGTACCAACAACTGTAACAACTAAACCTTGTGTAGTTACTTGATTTCCTTTGAGCCTAACGGTTCGTGGTACATCTGGGTTTGTAATTCCTACAGTTACAACAGTTGTACCTGATGTTGGGAGTGTTTGTGCAGCGAGTACACCAGTGTTAGCTGCCACTGCTGGCTTACTGAATGTTTGCTGTCTATGCATTGCTGATTTGCTCATATATTTATTATAACTTCAAATTTTGGGGGTTTTATACATTTTTGGTTTTACACTGATTTCTAGCCAGTAACCCCATACCATTTACTACTTTACATCGGCATCCGCCTTTGCCTTTTCTGCTGTGTCTGCTTCTTCCTTAGCTTTCGCCTCGGCTGCTGGATCTGCAGCTTGTTTTTCGTCTTCTGCTTTTTTGGCTTCGGCAGCCTTTTCAGCATCAGATTTAGTTGTAGCGTCTACCGTTTGCACCATTTTGTTAAGTACTTTTTTTACTTCTTTTTTTGCTGGTGCTGCCTTTGCTTCACCATCGAAAGGTGTTGCAGAGTCACCCAACGCCTTAATGACATTTGCCGGTAATTCAACCGGTACATCTTTTTTGTAGTAATGGCCATCTGTTAAGCCTGTATGATCTACTATTACTTTTGACATAAATTGCTCACCCCCTCTTTTGTTGCTTGTGAGTTTATTGCTGGTTGTGAGTGAAAGGAGATGTACAAGCTCAAATGCTTATAATCGGTGACTCGCAACCAGTGCATAAACTAAAAAGCACTTCTGTTTTTAGTTTAGCCGGTGGTCTTTGAAAGTTTATTTTTTCCCTTTCATTGCCACTCACCCTACGGCCATCAGTTGTTACCTTAAGCGTGCGTTTTAAGGACTGCAAAAGCTGACGCTGCGTTGGCAAGTTGAATATCAACTTGACCCCAGATTTTAAGAGCAACCATATTCTGTTGGAATAGATTGATTAAAGTCGAGCCATCAGTATCAGTGATGGTAGCTTGATCAGAAATTTCTACAGTGTATTCCATAGCATCCCCATGAATGAGGTTGCTGTAGTCTACTAATGCCATGCATTTCTTTGATGCCTGTGAGACATCAGAGTTTTTAGGCATTACCGCTGTTGTGTCATAAGGAATATCCCACATCGTTGGAGGCAGTGAGCCACCAAAACCTTCAAACAAGAAACCTTGCTTGTCAGTACTTACGTTTGCGCGTAATCTTCTAAAGTTATTCAACATAGAAAGGGACAAAGCCCATCTATGACTTTCACTCAAAAAGTTTTCATCAATAACATCAAGCATTGATAAAAGGTCTTCAGCGGTTACACCAGCATAAGTATTAGCAGATGCCAAAGTAACAACTGGGACGTTTACGTTCTGGAACACACCTTCACCAGCACCCAAACCTAAGAGACCCCACTGATCTTCTAACTTTGCAATCGCTTTACCAGCGAGCATTGTTATAGCATCAATTAATTCCGCAGTGGAATTTTGCAATAACACTTTGGAAATAGGGACAATCACACCAACTGTTTTTGCGCGCAATTGCACGTTTCCAGTGGTTGGTTGGGACGCAGTTACGGCAGCGGTATCACTAGCCAACCTGTAAGCCGTGAGGCTTGACATGGTTGGTACATTTTGGTTGATACCTTGTACTGGCCATTTTGTACCGTATTTACGGACAAGACCGTACTTTTGCGCAACTGTGATTAATTGGTCGGACACATAAGTTGGTACTAGTTCAGTGCCTGCGGTACTACTACCGGCAGACAATGCTTTGGTGGACACTCGGTCACCTGCTACCAACTTCTTAAAGTATTCCGCACCTGCAGCCTTACGGTCAGCAAGCTCTTTTTCTTTGGTGTTGTTATCTTCACCTCCAAAAATGTCTTTGCGGAGAGGTTTATCAGCCTTGATTTTCTCAAGGATTTTGCCTACAGATTTCTCTGTGACAGCCTCAACGATGGTTTCCATCGCCTTTGTTTCTTCCTCTTTGCGTTTTTCGTCTTCGTTCATTTTATTTCACCCCCCTTCTTTCACTCTCAATAGTTTTTAATAATCTGAGAGTCAAACCAACTGTTTTATCCGTTTGCTTCAATGAACTTGCCAATCGAGTAACATAGCTGTTTGGTACTGTTTTCCCCTCATCAGACTCCTCATCATCTTTTGATACAGAGTCCAACACTGTTTTTACCTGCTCTGCTCCGGCATTCATATGTTCACATGCTGTCTTTAGCATCTCTTCATGTTTTGATGAAATAGTACGACCAGCTTTCATTGTTGCCGGTAACTTGATGGATTTTTCGCCAACAATAGCTTGCTCTTGCACAACATTCATCACCAATGCCAATGCTTGCTGTAGCTTTTCAATACTTTCTTGTTTCACGCCCATTTGAGTAAATGCTTTTATAAAATAAGAAAGTTCATCAAGTAAGTAGCCAAGTGCAACAATTTGTGAAACATCCTTTTGCTCTGCTGCTTTTTTCAATTTTTCATTTTCAAGCGTCAATGCGCCAATAGCTTTGGTTGCATTCTCAATGGTCTCTTTGACTTCCTCTGCGTCAGCAATATTAATCTTAACGCTTAGCACGTCTTCATCCTGTTCTTTTTTCTCAAGCACCTTATCAACGTCAATGCCCTTTGAGCGCATAATTGTCAATGCTTCGGGGTTGTCTGGGACTGGGACACTTGAGAACTCAAAGAGTTCCCATTGCTTGAAGTTATAGCCACCTTGCATGTTTTCGTCATAATCAGTTGGCATAAAACCAATTGACCAAGCACTTAAAAAGCCTTCTTTATACATTGTGTAAATGATGTCAGCCTCTTGGTAAACGCCTTCTGGTAAAAATTCAACGGTGGCAAGTATGCAGTCGTCCATAACTTTAAGACTTGTGCATTTTGCAATTGGTTTGGTGTCGTATTTGTGAGCAAATAAAACAACTGGGTTTTTGAGGAAATTATCTGCTTGCATGCCAGATGGCTGTACTGTATCTCTTGACCGGTCAGCATTGACTGTTGAAATTTTTACAACCAATGTGCGAGGTTGGCCGTCAGCAACCTTTGTCTCAAGGATTTCAAAGGTTTTAAAAATCTTTGCTTTGTGTGGGTCAGCAATGCCCTCAAGGTATTTTTTCAGATTTTTCATAAGCTAAATCAATTATATTGAGTTTTTCGCGGTGCTTTATACATTTTGGTATTAGTCACCTATCTCACCGGTCTCTGGTTGCAAGGCGCACTCACAATTTGGATGTCCAGGGGGGGCATCATCGCCACTTTCAAAATCTTCGTCTAGAGGTATAACGCCTTGATCTGCATTGCTGGGACATTCACCACTTGAGCAACTCCCCTCATCAAAAAGCCAACTTTTACCACTGACGATGCCAGACTGTTTATATCCTTCAAGGTTTCCCTGCGCGTATGCGTCAATGGTCTCAGTGCGTGCCAATCTTTCAGCGCGGTAATCTCCCTGGTCTTCAAAAAATGCACCAATAGTAGTGGCAATATCGTCAACGCTTTCACCTTCCTCAACGCCTTCCATAACTTTAAGCGAGATATCTTCCTTCATTGTGGCAGCGTATGAATCGGTATTTTCCATTACATGCTCGTTAAGAAAATCTAACGCTCTGGGATTTTGCATATCAAAAGTAACATCTGCATTGACTTGACTAATACCAACCTTGCCAGCCTGCTCAAATACGGTACTCATTCCTTCCTCTGTGGCATTATGCAATAAGCCGATCCAGTCCTCATAATCAGTAAACAATAATTTAACCATCTCATTTGATGGGTCTGTGGCATCTTTGAGAATTTGCAATAAGGTACGTTTCACATTGACTGGTTTTTTATTTTTAGACTTCCGCAGATTGGCCAGAAGCATTGATTCTAATTTGTCATTGAGGGCTTTGTTTTTCTTGGTGAGTTTAGGTATAGCTGCATCAACAATTTTGCTACGGTTATCTTTTATTTGCTTGACCGCTAGCTCTTTTTTTTTTGACGCAACCGCGCTTTTAAGTGGTAGAAGTATAAAGCCCTTACCACTATTTGCTGGCGGTGTCGGGCTACCATCTGCATTAGACGCAGAGGTTGGTTGATATAGTGTTGGGATATATAAGAAGTCGCCTCCCTCAACCGGCTCTTTGCCAATTTCTGCTCTAGCTTCGTTTGGTGTCATGTAGTAGTTTTTGATGCCACTTTCTCGATCAAGTCTTTTTTGCTCTCTATTTTCTGGCACTGGGTCTACAAACCAGATGCGCCATTGCTTCTGACTCAAGTTAAAGCGTGGCAAATAGAACTCTGTGAGATTACCGGCATACTGAGTAAGTTTTGGCTTGACGGTATTTTTAGCAAAAAGCATATCTGCTGCATCAGCACTGGCAAGGTTAGCGGTGTCCAAAATGCCAAGCACCGGCAATGGGACACCAAAAATACCACAGATTTCATCACGCAGGTCTTTGCGTCCTTGAGAAAACTGCATATCACGGTTGGTTGGATTGATGGGGGTATAAGACATACCGCCTTCCATGATTGCCATTTTGTGTGCGTTTTCTACACCTTTAAATTTACTGTCCCAGTTTGCTTTTATCCGATCATATTGTTCCTGGTTGAGCGTGCCGACTGATGATAGCACTGCTGATGGCATAGCACTGTTGCCAAAAAAGTTACGTTGCCATTCTGCTGCAAAGGTGTCTGTGTCAATTGCAATTGCTGCTGCCTCTACAGTTCCCATGCCTCGGTATGCACTTTTAGAGTTAAACCGCTTGAAGTGTAAAATTTCCTCGGGGGCAAAGGGTACTTTTATGCCAACCTCATTGAGAAAAACATATCCGGCAATAAAATTGTCCTTTGACTTAACTACTTGTGTGCGCGATGGATCGAGTGGCCATAATTCTGTTATCTTACCACCAGCGTTCTTTGGCATATACCAAAAGCTGTTACCATCTAACTCTTGAAAAGCAGAATACCCAAAAGCTAAATCATAGTAACTCATGTGGTCATTGACGTTGCGTAGCAAGTCCATTGCTTCATTATCACCAGTAAAATCTTTCCATTCACCATTTTTGTCTTTTCTCTGCAGTATCAATTCTGTATCAGCAACCCTTTGTGCAATGGCATTGGTGCAGGCAAAGACCCAACCTCGGTATGCTTTCAAAAACTCTTTTTCAGACATCTTTGGTATTGCGCTGGAGTTGAAAAACCCGAAGATGCCGGTATTGAGTTCCTTTTTAAATAAGTTGGTTACATTGCTGAGTAATGACATGCTTATTTAATTTTAGTGGGTTTTAGGACTGATCTTATACAAAATGAGGAATGATAGATTTTAACGAGGATCGGGCTTGCCATTCAGCAATATAATAATATTATATTTTCTTAGTCAACCAAAACGTCAAGCTAGACTTTGATCCACATCCATACGACAAGCACAAAACCAATGCTAGCAAAAACTGCTAGAAACGATGAAAACATGGATAATAAAAATATCTCAAGAGTAAATTTATCAAATTTCATAACTTTTATTCTATCATAACCACGTCACGTTTGGCTCTGGTGGTGGTACAGTGAATGTCAGCATAAATGCCTCTGCATAGTCGGGTGATTTGCCAGTACGTTTTTTTAAGTCTGCCTTTGGCTCAATCTGCAGCACCTTATCAGAAGTGTCTTTATACTTTATTTCTTTGAGCTGATGCCATTTGTCATTGGCCAAAATCTTGCTGTCTTCTTTCAGCATCCACAACCGAGAGAGCCAATAGTTCTCTGCTTTTTTATTTGAGTAGCGTGAGGGGTCGCTTGATTTCTCACCAGCAGCAACACCGGTCACACTATAGTATGCGACCTTGCCGTTAAACTCTGTTTTCATTTCTCTGAGTCGGTCAACAACACCCCGGCCAATACCAATATCATCAATAAAAACATCCTCTGGCTTGAGTAGTCTTATTTTCTTGCCCCGGTTATCGGTAATGGTGTACTTGTCTATTATTCTTATTACCTCATTTACGTTGGTCATGGTGTCATTGCTGCGGTTAAAAGTCTCAAACCATGAACTGTTACCCTGTCGCATGCAGTACACGTTATAGTCACCACCGCCAGCAACGTCAACGCCAAGTTTCATGGGGTCGTCTGCTGCATCAATAAGCCCAACCATCTTTGCGTCAATGTCTTCTGCAGTCAAAAGCTGTCGGTATCCTTTGTTATCAATTTCATCCTCTGCCGGGAAGCGGCACTCATAAAACTGCTCAAAGAATGGCAACCCTCTTTTTTCGTTGACGCTTTCAGTATCCAAACGTCCCTCTGCAATTGCGCGCTCGAGTGAGATGTCTATCTTCTGGTATTTGCTATTACTCTTGATGTTAAACATGAAGTGATTGCGGTTGACTGCATTGCCCAACTCAAACAAGAAAGTTTTGTTGTAGTCGCCAGTACCCTCAAGGATTTTTAAAATAATTAGGTACTTGGTTGGAGTTAAAAGCGGTGACTCGTCCAATATGATATTTGGAACGTGTTCACCAATGGCTTTTGAAACATCATCATCTTTGCCAAAGAGTGATACTATCTTGAGTGAGCCACCACCTCTAAAATTCATTGCTGCTTTGTTACGTTCTCGCTTGAGAGTTGTGAGGCGTTGGGTGGTATCCATCTCAAGTTCTTTGACCATTTCACTGCTGTCAAAGACATGCTCAATCACCTTTTTCATTATGATGTCAGAAGTATCATATTTAACTGAGCCAATGATAAATTTTTCATCGTTCTTGGCACAGCAGAGGATGACAGCCATTGCAACGGCTTCTGACTTACCATAACCGGTAGGGGCAACGCAGGCAATTCTGGGGTTAGTCTTAAAGATGATTGATGCAGCAATCTCAATTTGGCCGGGGGACATTTCGTCACCAGCCAGCTTGCCGTTTACTTTGAAATAGGCATTAAGAAGTTGTTTTGTCTTGTCGTACTGCTGTTGTGTTACCATCATTTCTCAGCTCCTTTAAAATAGCCATCACATGCTCTTTGTCAGTGTTGTCAATCGTTGCCTGTATCTTTGTCAATGGCGCGTGTCCACCTATATGCAACAAGCTCTCTGCTGCTTTCCAGTTACCACCCTTAGCGCTTTTATGCAAAGTCTCAAGAGCATCCGGCAGTGCTTCTTGTATCTTGTCTTTAATCTTTTTTAGTTGCTTTCGGTTTTCCTTTGCCTGCTGTTTTATCAGTTCGTCATAGGCTGACTTACAAATACCCCCTGTCATAAACCACCGGCGTACAGTCGAGTAAGGTCGCTTGATCTCTTTGGCAATACGAGGGTACGGCCAACCACTAAAAGCATAAAGCACTGCGTCTTGTTGCTCGGCTTCTAGGCTCTCAAATAAGTAAGAGCTGTTGCGTTCTGTTGCATTTTGTTCGTCTGCCATACTACTATTATCCTAAATTCTGTGCGCGATCTTATATATTTAATCCCTAGAAATGATGAAAAAGTAGTAAAAAACCTTATTTTCCGGCGCAATTGTCGCAGACTTGGTATATACCACCAACGTGGATAGGGGATTGTTCGGGAGCAAGCCAGATGGTTGTGGTGGCTTCTCGCTTTCTACATAACTCGCATCTATGCTTCATATTTACACAAACCACTCTCTGAGAGTCCAGAAAATGTTTTTAGTCCAGTAGGGCATTTGTGAGTAGTATTTATCTTGCGTTTCAACAAGCCACCAGTATATTGCGTCTTTCATTTTTTTTAATTTCTTTTTAATGATGGTAATGGGCTGGTTGGTACAACAATTTGTGATGGTTCTTTAAGCTCAAGCCCCTTTTCGTTTTCTTTGTTGGATTTCCAGCACAACTCGCAAATAATGATTGTGACTAGGTTTATACCCATTTTGTCTTGGCCAGTAGGCAAAAGTCCATCGATTGTCATCAAAGCGTATGGTTTTCGCTGCGTGATGTTATAGAATTTTTGCTCTAGAACACATTTGAAAACAGTGTTGTTTAGTCGCATTTCAACGGTGAGTGAGTTAGTCATGTCTACCACCTTCCTCTATGGACTGCGCTAATTGTTCCATATTTATGCCCTGTGCCCTTGCAAACTCTTTTGAAAACTCATCTACAGCCGTACTGAGCTGAATTTGTTCAGCTTTTTCTCGTTTTAGCCTAACCACTGCTTCCCATAACTCTTTAAGGTGTTGGTTTGTCTTTGATAATTCTGCTACATCATTCAAAAATGCTTGCATAAATCTGTCTGCCCGGCGTTGTGCTTTTAGTTTCTGTTGTCTTCCCATATCAGTTTGATTGTAAAAATAGTATCTGCATTATTTCTGCCATCTTATGAGCGTTTTGCCAGCCAATTCTGAGCCGTTTTATTTCATTGTCAACTTTAAACTCTATAATTAGCCTGTCTGCTTCCCGGGTGAAAACGACACCATCAACGTCATATTTTTTGGACATGGGCAGGCTGTCCAAAAAATCTCTAATACGCTTCATGTCCTCATAGGTTTCAACGCTTCGTGCTTTGCCGGTCTCAACTTTTTCAATAAATTTTTTAACCTTTGGCAGTATAAAATCTTTTATGCTTTGCTCATTCATAATGTTATTTGCGTGATTTCTGCTTTTATTCTTGTCACAACTGCATGTAGCTCTGCTTTTTTTGGTTTGGGATATTCCTGCAGTACTTTGTCTTTTTCCCAGTAGTTATATATCCTATCAGCAGTTGTTGCTGGATGTACTAACATAAATAAATATATAAGGTTTTCCATAAAATCAAATTTGTTCATATTTGGCAGCATCCTCAATCTTCTTAACCTGTATGCCAAACTTTTGCTTGAGTCTTTTACGGATGCGTAAAATTATTTGATGTACTGCTTGCATGCAGACTTGTGGCATAAGACTAGCAGCGACGCCTTTACGGTCATAACCCATATATAAAAGCTCAACTACTTCGAGTTGTCTTGAAGTTAAATAAGGTTTGAGTGCTTGTGGTTCAGTTATCATTTTTTCCAAAAAAAAAGCAGCTTTCACGCACAAAAAAATGCGTTAAAAGCTACTACTGTATTAGTTGTATCAGAGTTGAGAAACAAAGTCAACAATAAAAAAAGGCCAGCGAAAGCCAGCCTTTTAGTAGTAGCTAAAAACATGGTTTACCTCATGAACACACCCCCTTTCGATAAATATCTAAAATAGCACTCATAATATAACTTTGCCAAACACTAGCCAAGTTTTTTCTTTGGATTCAAAAATTCTGCAAATTCTGCGTGATTTGAAAAGTTTTTTATGGTGCTGCAATTGATGCTTTCAATGTCAGCCAAGGGCAACCACTCTGATTTGAAAGCTGCAGTCATGTTTTTTGCGTTAATGACTTCCGGGTATTCTATATAAAACATCCCTTCTGGCAAAACCTTGAAATAGCTAACGCCACGAAATATGCTAACCTTCTTTGTTTTTTTATATGTTATTTGAAATTCGTACTCAATTTTCATATATTTTTTGTGCGTGTATAAAGCTATACGCACCCCAGCTATTGTTTATTCACTCGTCCTCATTGGCATAAGGAGGGCAAAAATTTCTCTTTCCTGTCCGTCCTGTGTTGTTATAATAATTGGGTTCAAATCCCCAGACACACGGACAGTAACTGGTCTACAAGAAGTAGCACCGGCTTTTACCATTGCTTGAAGCAGTAAAATCATTTTGATTGGGTCAAAGCTGATTTTTACTACTGGCTCTTTTTTCATTTCTCCATCAATTACTTTTTGGTAATTTGGATACTCACCCTCTGGCTGCTTCATCTCCTTTATAGATGTCTCCTCTAAATCTGTTGTAGCCAGAGTTACACGACCTTCTTCATTCCTGACAGTCCATCCTGTACTCAACACAGGCAAAAATTTGTTTCTCTTTATTTCTTTTACAAACTTAGCAAGTGGCTGTGCAGGCAGGCTCAAGCCATCTACTGATACATAATCAAAACCAGCAACCTTGGGTATCTCATCGTCTTCTATTTTTTCTTGCTCAATAACCATGAGACTATAACCATCTGTTGCAACAGCTTTGCCATTCTCAAATCTGACTGATGCAAGCTGTGGTCTTGCACTCTCTTTGCTTGCAATATCGCAAACTCCTAAAATTCTTTTATCTATTTTCATAATTTCTCACCCCCTCTCACGCTCTTGCGTTGCAATAATTACAACGTATAGCGTCTTTATGTGGTGAAACCTGACCACCACAGCGCATGCACTTGCTGGTGATAAACCACCCAAGTCTTTGCCAAAAAGTAATCTTATTGAACTTTGGTTGTATATATGTATTTTTCTTTTTTTTGAATATAAACATAGTTTTTTGTTAGTCACTGCCGGGGGTGTGCCTTAGAGCTTGATAGTGGTAACCATTAAATAAATTCCCTATCAATTTATGCACCAAAACAACCGCCCCGGCAGTGACTAAAGAGTATGTTTTCCATGAAACTTCGCTCTTAGTTCTGCAAGTGTTTTAGCTGCTGCTGCTTTTCTTTCTGGTGACATTGGCACTTCCGGTTCTGGGGTTGGTGGGTTATAAACCGGCTTACGCATCCCAAAATCTTTCATTAACGCGTTCATAAGCATTGCCCGGTAGTTTTTGTACTTCTTGCCATGGCCATCACAGTAATTTGCTAGCTCAATGGCCTTCATGCGTATTTGCCTCTCTGATGCTTCGTATTTTTTGTAAAGGTCGGTTACCTCATCGAGGGGCAATTCTTTCAAGTAGCTGAGTGACGCATAAATTTTTTCTTTTTCGTCTTCGTCTTTTTTGATTTCTGGTTTTTGATCTATGATTTCTGATTTATGGTTAGTATCTATAGTAGTAGTGATACTACTATCAATACTGCTATTAAAATCTTCTTTTATATGAGATGGAATTAAGGCTAATTCACGTTCATATGCCACTTCATTCTTAGGGGAACCTTTATAATTATTGTGTTTTTCTGCATTTGTTATTTTTACCCAACCTTTTATAAAAAGTATTTTTTTAATCTCTTGCAGATATCCCTTTGCCTTCTCCAATTCTTTGGGGGTCAATCCTGTCTCAAGTAAAATGTATTTGTCTGATAACTCAAAGATGCCACACATATTGATACGTGGGTTGGTAATCAGATAAACAAAAAGCAGCCGTGCATCTTTTGGCACGTCCTTCCCTGCCATGTCTTCCCAAAACTCTGTTTTTATTATTCTTGTTTTCATTAAAATAAGACTTGTTGCTCAGAAATAGAGTTAGATTCTTCAGCTTTTATTGGTTGTGGTTTTTGTGGAATTACTTCAATTAAGATGTAGTCAACTGATCTATTTGCGTTTTTTCTGATGGATATTTTATGACCCAGTTCTTTCAACTCTTTTATACGTGCTGGAAGCTGAATAATATTAAGCTCACGGCGCGCAGTAAAACTGTTTATACCGGTCATTTTTCTTTCTCGCATAAGAACAAGTATTTTTTCGTGTTGTGTCATAGGGCAGATACTTTTTTCTCTAATTTTTTATATGCTTCAATAATGTGCTTGCATGCTTTTTTTTGTTTTTCTCTAAAGATAAAATCTGGACAATTACAATGCCAGCCGTTCTCCGTTAAAAAGATTTGGTATTCTTTTCCTTGTAATGTCTGACTTTGGGCAGTCGTTTTTAACATATTTTTACCTCAACAAGTTATATATGCTGCACAATCCGGGCGTTGCATTTCTGGCCAGAAAATAAAAATTAGAAATAAAACGTATATTAGTAAAAAAATCCAAGTTCGTAATTTCATTTTTGTACCTCCCTTCTCATAAAATTAGACAGAGCAAAATGGACATCCAATATAATTACAATTCCAAGACTTACCAGTGCCTTTGTATGAAAAGTCACCGGCTTCAATAATTGCTATCCCCCGGTTTATAAAGTCCAATGCGTCTTGCTTATGTTTGGGTAAAATCGGGGTTGAGTACTTTGCTACCTTTTTAATGTCTCTTGTGGATGTGATAAAAACTGCCTCTTTATAATCACCGGACAATGCGTATATTTTCCATTGCACAAGGTTATAAAACTTTCCAATGCTCCATGGGGTACTACTACTTTTATATTCAAGAAAGCGTTTATTTTCCGGGTCTATGCCGTCCATGTAGCCATGCACGCTATACTCGCTATTTATTTTGACAACAAAGTGCGTGGCTGGGTCTGGTATTTCTTCACCTGCAGTATTAAAAGTTGGCTGTTCAACTATGGGAAACTTAACAATGATGTCTTTAAGTCTTGGGTCAATTACTTTACCACTCACATGATCTTGTATAATTCTGTGTGCAAGCTTGCCCTCTTTCATGGCATCAGTGGTGCGTCTTGGCAATTCTAATTGCTTACAGAGCCATGTATGTGGCTCAAGGATAAGTTCGTTTATTGTTGAATAAGATAGTTGTATCATTTTGTTTTCTGGGGCTGCAGCTCACTACAGCCCCGTACATCTCCTTTCATTCGGTTGTTTTTTGTTCAACCGGTCTCACCATACAAAACACTGTTATGCTGGTGTTTGGGATTTCAACCCCACTTTCATGCAAGCGTTTAAGTGCTTGCGTATCTATTTGCTCAACCGTCTTGGTTGCTGCCAGCTCTCTGGCTTGGTCAATGGTTGGTTTGAAATTCAACCGGGTAACCTTACTCACGGTATGGCTTCCAACCACCTTTGCCTTTTCTTTGTCTGCATCTAGGCGTGCAATCATTTCTGTATTGATTACGCTGATAGAGGCTTGTAAGTCCTCAATTTGTTGGTCAGCCTTTAAACGTGCATCTAAAAGCTGGTCTAATGTTGCTTCTTGTATTTGTTCTGCTTCCATAATTTCTCACCCCCTTTTTTTGGGCTGTTGCCCTACTTTTGATTTACCCCTGCAATCCATGCTTTTGCAGTTTTTTGTGTCATACCTTCGGTGCTTACTTTAAGACCTTTGGCTGTTGCGACCTTCTCGATTGTCTTTTTCTGTGCATCTGTCGCAGGTTGGTCATCATCTGCTGATACAGTGACCGTTGGTAATGCTACAGCATCACTACTTGGCATTTCTGCCTCGTCATAGATGCCTAAAAGTTCCGGTACTGCCATACTCAACGCTTGGCTTTCAGCGACCTTTTTTATCATGGTCTCTGGTTTTGTTGCCCAGATTTTGTATCCAGTGTTATACTCTGATGCTGGCACTGTAGCGGTGAATGTTTTACCATCTCGCACCACTGTGCATGTTGCACCCCAAAGCTTGCCACCTTCCCAAGGTTGTACTTTCTGCATTTTTTTCACTTCTTTGCCTTCTGTACCGTATGTCATCTCCTTAATATAAATAGGCTCTGTAGTGACTGACTCGATACCACCTTGTCGGTATGCGGTTGCTCTTTTACCATCACGGGTTGTTATAGTGTTAACAGTCCTTTTTTCTGGATCATTTTTGCTATAAACAACTGCAATGACTTCTTTGTTAAAAGGATTAAGGCCAGCTTTGCCTGCATATGCTAAAAACATATATAGTTCTGTATCAGTCAAGTCTGGGTTTATCAATCCCTTTACAAATCTGAGTTGGTCAGCTTGAAAAGAGTCGCGGATTGCAACCATTTCTTTCATTTGTCCGGTAATGCCGGCAACCAAATCGCTTTTGTTTTGTTTTTTATCTTCCATTTTTTTCACCCCCTTTCTCAATAATTTTCTTCACATCAATAACATCAATTTTTACCCCAAGGGATTTAGCCAGCCTTTTTGCATGCTCATAGGCATCATCAATGCTCACGGCAAATGCTGGTATTTGAATAGTTATGGTATATTTTTCTACTTTGCTCATATTAAAGACATTTGATTTTCTGGTACTGCGTTGCGCCTGCATTTTCTGCATAGTTCTTTTCTCTGACGTGATTTACTGAATGATGTAGCGCGTTGTCCACATCCAGTGCAAGTGAAGTAATATAGATGTCTTTCTTTATAATTTTTCATATGGCTAATGTGTATTCTGCGTAATCGCACTCATCCATGAACTTACCGGTGTTATAAAAGCAAAGTGCTTGCCTAACAGTCATTGTTTGCAGGTGAGATATAAACCAGTCAGAGACTTTTGTTGCTACTTCTCGGAGTGAAGAAAAACATTGATAACCAGAGCTACTTTGAGCGTAACCAAAACCGTTATATAACCCTTGATTTTTACAAGCATCATTTTTACCAAAGGTACTCTCATGTCCGTAGGTTTTCCAAACAAGATCACCATGAGGTAGTGCTTTAATCATTTGCTCGTCTGTAGGTGTTGGTGTTGCAGTAGGAGTAATTGACAATTTTTCTACTAATGGGGTCGTAACTTTTTTCTCTACTGGTTGATTTGTTGATAAAATAAACATAGTGATAATTGCTATTGATAAAAGAGTGCAAAATGCTATATCTGGCAGCTCTCTATATAACTTTCTTCTTAAGGCAGATTTTTGATAAGATTTCATAGTTATTTTTCTTTTATCTTTGCTTTCTCTCTGTAATAAATTTTTGTTATATTTTTAACGGAAATTATTCTTCCGTACTGTTCTTCAAGATGTTTTTTTATCCATGTAAACATACGACCTTCTTCATCTCTTAGTCTTAAAATTTCTAAATTTTCTTGTATTTTTGCTTGTGTCATATTTATTTTGTATTGATCTCTTGCTACACGACTCGGTGTCGCCTAAGTGATTGAGACTCCTTAGGACAGTGCTTCGGCAATCATCCCAACAATTGCTTCGTACAACGAGTCGCTGAGTAAAAGATCAATTATTAAAGTTCTGTTGACTTCCTGCTAAGTCTTGTTATAATTATTTTTTCCTGCCTCGTTCTTTTTTTCCCATAAAAAAAGAGCCTGTAAAGGCTCTTGTACTATCAAGTTTAGCTTGATTTAACAATACTAATTACGTTGTCTCAAGAATGCGGGGATATCCCAATCGTCTTCTGGGTTTTTGTTGTCATCTTTCTGCTGTTGTGAAGGTGGCTGCGTGCTTTGTTGGGTACTATCATCTTGAATAAGCGGGGATGTTTTCACTTGAGGTGTGGGCTGTTGGATGACGAATTGTTGCAGACGCTGTTTGGTCTGGTCAAAACCTGTTGCTACTAAGGTAATTCGGATCTGATCATGCATTGACTCATCAATCGTCGCGCCAAAGATAATATTTGCATCTGGATCTGCTGCTGCTGAGATAATCTTTGCTGCCTCATCAACCTCAGTCATCGTTAGATCAGCACCACCGACGATATTAAAGAGCACACCTCTTGCGCCATCCATTGAGATTTCAAGAAGAGGCGAGGCAATTGCAGATCTGGCAGCTGTTTGTGCACGATTTTCACCTACTCCACTCCCAATACCCATCAACGATGAACCAGCGTTTGACATAATCGCTCGCACATCAGCAAAGTCAACGTTAATAAGACCGGGCATGGTAATAATTTCAGAAATACCCTGCACTCCTTGAGTCAACACAGAATCAGCAACTTTAAACGCATCAAGAAGTGAGAGCTTTCGATCAACAACATCCAAAATTCTTTGATTTGGAATAACGATAAGCGTATCTACTTTATCTTTGAGCTGATCAATCCCTTCTTCTGCTTGCACCATACGACGAGTACCTTCAAAAAGAAACGGCTTGGTGACAACGGCAACAGTCAGTGCTCCAACTTCTTTTGCGATTTTTGCAACAATTGGTGTGGCACCTGTTCCTGTACCGCCACCCTCACCTGCTGTCAGGAACACCATGTCAGAGCCTTCAAGCATATGTTTGATCTTCTCAACTGATTCTTCGGCTGCTTGACGACCAATGTCAGGATCACCACCAGATCCTAAACCTTTGGTGAGATTTTCTCCAATGTGGATTTTGGTATCTGCTTTGTTAAGAAGAAGCGCTTGCGCATCGGTGTTGACAGCAACGAAATCGACACCATGAATGGTGCCATGCGCAATCATTGAACCAACAGCATTGGTTCCGCCGCCGCCAATACCGACGACTCTGATTTTTGCGAAATTTGTTGATTGAGGCCGAATTAACATAGTAGATTTGGTGTTGCCCAAATCCTAGCAGATGCACAAGGCAATTGCAAGATTGAAAACAAAATTTAAGGAATAAAGGTCTTGATAAACCCAAAAAGTTTCTTCATTATTTTTGATGGACCTGCTCCGCCGACTTTGGAAAAAGAAAAACCAAAACCGCTTGATTTGCTCGTCGTGTTTCGTGAGCCATACATAATAAGACCAATTGCTGTCGCAAAGGCTGGATGTTGAACCTCATCAATGATACCCTTCACATTGGCTGGTAATCCAATCCTGACAGGCATTGCAAGAGTACGCCTTGCAGAATCCCGAATACCAACAGTAAGCGCACCGCCACCGGTTAACACAATACCGGCGGGTGTTTGCCCACCAAAGCCACTCTTTTTAATCTCCAGCCCAATCATCGTACAAATTTCATTCAGTCTTGGCCTGATAATTCCATCAATTAATGTTTTTTGTGAAACTTTACGAACTTCCTCAGGAAGTCCAAGTGATGTCAAATCGATTTCATCTGAATGTTTGGCTTCTTTGCCTTCTGACTCACCTTCTTCTGTCCTTATAAAACGTTTGGCTGGCTCTTGTGACAAAAATAATTTAATTTTTTCAGCACTTTCCAAAGAAATTCGAAGGCCAATTGCTAAGTCGTTGGTCACATGACGCGCTCCAATTGCCAAAACCGATGAATACGACACAGAGCCTTCGGTATAAATTGAAATGTCGGTTGTTCCTGCGCCAACATCAACAAGTACAACACCGAGTTCTTTTTCGGTGTCAGAAAGCACTGCAAGCGAACTGCTATAGCCGCTAAAAGAAAAATTATCAACATCCACACCGACCTCTGAAAATGCTTTTTCAAGATTGCGGACAGAGACACCATTTGCAGTAATAATATGCGTATCAACTTCCAAACGAATCCCCGACATTCCAACCGGATCCTTGATGCCTTCCTGTCCATCAACGATGTAGTTTCGAGGCAAGACATGAATGATTTCGCGAGTTGAGGGGATAGAAATTGCTTTGGCTGCATCAATGACTCGCATCAAATCAGTCGAATTGATCTCACCCTTTGGATCTGCAATTGCGACAACGCCGCGGGAATTTTGACTTTCTATTTGGCTACCGCCCAAAGAAACAATGACATGGGAGGCAGAATATCCTGCCATACGCTCCGCTGCTTCCAACGAATTATTGATTGCGCCAACTGCTTCTTCAATATCGACAATTTGCCCTTTACGAATTCCTTGCGATTTCACTTCAGAAACGCCAAGAACATGAACGACATTTTCTACAATTTTTGCAATAACTGTGACTACTTTATAGGTACCAACATCAATACCAACTATTATTCTAGCTTCATTCATGATTATTTATCAAACACAATAATCGGCTTGTCAAAACTCAGATCAAGCCGCGAAAATCTTCTACCTTCCATTGTAAGTCGTGAGGTTATGTATTGTAAAGAGGAAATTTGCAAACGTATATTTTTCTGTGAAGATACTATAACCTCCGAGTTGTCTCTAAATATTATCTTATAACTGGTACCTGATGCAACTATTGATTTATAGGCAATTTGTTTTTCATCAAGAGAATCTTTGAGCACTAGCATATTTTTAGATTCTGCTGAGTTTAAAGTTGCAATCTTATGAGCAATAGGGCTTATGTATTGTGATTTATGTAAAAATTTGGTGATGAAAACATATCCGGTAATACCACCTATAAGAACAATAACTATGATAATGCCGGTAATTCGTTTTATTGTTTTTTTACGATTTTTTAATTTTCTTTTGTTCGTTAACATACGAAATAAGAGAAATAATTTTTTGTGTCGATTCAGAATTTATCAGTCTCTTTGCTTGAGTGCTATTTCTTTGGTATTTTTCAATATTTTGCAGCACTGTATCTATTAAAATATAAAGTTTGTCTGGTGTCAGGGTTACTTCCTCTGCAACTTCTGCAAGACCGATTTTTTTAACAAACATCGCATTTATCAGTTGCTCATTGTGTTGCCCATAGGGAAAAGGAATAAAAAGGCTTGGTTTACCAAGAGCAAGAAGCTCAGTAACAGTATTGATACCTGAGCGAGAAACAACTAAGTGAGCTTTACTCAGTATGGAGAGAACTTCTGTTGAATCCACAAACTTTGTGAGTCGATATTTTTTTTGTAATGACGGGGAAAGCGCTGCTTTAAGCTTTTCGAGTCGATCAAAATCACCAAATTTCTTTGCGTCACCTGTCTGGTGAATCACAGTATATTTTTCTAAAAGCTTTTGCAGACATCCTTCGATCAAAACATTGATAGCATGAGATCCAGAACTTCCACCAGTAATAGAGATAACCTTTTCGTCATTCCGAGGAGCCGCAATGACAGATTGGAAAAATTCCTTTCTCAATGGATTTCCCGTCAGAACAACTTTTTCTTTTGAAAAAAACTTCCTTGAATCTTCCCAAGAAATACAAATCTTCTGCGCAAATCGTGCAGCGATTTTATTAGCAAGTCCAGCACCAAAGATCTGCTCATGAATGATAATTGGGATATTAAGCATCGCA
>DASQPC010000045.1:0-4527 GCA_035644155.1 Candidatus Methylomirabilota bacterium
CTCCATATAAAACATATTGCACAGAATGCTTCTCTTTGATTATTTTAGCAACCTGTTCTGCATCTTCTGGACTATCAGGATGCCCCGATCCAATTGCTCCAATCGGCTCAAAGGCAACCATTGTCACATTTTCTGGGATAGGCGTATCGATTCCTTGCACACATAGAATAGGAATCAAATCAGCTTGTTTTGCCATTTGGATTTTTTTGGTAATTATCTCGTTCGTTTCAGCAAAATTGGCTCGCCTTTCTGAATGACCAATTAAGACATAACTTGCAAATTCTTTCAATTGTTTGGCATTCACCGCTCCAGTGTAGGCTCCTTCTTCAAAAGGGGAGACATCCTGCGCTCCAATTTTTATTTGTGAATTATTATACACAACACAAGCTTTCAAAAACGATAAAAGAGTAAAAGGACCACAAAGAATCACTTCTTTTTCTGCAACAGGAGCTTCTTTTATTTTGTATGCATCAAGCCATACTTCAGCTTCTTCTTCTGTTTTATGTGATTTCCAATTAGCAATGATAAAAAGCTTTTTCATATGTTACAATCAATAAACTACTAAGGGGTAGGAGAAGTAACAGGGCCCCCAACAAGAATTATTATACTCTATGGAAAGTCCACTACTCAAGCATTTAAATCCTGAGCAGAAAAAGGCAGTTCTTGCAACAGAGGGCCCGACAATTATTCTGGCTGGTGCAGGCTCAGGTAAAACGCGTGTTCTAACGTACAAAGTGCTGTATCTGATGATTGAAAAACATATTGAACCAGAATCTATCTTGATGATCACGTTCACTAATAAAGCAGCTAAGGAGATGAAGGAACGTATGATGAAATTCTTTTCTGAAAATCAGGAAACCATGCATACATCTGGACAACCTTGGATTGCAACATTTCACTCAATGTGTGCCAAGATTCTTCGTATTGATGGCAAACATATTGGCCTTTCACAAGAGTTTGCTATTTATGATTCGCTCGACCAACTTGATGCATTGAAAGGAGCAATGGCAAGGCTCAATATTTCAACAAAGGACTTTAAGCCACATTCAGTTCACGCAACAATTTCTCAAGCCAAAAACGAGCTTATCGATGCAGATGAGTATGGCAAATTTGCCAGGGGTTATTTTCAAGACACAGTTGCCAAAATTTATCCTGTCTATCAGACAGTTCTTAAAGAGAATGATGCTGTTGACTTTGATGATTTGATCTTTCAGACAATAAAACTTTTTAGAGAAAACGAGCAAGTGCTTAAAAAATATCAAAACCGTTTTCAGTATATTCTTGTTGATGAATATCAGGACACTAATCGTGCCCAGTATATGCTGACAAAACTTCTCGTTGGACAGGATCCTGCAAAGCAAAATATTTGTGTGGTTGGTGATTTCTCCCAAAGCATTTATAGTTGGCGGGGGGCGGATTATCGAAACCTTATGAAATTTAAAGATGACTATGCAAATGTCAAAACATTTTCTCTTTCTCAAAATTATCGCTCAACTCAAAAAATTCTTGACGGAGCCTCAACGGTTATTGCAAAAAACAAATCCCACCCAGTTCTTCAGCTCTGGACAGAAAACCCTGATGGTGAGGCAATTGAACTCTATGAAGCTCAAAATGAACAAGATGAAGCAGACTATCTCATTCGCCGCATAGCTACTATGGGTCTTAAAACTTTAACTGATGTTGCTGTACTCTATCGTACCAATGCCCAATCACGTGTTATTGAAGAAGCATTGCTACATCACGCGATACCATATGTTTTGATTGGTGGGACAAGGTTTTATGAACGGAAAGAAGTAAAAGATGTTCTTTGCTATCTTCGCCTTCTTCATAATCCCAAAGATATGGTTTCCTATAAACGTGCAGAAAAGTTAGGGAAGGGGAGACTGGTCAAATTTATTGCATATCAACAATCGCTGATCTTAGAAAAGGAAGCAATGGAAAAATCATCTGTCATTTCGAGTGAAACGAGCGATGACAGAGATGACTTGACAACCATCAACATGCTTGATGGCGTGATCAGAGCAACCGGCTATCTTGAGCTCTATGACGAAAAAATCGAAGAAGATCGTATGCGCCTTGAAAATATTAAAGAGTTGCGCTCTGTTGCTATTTCCTTTCCAGATCTTTCAGACTTTCTTGAAAATGTCGCCTTGGTAGAACAAGAGTATTCTTCTGAAAAAACAAAAGAGGGAGAAAAGAAAAATGCCATTACGCTGATGACGCTGCATGCTGCAAAAGGACTTGAGTTCCCTATCGTTTTTATTATCGGTATGGAAGAAGGACTTTTCCCACATAGCAGAAGTCTTATGGATAGGGGAGAGCTGGAAGAGGAGAGGAGGCTTTGCTATGTCGGGATGACTCGCGCAAAAACAAAATTATTTTTGACCTATGCAAGACGAAGGCTTTTCTTTGGACAACGAACGACCAATACTGTCTCACGATTTGTTTTGGAACTTCCAGAACATGTTATTGCCCAAGACAAAGGATCAATCAAAATTGGCAAGGATGAAATAAATTTCTGAACAATGAATCAAAGTCATTTTGAATCTAACTTCACAAATTTGCAAGATCATTTGGAATTGCAGACGGACCCCTCTCGACAAATTCTACTGAAATTCCTGCCAATATACGAGCACTATAAGGAAGTACAACCTGGGTTCTCTTAAACTTGCCATTAGTTTCTACATCAGGAACAAAATCTTCAACCCAGACCACTGGATCTGTTTTAATGACTTCATGCATATTTCTAAAATTTTCTTCTCCACCACATTGTAAATAATACGTTTTCTTTCCAATTTTACATTTAGCAAGATATTTATCTAAATCGAGATATCTTTCCTCACGGGAAAGAATATCGGGAGAGAGAGTCTTCAATGAATTATCAATATCAAAAGACAGATGTAATCCAAGAGGAGCTTGCGTAAAGACAGTATCCGTACTATATCTTGTGATCACTGTCACTGGACCCAATGGCTTTTCCATATCTGATGTAACTTCAGTAAGTCGCACAACACCAATGCTTCCTGGAATATTTCTAAATCGTATTGGTTTATACATGACTGGAATATGTTCATCTATATCATCTATATGTAGTTCTCGAGGGAGGGTTGTTTGTATGAAAGGATAAAATGTTTTATTAGGCGCTATTTCAAGAGGAGACCTTCTTAACTCAGATCCTCTTCGCGAAAAACGCTCTGCACTTGGCATAATACCTATTAAACCATAAACCAATTGAGAAGTCAATATTATAGGCTATGACATTTACTTCTCTCATCTGATAAAATAGTATCATATGACAACGCAAGCAATTACTTCTGAAGAAAAAAAAGACTTCGATGCTGTTGTACAACATCCGCTCCAAACCTATGGCTGGGGAGAATTTCGAGAAAAAACAGGAGTCAAAGTCATAAGACGTGGTTTGTTTGAAAATAATAAACTTATCTCAGGATTTCAGCTGACAATCCACAAAATTCCAAAAATGCCTTGGACAATTGGTTATCTTCCAAAAGGGGAGGAGCCAACGAAAGAGGTTTTGGAAGAACTAAAAAAAATTGGGGAAGAAGAAAAAAGCATCTTTATACAATTAGAACCTAATATTCCTGTCATTTCGAGCGACAGCAAGAAATCCCTTGGGGATCTCTCAGCCATTTCAAGACTTCGAGAGAACAGTCTAAAGAAAGTAAACCTTGTTCCCGCTGCTCATCCGTTATTTACCAAATATACATTTGTCTTAGATCTGACAAAATCTGAAGAAGAACTCTTAAAAAATATGCACCCAAAAGCAAGGTACAATAATAAAGTAGCACAAAAACATAACGTTGAAATTATTGAAGACAACTCAGATCACGCATTTGAAGAATACTTACGCTTAACCAAAGAGACCACTACAAGGCAAAAATTTTATGCTCACACAGAAAAATACCACCGCTTGCAATGGCAAACGCTTCCGCACAAGCTTACAAAAGACCAATTATCATCACATCTCTTAGTTGCAAAATATAATGGAGAAATTTTGACAGCCTGGATTCTTTTTGTCTTTAAAGACCAGTTGTATTATCCTTATGGTGCATCAGCAAGTGTGCATCGGGAAGTGATGGCATCAAATCTGATGATGTGGGAGGCAATACGATTTGGTAAAAAATTGGGATTGAAACGATTTGACATGTGGGGAGCGCTTGGACCGAATGCTGATATCAAAGATCCGTGGTATGGCTTTCATAGTTTTAAACAAAGATACGGACCTGCCCATGTGGAATTTGTGGGAAGTTATGACTTAGTTATCAATCCGATCTTATATGAAGGATACAAATTTGCTGACAAACTTCGATGGTTCATGCTAAAATTAAAAAAGTTATAACCCAAAAGAAGACTATTTTGATCCACAACCCAACAATTAATTACAAATTATACTTCTTGTTTCTCTTTGGAACTTCATATACGTACACTTCATGTTCTAAATCCTGCGCAATGATGGGCAAATCAATTTGATACACAAATGTCACGATACGTGTCCCAGGTTTTAACTCT
>DASQPC010000046.1:0-5391 GCA_035644155.1 Candidatus Methylomirabilota bacterium
CTTTTTCAAGATTTGTCAGGATTGATGCCAGATCACCAGATCGAGCAAGCGCAGGCCCAGATGTAATACGAATATTTGCCTTCATCTCACGAGCAACAATATGGGAAAGCGTTGTCTTGCCAAGACCAGGCGGCCCATAAAAAAGAATATGCTCAATTGCTTCTTCCCGTTTTTGCGCAGCCTCAATTGCAATTTTGAGGGCAGTTTTAATATTTGTCTGTCCGTGAAATTCATCCCAAGATGATGCACGAAGAGACGTAAACAATTTCTCTTCTTCTGGATTTACTTCTTCAATTTTTGGATTTGTTGTCATAAATTATTTCCCCAAATACTTAAGTGCCAATCGTACTTTTTCTCCAACTGTTTCTCCTTTACCATTCAGATTTTTAAGCGCACTTCTCGCTTCAGCTGGTGTAAACCCAAAACTATTTAGTGCTGCAACAATTTCAATTGTTTCGTTCCCATCTTGTGATAAATCCAAATCTTCTTCACCACCAAGTTTGTTCTTGAGTTCAATAATAATCTTCTGAGCATTTTTTTTGCCAAGGCGAGGAACCGCCGTAAAAAAGGCAACATCATTTGTGGTAATTGCCTGAATGATTTCCTTACGTGTTCCTACAGAAAAAACAGTTAAAGCAGTTTTACAACCAACGCCTGAGACACTAATGAGATATTCAAAAAGCTTGAGATCTTGCGGCTCTGTAAATCCATAGAGCTCTAAAAGATCTTCGCGAACATGCGTATGTGTAAAAAGTTTTATCGTGTCTCCGGGATGCGCAAGAAGATTTGCAGAAATAAGCACTTTATAACCAACACCATTAACATCAACAATAAGTGAGGTGTCTTCTCTATAGTCAACTATTCCTTTAATCGTTCCAATCATGGCAGAATGTAGGGAGATTATAACACGAGAATGGTTTAAAGTCTCTTCATCTTTTGGGAGAAAGCATGGGTAAGTGCGATAGCTAATGCATCTGCTGTATCATCAGGTTTAGGAACACTTTCTAGTTTGAAAATTGTCTTTACCATCTGTCCAACTTGGTTCTTATCGGCTCTGCCATAACCAGTAACAGCAATCTTCACCTGTAGAGGCGTGTAGACCCCAAGGGAAAGGTTGTTTTGTGCAATTGCTAGGAGAACAACTCCTCGAGCTTGTCCTACAACTAAAGCAGTTTTTGCATTAGTATTAAAAAACAAATCCTCGATAGCAACTTCATCCGGCTGTTCCTCTTTTATAATTTGTAAAATCGTATCATACAACGTTTGCAAACGTTGTTCCAAAGCATCGTCCTGTGACGTTTCAATACAGCCAAATTTTTGAGCTTTGAGCTTTGAGTTTTGAGTTTCTATAACTCCCCATCCTGTTCTCCCAATACCTGGATCAATCCCCAAAATACGCATATACCCAATTATACAGCACTTTGTTCATCCTATAGGCACTTGTATTGTTAAGTTAGTTGGTATACAATAACTTTTATGAAACATCCGCAACTCGTTAGTGAACCACGAACAGTACTTGGCAAGAAGGTAAAAAAACTCCGTAGAGAAGGGCTTGTACCCGCCAATGTTTATGGTAAAGGTTTAGAATCAACTGCTATTCAGGTAAAACTTGCTGATTTTCAAGCTGTTTATAAAGAAGTTGGGGAAACTGGGTTGGTAGATCTCCAATTTGATGGAAAAACAAAACCTGTTCTTATTAAAAATCTACAAATGGCATTTCCGCTTCACACACCACTACATGTTGATTTTTATCAAGTAAACTTGAAAGAGAAAGTGAAAACAATGGTACCAGTTGTTCTGACAGGTGAACCAAAAGCAGTTACTGATCAAGTTGGACTTTTACTGCAAACGCTTGCTGAGGTCGAAATTGAGGCACTTCCAGCAGAATTGCCAGAAAATATTGAAGCTTCAGTTGAGCACTTAGCAGCAGTTGATGATCAAGTAAGTGTTGAAGACTTAAAAGTGCCAGAAGGAGTTACTATTCTTACTGCTCCTGATCAGATCGTTGCAAAGATTGGTGAACTTGTCGTTGAAGAACCAGAGCCTGAAGCACCAGCTGAAGGTGAAGAAGCTGCCGCTGAAGGAGCAGAGGGAGAAGCGGCTGACGGTGAAAAAGGCGAAGAGAAAGCCGAAGATGAATCTACAAAAGAAGATAAGAAAGCTGACGATAAAAAAGCAGATTAGTTAGTGTTTATTGATTTTTTCCCCAAGCAGTTGCCCTTCTTTAAAATTTGGATCCAGACTCAAAACTTTTTGCAAAGAATCTCTTGCAGCCTCGTTATTGCCTATTTCATATTGTAATGTGGCAATACGAAAATAAATATCTCGATAATTTGTATAGTGCTTAGCCGTATTTTGCCAATAAATAAGTTCTTGCGTAAGCTTTAATCGCTCCTGATTAATCTCTTGTCCTTTTTGAAGATTTTGTTGCAACATAAATCCCTGTAAAACAATACCAATCAGAATAATGCCCGAGATAAAACTTGCAAAAAGGAGTTTGGTAAAGAGTGTTGAACGGCTAAACCAAGGATGTTCGGTAATAAATCGGAGATTATTCGGGAAATATGATTGAGGGACATTGCCATCTTGCATTGCCCCTATCATAATAGATTTTGAAAAAAGAAACAATGGAAAATTTTACTTTTCAGCTTGTGGCCATGACTGGATCATGAGGTCATCTTTATTCCCGAGTTTATGATAAATTTCTTCAGTAATAAAAGGCATGAATGGATGCAAAAGCTCTAAGAGCACAAAAAACAATATATTGAGATTTTTCAATGATGCTGGATCAATTCTGCTTTTCACTTCTTCAATATATTTATCTGCAAATTCATGCCAGATAAATTCATACAATCTTTCTGCTGCAAGATTAAACTGGTAGTTATCAAGATATTTGGTTATTTCATCTGTTAGATCTTTTACTCTATTGATCCAAGCTTGATCAGCCTTGTTTTTCTCTTGATTAAATAATTCGACTAACGCAAGTCTATCTTTCAAAACAAAATTATTCTCAGCATTTTTCATCTCAATAAACCTCGCCATATTCCACAACTTATTACCAAATTTCCTCGCAGCCTCAAGCTTACCATATGACATCGCCTGGTCATTGCCAAGACCAGTTCCATATACCAAAGCGAACCGTACGGCATCTGCACCATATTCATCAGCAACTTGCAGTGGATTAACAACATTTCCTTTACTTTTACTCATCTTTTTCCCATACGGATCGTTGACCAACCCATGTAAGATGACATCTCGAAATGGTACTGTTTCTTTCAAGAAGTTATCGTCTGTGACATGTTTCCCATTTGCAACATAGAGGCCAAGAAAAAGCATACGGGAAATCCACGCACGCAAGATATCATAACCTGTTTCCATGACTGAGGTTGGATAAAATTTTTCAAAATCGCCTAGTTTGGTTGTCTTAAGCGTAACAAATGGCCATTGCCCAGAGGAAAACCATGTATCAAAAGTGTCAGTCTCTGGTAAATAGTGTTTCCCCTTCTCTTTTTGTTCTCCGAAAACGACTTTCGCATCAATCATTGCAACCACCCGTTGCAGACCTTTCTCAATAGCATCCCACGTGTGACCTTTTTGAAGAATTTCATGAAGTACGCCCTGCTGGAGCTGTTTTTGTTTGTCAAGAAAAGTCACAACAAATTTTGAATCATCCTCTACCTCATACCAAATAGGAATTTGAATCCCCCACACGTTCTGTCTGGAAATATTCCAGTCACGAAGACCTGCATACCACTGCTTTAGTGTCGTAACAAAATTTTGTGGGTAAATTTTGACAAAACCATTATCAATTGCTTTCTCAGCATTTTCGATAAGTGGCTTTACCTTCACGTACCACTGCTCAAGAGGAAGTGGTTCCAAAACTGTTTTACATTTATAGCAAATACCTACTCGATGGACATAGCTTTCATCAATTTTTTCAATCAGACCTTTCTCTTGCATTGCTTCAACAACGGCCTTTCGTGCTTGCTTAACGTACAAACCTGCAAATCTCCCAGCATATTCATTCATCTTGCCGTCAAAACCAATAACTTGTTTCATTGGAAGCTTATGACGCTTTCCTACTTCAAAATCATTGAAATCATGTGCTGGAGTTATCTTTACAACCCCTGTTCCAAATTCCGGATCAACATACTCATCACCAACAACAGTAATTGTTGCTTTTCCAAGAACAGTTTCTATTTCAATTTCTTTACCAATGAAAGCTTGATATCGCTTGTCCTGAGGATTGACTGCAACTGCCGTATCACCAAACTTTGTTTCAGGACGAGTTGTTGCCAATACCAACGGGCCATACTTGATGTAATACAATGGATCTTTTCTTTCTTCATGCACGACTTCCAGATCAGAGAAGGATGTCCCATCCTTTGTACAATAATTAACTAATCGGTAATCTCGATAAACAAGTCCATCATCATACATTTTCCGGAAGGTTTGCTTAACAAGCTCGACAACAGCAGGATCTAAGGTGAATTTTTCTCGAGACCAATCAAGAGAGAAACCAAGTCGTCTGAGTTGATTTTCAATACCTCCCCTGTTCTCTTGCACATATTCCCAAATCATTTTATAGAGTTCTTCTCTACTATAATCAAAGCGTGATTTTCCGATCTCTTGCAGCCTTTTTTCAAAAACAAATTGCGTTTCAGTTCCTGCATGATCAGTCCCAGGAAGCCACAGAGCAGCATCCCCAAGCATACGATGATAGCGGATTAAGATATCCTCAATAACAAACATTGCATGACCAAAATGCAAATCCCCATTGGCGTTAGGGGGCGGAAGAATAATTGTGTATGGCTTACCATGAGGATGTATTTCAGGCTGAAAATACTTTTTTTCTTCCCAGCTTTTATAGATTTTTTCTTCAATTTCTTTATGATTATAGACTTTGTCCATGAGGCTCATTATACCATGGTCGGAAGAAGTAAGAAAAGCAGAAAACGCACTATTACTCTTTTATTGAAGACAACTTATATCCTCTTGTCCTGACAGTGACAATTTCAGAATCACTTTTTTGTTTGCGGAGTTTGACACGGACACGAGCAACCAATCGATCAATTGCCCAATCTGAAACACCAAAATCTTTATACTCAGGCCAGACAGTCTCAATTATTTTTTCTCGTTCACAAATCTCCCCTTTCTGTCCTTCAAGCACGCTAAAAAACAAATGCTCCTTACGCGTCAAATGAATTATTTCTTCTTTTTTATCGTCTTCTTGGTCCTTCTGCAACAGATAATATTTCAGTAGCGAACTAAAAACAGTCTCATTAATAACAAAACCTGTATCCCAGAGATAAACTGCTTTTGCTTTATCTTCATTTGTGACTATTTGTCCTTTTGCAATTTGCACTAATACTCTTTTTTCCTCTTTTGTAA
>DASQPC010000047.1:0-3451 GCA_035644155.1 Candidatus Methylomirabilota bacterium
GAGGCCCTGATTAGTACAAGTAACGGCACTATCATCAAAATAACATGTGCCACCTTGTGCTGTACATGCCGGCTGACCAATAAGCTGTGCGCAAGCATGAGGTGGAGTATGGTAAAAGAAAAAAAAGAAAGCAAAAATAAAAAACAGAAAACTAAGCGTTCGTTTCACTTTCTTTAGCGTACTTGAGAGGGGAAATATTGTCAATATTATATTACGAGAAAGGAAATTATATTATCGTCGAGGATAGACAGGAAATATTGGGTTTCCACTATTGTCTGTGCGTATGGTATGTGGGACATCTTGCCAATTAAGTGAAGAAGTTGATCTTTCTGGTTGAATAGGTGGCTCAAAAGTTGCTTGTGGCGCATTTTCACCGGCACCAAGCGTGACGCCTAATACTACTCCTAATGTTGCTGTACCTGCACTTATACCAATTATTCTTCTTCTTTTTCCTACTTGCTCTTCAGTAAGCGGAGTCGGACCCTGTTTTAATATGTCGGTGTGGGGTATAGAATGTCTCAGATCCTTTGGCCCAGATCCAGATCTTAATTCTGATACCGCTGATGATCCTCTTTCAGGTGTTCCAGTTCTTCCTGTCTCAATCGCCATGATGCTATCATAAACCCATAGTTAGTTATTTGTCAAGAGGCAAAAATGCAGATCTAGATCAAATCATGTTTATATCTACAGTTATTGACCGATCTAGATTGGATATAGTATATAAAATTATAGTGGTAATTGTTAATTTTTCATTATTTTGCTACACTCTTTGCATATGGTTCTGTCAGATCGGGATATCAAAAAAGCACTTGATGAAAAAAGAATTGTGATAGATCCCGCTCCTGATTTGACAACCCAACTTGGTAGCTGCTCGATCGATCTTCGTCTTGGTAATACCTTTAGAGTTTTTGACCATAGCAAATATCCCTACATTGACCCAGCACAAAAAGATTACAGTAATGAGATTACCAAAGTGATTGAAGTAAAAGATGGAGATACCTTTATCATGCAACCTGGTGAATTTGTTTTGGCTGTGACCCTTGAACAAGTAACAATTCCGAAAGATTTAATGGGACGGCTTGAAGGACGATCGTCTCTTGGAAGACTTGGGTTGGTAGTTCATTCAACGGCCTCAATTTTTGATCCGGGTTGGGATGGGAAGCCTGTCTTAGAACTTGGCAATCTTGGCCGGATGGCAATAAAACTGACTGTTGGCATGCGAATTTGCGCAATGACCTTTGAAGAGCTTTCTTCACCAGCAGACGTACCATACACCAGTAAGAAATTTGCGAAATATAAATTCCAACAAGGTCCGGAAGAAAGTAGGATCCACGAAGAGCGATGAAGTACCACGTCGAATTTGATATTGATTTTAAGAGAAATACTTCAGAAGGGTTATATATTGCTATTGAAGGTATTGATGGCAGTGGTAAGACTACGCAAGTAGAAAAACTCGTTGCGTATTTTGCCAAACAAGGGAAAAATGTAGTCAGAACAAGAGAACCTCGTAAAGATGAAGGTTTAATTGGAGAACTCATTCAAAAAATTTTACATGGCAAGACGACAATCCCGCCAGTTGCCTTTCAATATCTCTTTAGCGCAGATCGAGAAATGCATCATGAAGAACTTATCAAACCTTCATTACAAGGTGGCAAAATAGTCATTTCTGATAGATGTTTTTGGTCAGTTGTGCCTTATGGCATTATGGATTTGGGTGGAAATCTTGATGAAAATACCGGAGAATATATGCTAACAGCACAAAGTATTCTCTCGATGTATCATCAGTTTACAATTCCTGACTATACTTTTTATTTGGATATTCCCTTGGATGTGGCAATGGAACGTTTGGATAAAGATGAGAAGAAAAAAGAAATTTATGAAAATCAGGAAATTCTTGCTAAAACAATCAAGGGCTATGAATGGCTCTTGAAAAAATTTCCAAAAGAGTTTATTGTGATAGACGCAACAAAATCTGTTGATGACGTAACGGAAGAAATAATCCGACGAATCAGGAATAATGCATTATGATACTCGGTCCAAAAGCATTACTACAATTAGTAAAAAAAGTAAAACTCGTTGAGAATCTTTCTGAAAGAGAACTTACCAATCCTGAAGGTGCGGGATTTGATTTGCGACTTGGGGAAGTCTACAAAATTTCCGGTAAGGCATTTCTTGGTGTGACAGAGAGGCATACCGCTGAAATTTCGCTGGTTGCGAAATTTGAAGAACAAAAATCAAAAATCAAAAATCAAGAAATTGTGATAAAACCTGGGGAGTTTTATTTGATTAAAACGATTGAGACCGTCAACATGCCGGAGAATCTCACTGCAAGTATTACTCCTCGTTCAACGACCTATCGAAGTGGCATTTTTATCCGTACCGGCAATTGTCCTCCAGGCTATTGCGGTGGACTCAACTTTGGTCTCAAAAATGAAGGACCCGTTCCTGTCACGATAGAACTTGGCGCGCGAATTGTGCACATCCAATTTCACGAGGTCAAAGGTGGCGGCAACAACTACAGAGGTCAATGGCAAGGTGGCAGAGTCACAACGACTAAAAAAGAAAAACAGGTATAACATGGCTGAACTAACAACTGAAGTACCAATTCCTAGAGATGTACCCACAACCCCTGAAGAGCCTGTTATCTCAACGGCTCCAAAAAAAGATCACACAAGAAGTGTCGCATTAGCTGTTGGAGCAGTTATTGGTAGTGCGCCGGAAATAGCAAGAGGTGTCTCGAAAAGTACTGAGTTACTCACAAAAATTGATCCTCGTAATATTCTTGCATTGGGTGATCATTGTTTGCCTCGTGAGTATAACCAAGTTTTAGGTGCTTTTGATAATGATGATCCTAATGTCAATGTTTGGTATCCAAGTCCCGAGCTTAGGCATAGGCTTATCGCAGACCAGCCGGAGGTACTCACGGTAGATGGTATAACATTGCCTCTCGATTATGGAACATATGATAAAAAAAGTACCTGGCTTGGTTTGCCTGCTCGACCTGCACGTCTTAATCCTTCAAAAAAGCAGATTTTTGCTATAGCTGCCGATAAAATATATGCAGATTTATCAACTGATCCTACTTTAACTCACAAGCTAGTTTTTCAAGAAGGACAGGATATTGAGCAAGCTTACACTGATATGGATCCTCAAGCCAGAGACAAACGTAACTTCATTGAGGGAACTTCTATTGGTGTTTCTGCTGCACTTGTTGTTTTAACCACACTTATAAACAAGTATATAGACCAACAAACAGAAGAGGGAAAACCTGCCACAGCGGCTGCTTCAAAAGTAAGTCGTCGAGCTATTTTGGGAAGTATATTAGGTGCATCAGCTCTCTATGGTGTTCATCGAGCAACGAAAGTTTTTCGTTCCTTAGGAGTAAATGCTGCGCTGCCTCAAGAGGTACGTGCTCCACAAGAAAAAGACGCAGCATTATGGCAGAATGTTA
>DASQPC010000048.1:0-2025 GCA_035644155.1 Candidatus Methylomirabilota bacterium
CTTTTAACTTTTTGACTGCTTGAGCAAAGTCTGCCTCTGACAAAGCAGTTTTTTGGGAAAAAATAATTTTGTTGTCTTTACGATTGAGTTCAAGAACAGTCACTTTTATTTGCTGACCTGGAGTAACATCTGCTTGCTGCAGGTGTGATTGCGGAAGAAAACCAGCAATACCAAAAGCCGTGTTGACTACAAAACCAGATTTAGTTCCATCTGAAACGGTGACTTCAATTGCCTCTTTGCTCTTTTGGAGCTCTTCCAGCTTCTTCCAAGCAATATCACCAAGATATCGTCTTAAGGAAACAACTGGTTGGCCAAGATCTGATTCCGGATTAAGGACGTTTACCTCAACTGTGTCCCCTATTTTAAACAAAGAAAAAATGGTATTCAGGATGCGTTTTTCTTTTTCAAGAACAATGGCTTCTGTTTTTGATCCAACATCAACAGTGATCTCACCTGAGGTTAATTTGGTAATTTTTCCTTTAACCGAATCTCCTTTTTTGAAGGTAACAACTTTATTTTTGTGCGATGCTAGAAGCTTGGCCATCGCCGAAGTAGATTTATTTGAAGAAGAAGTATTTGCCATTAACCATAAGCCTTTCTCTAAAAAGATGCTCTAAGTATAGCATTATCTGCTAAGAGTCGCAAGGATTATTTTCTAGCGCAGAAACCAGTAATTGATAATCCCATAGGAAACAATTACGGTAATAATAAGGGTTGTAATAAATATCCCTACTTGTCCTGCCTTTTTCCATGCTTGCCAGCTTGCATAAAGCCAGAAGATTTGAGCAAGCAGGTTAAAAATAAGGCCTAGCTCGGGTTTTTTAAATGAGGTAAGTGCAAATCCAAGGATAGTGAGTGTGGGTAAAAGAAATTGAGTTAGTTTATTAAAAAGAATTTGTTTTTTCTCAGACATTTGCCTAGTATAGCAGGAGCATCAGGGTTTGTATGTACTTTTTTTTAGAGAATCTACCTATTTTTATGAATAACCAGTATTGCTCGATATGCTTCTTCCCACGTTGGTAGTGGACTAGCAGCTAATAATGCCTCTCTCTCAATGGTCATTTGCCGCAATGTATTTCCATCGCTCTGTTTGAGAAAGGCAGCCAACTGTTCTTGCAAACATGAAAAGGCAACAGATGCGTTCGTTGCAGGAAATAGTTGATATGGTAAACCTGTATCTTTTCCAATCGTCTCAATAAATTCTCGTGTTGGAAGACCCATTATTTGATGTTGATCTATGGAAGCATGCGGTAGCCCTACCCTCTCTCTTCCTTCTATTAATACCTCTTCATGCTTCTTGTTTGCTTCTGAATCAACAGGAAAACTTATCACTATCCCTTTTTGAGAAATTCTCACAAGTTCTTCTATAAAAGTTTGACGATCTATTGGAGACACATGCTCCAATACATCAACTGCGATTACTGCCGGAATAGTTTCATCTGCAAATGGGAAATTTATCCCATCATAGATAACATCAGGATTACCAGTAATCTTTTCTGTCGAGGGTATATTCAAACTAAATCGTTCTAAACCAGGAAATAAGTTTTGTGTCAGAGCAGGGTGTTTATAGCCACCAACATCAAGAATTATCTTTGATGCAGAATCTACAAGCAACTTGTCAACTTCTGAAGAGATAATACGATAATGATGAGGAGCAGAATATTGCCTGATATCCCCTGGATTAGAGACTAAAGGATGTGCACGATAACCAATAAATGTATCAGGACTTGGCATAGGTTACTATATTATAGGACATTTGAATTCATTAATCAACTTCACCACCAAAAAACCGCCCTTACTGGCGGTTTTGTTGGATATAAAAGAAACTTGCTTCCTTAAAAGCAGAAAATCCCTGGTGATGACCTATTGTCCCACAAAAATGCAGTATCGTAGGCGCTGACACGTTTCACGGCTCTGTTCGGAATGGGAAGAGGTGGTGCCATGTCGCACAAATCACCAGAAAATTTCTACTTTTAAAGTGCTAGAACCGGGTGCCGACTGGTACCCGGAATAGCTCCTCAATAA
>DASQPC010000049.1:0-26361 GCA_035644155.1 Candidatus Methylomirabilota bacterium
ATTGTTGCAATAAAGGTTTTTGTTGATATTTCAGCAAAATCGGAAAACTTTGGAAAAGCCCAGAGAAGAAAAATGAAAGGCGCAAATACAGTTCCCACGGCGATCGTAATAAGCCGCATTATGAAAAAAAGTAACAGCACTCCTGCGAGAATCACAAAGAGAAGCATAAAAATAAGTGTAATAAGTAATGCGTCACCATCGATAATCTTTAAAAGATCAGCCGCATTTAATACCCATGCACGATCTAATCCTCCCGTTGCAGCAATGACAGTGTTGATTAAGGCATTGCATGAAGCAATAATCCATTCAACCAAAAAAATGGAAGAATTTGCTCCTAAAAAGGCTAACCCAATTCGAGGCAATAAATGTTTAAATTCAATTTCTTCAAATCCAAATGTAGAGGCACTCATAAATTGAAATCCTAAAAGAGCAATAAGCAGGACAAAAAGTGAATCAACAATCCCAACCATTGTTAACCAAAAATTAAATATCACCGAATTCGTAACTACTGAAGGCGTATTTGTGAGAAAACTCATAATACCATCAACAAGTGGCTTGGTGGCAGACTGTACAATGTTTTTCAGAATACTATTCATTGAATCCAATACGACAAGTGAAAATCCGCCAGGTGGCTCTTCTGGAACAATGGGTTTAAGCGCAATGGCAGCAGTTGTTGTTTGGCTTGTTGGCGTTGTGAAGGCTGTTGTTAAAACTTGAGAGATAATACTTGCTGATAAAACAAATACGAGACCAATCACGGCGTTTCGAATTGTTAATTTGGCATGTTCTAAGGCATCTGGTTTTCCAGACGAGGTAATATAACCATAGCCACCTTTAACCAAGAAAAAGATTGCACCAAGCGATGCAAGGATAATAAAAGTATTGAGCATGTCTTTTGTGAAACTGGCAACATCAGGGGTGGCAGCATACACAGGAGATACCCACAGGAAAAAAAGAGCTAGAAAGCTAAAAAATGATAATAATTTCATGGATAAATTCTTTTTATTGAGCGGCACCAAACGCAGTTGTTGCAAGCCCTGACACAATATTGCTCAAAACAAACGCTCCAAGTGCTATTGCAAGTCCGACAGCTGAGTAAAGAATTGTTTTTTTTGCTCCTTCAAGTTGTTCTGGGCTACCAGAGCTTGTGATATATCGAAATCCTCCCCAGACAAAAAATCCGGTTGCAGTTATCCCAGCAAGCGTTACTAACAGTTGAATAATGCTTCTGATAAAGTTTTCAATCTGTCCAGCACCACCCGTAGCTGTTTGTGCATAGGCAGGGTTCACGATAAAAAAAGAAATAATTAATGTCAGAGAAAATGTAATAAATTTTTTCATAATTCACCTCCTTGGAAAATGGCAGAATTTTGATCACAAAAAAACTGCCACTTGTGGGCAGTTGAGTTTGTATAATACTATAAAATTATTAAATAAATATTAAATATCTATTTCGGCACTAAATTCTCAAGGAAAGTTGTGAATGTTTCTTTAATTTCTTCTTTGAAAAAGTTTTTGCCATTAGCAAGTTGATTTCCCATATCGTTAAGTTCATTTACTATTTTTGTAATGTACTGATCCTTGTATGGCTCGTGGAGGTTGTAAGCATTAATACCAAATACAATAACAGACCTAAATGTTCTTCGTCCTTCAATATAATCAAGCAGCGCTTCGATAAGTTGTACTCTCAAATTTTCTTCGTTGTCATTCATTTTCCCATCGTAATATATATGTGTCAAAAATGCAATACTTTTGAGCCTAAATTGACACATATGTATGTCTTAATTTTCGATTTCTTTACTGGTAGGCTGTTGCTATGTTGCAGAGAAGAACGATTACAAAGCAAAATTTAAAGATTGCCAAACATTTAAAAAGGTACAGAAAGGCAAAAGGTATGACACAAGAAACACTCGCAGAAAAAGTGGGTGTTTCGCTTGGATGGATTAGTAGAGTTGAGAGAGGAGTAAACGCACCAAATCTCACATTACTAACAAAAATTGCAAGAACGCTTGATGTTAAAGTGAAAGATTTGATTCCGTTTTAGTCCGATTTAATGGGATTTTTAATTTCTTCATCTACTTTTTCTACTTCTGGGGTATCTAGATTCCCACTATTAAATTCAACAAGTTTTTTCCAATTTATCTCTCCATCATCACAAAAATCGTTTATAAACTCTTGTGTAAAAATATTAATTATTCTTCCTTTCTCTGCTAAGAAAGCTTCATTATGTTCTTTTGCTCTGTAGCCTAAAGGTTCGATAATATCTGTGTAAAAATTAGGATTATCACTTATTAAATGCCAGAAACTTTGTCCTACAACTTTCATGTAACCTCTTAAAAATGATGTCTTTGTCTTTCCGTAACAAATTCCTAATACAGGTTGTACATTCATTGTTCTATCTAGTTGTTTTTTTACCCTGACTGCTGTTTGAAAATTCTCCTCTTGTTTCTTCTGTTGTGTACTATTTCCCCAGCTTGTTCCTGATTTGATAGAAACAAGATAGTTAATTCCTTTATTTGTGAATTCAAGATCGATTCCGGTTGCAGCGGATTTTTGTCCGTTACAAGTTTTACTGGAAATAAAAATAGCTAGCTCTTCAAGAAAATCACCAAAAAGTTTTTCTTCTGAAGAAGAAAGAAAAGCATCCATAATGTCTTTTATAAGATCAGATGCCGTATGGAGGTTTTTGGCTTTGAAAAGATAAGGATTTTTCCTGGCTAAAATCATTTTTAAGCCAAGTTGTTGTAAAGACTTTGCTTTACTTTGATGAAATTTATCAATATTAGTGTTTACGAACTGATTTAGTTCTTCTACCGATATATTATTCATATTATTTTATTTTGCTGAGTCTTTCTTCTGCTATTTTACAGTATTCTTCCAAAATGTCTATTCCAATATAATTTCTTTTTAACTGTTTGGCTGCAAGGGCTGTTGATCCTGAGCCAATAAAAGGATCAAGCACAATATCGTCTTGCTTTGTAAACAATTTAATAAACCATTCAGGCAATGTGACTGGAAATACTGCACTATGGTTTTTATTTGAACTCTCAGTTGCCATATGTAATACATTTGTTGGATATACCATATCTCTATTTACCCAATTTGAAACATTTTTTCCAAACCCACTTTTTACTCGAGAATTATCTCTCCTTTTATCCGTCTCGCTTAAGTTTTTTAACCTTGTTTTTGCCCAATCTCCCACAGGTACCATTACATTCTCTTGATACATAGCAAATTTTTTGTCTTTATTAAAGTGTAAGCAACGTTCCCAAGAATCTCTAAATCTGTTCGGCCATTTTCCTGGAGCAGAATTTCTTTTGTGCCACATATATTCTTCCGTCCAATACCAACCTTGTCTACGGAGAGCTAGGATTAATTCAATAACATATGTATGTCTTTCTCCATTAAACACTCTTTCTTTAATATTTAAAATAAATGAACCTGTAGGCTTAAGTACTCTTAAAAATTCTTCTGATCGTGGTATAAACCAGTCAACGTATTTATCAGGATGAATACCGCCATAAGTATGATTTCGACTATCTGCATAGGGAGGAGAAGTAACAATCAAATCTATTGAGTTAGCAGGAAAATTTTTTAGAAGATCTAAACAATCTCCTGTTAGAATCTTATTTATTGGTAAGGCGTTTTTTATTAATTTCTTTTCAGCTTGTTGTGCTAAAGGCAGAGCAACTGTATCCATAGTGTTTTACTCAGTATACCAGATAGAAGATTAGTAAGTAATTATATTATCCCTGTTTAGCTTTGATTCTCCTTAATTCTTTTAGTAATATATTTAGTTTGCTTTTTATAAGAATAAAGAAACATGATTAACAGTACTCCAACTAAGATGTATGGGTTCCAGTCTTTGAGTATAGCTAATTTGAATTCAATTATTTCATAAGTTTTTAACAAAATAAGCAATACAAACAGAGAAATAAAGGTTCTGTACATATTGTTTTCTTCTGAGAATAGTTCAATTTTTGGATCAATTTTAGAGGCTGAAATATATTCTGTGTATGGAGCAAATTTTAAAAATGAGATTTTTTTCAGGACTGGCTCAATAACAAGCGATCCAAACCTACTAACAACTAATCCTAAAAAATAATATACAAATGCACCAATTATAAGATTATCCTGAATAAGGGGATATATTGTAAAATAGTCAACAAAAGCAGCAAATAGCACTCCTGGTACCAAATAATTAAAAAGATTGTAAGATGTAATTTTATTTATTATCTCAGTCATACATGTTAACCATTTTATCAGAATCTATTTTTTACTCCTCCTCAAATTTTTCATGAAACCCTTCTTTCGTTGCTGAATCCCATCCTCTATCAGGTGCATTATGGCGATGGTGCAAATGAGTACCTCTTGTAACGTATACCGAGCTTTCATGCTTTATTAAGGCGTTTGTTATTCGTTTTGATGGGTGTTTTGGAGACTCTTTAGAGGCTGAAATGAGAGAGAACTTTGATTTTATTCGTTTTAACAGCTTGTTACTTAAGTTGTGTTTGCTTCCATGATGCGGTACGTGGAAAATCGTGAGATCGGTCAATTCGACATCAGCAGCGTTAGCGAAATCAACAGCCTGTGTTAATGCGGGAATGCCGGCATCACCGGTAAAAAGAATTTTATGACCATCCAATACAGCATATAGAATGACGCTTGTATTATTCATTGGTGATGTCTCAGCATTATCATCAAGGATTTCAATATCAAAATTGTCTTCAATCCAAGTTTTAACCTTCTCTTCAAATTTTTTAATTATCTCTTGTGCTTGTTCAAGTGCTGACTTTGTATCCGGTGTTTTATCAGATTGACATAGTAGCTCTTCGTAATATGTTTTTGTTGGTCCTAAAATTGCTAATTCGTTATTAATTGATGTTCCAACAAATGGCTCTTCAACGCTTACTTCTTTCTCAAGAGCTAACTCAATAATTTCATTTACTAATTCAAACTCTTCCTGTAATTTTTTCGTCAATTCCTCGATGGAAAAGTCTTCTTTAAGGTTCTCTTTAATTTCCTCTATATGCTGCCATGGTATATGAATATAAAGAGTTTTTACTGTTAACTGCTCTAAAAGAACTTTGATGCCTGAAAGATGATCCATATCGGGATGAGTAGAAATTAAAATATCAATTGTGCCTGTGTTATATTCATTTTGTACCCGTTTTATGAGTACTTCCGCAGATTCCTTGGTTCCTCCATCCAGAACAACTACTGTTTGTGATTTTTCTCCTTCACCAGTTAAGTTACCGTACCGAAATGCTATAGCATCTCCGCTTCTTTCTCCATCTCCTACAGCTATATAATCTATTTCATATCCCATATATTTTAATGTTTTGTATCTCTAAAAGAGCTAGGATCGTTACCCGGCACAACTGTATCGCTGTCTCTGATTTTTCCATCAAGTCCGTGGATTCTTACTTCTCCCCCTCCGTTGTTGGAAGAAAACTCCTTTGCAGCTCTTTCAGCTTCTACTTGGGTATCAAAATATTCAGACACACGATCTGCTCCCTCACGTCTTGCGCCCCATTTACCTAAGTCTCTATTTTTTGAAATATGATAGTTTGCCATTTCCATCATACTAATGCATCTGATTATTCGTGTCAATCTATCCAAACAAACATGTTTACTAGATAAACATTTATGCGTAGTCGAAAAAACTTGTGATACAATAGGCTTAAATGACAGACGAAATGGCAGCCCGCCTTTTTATTATAATCGGGGAGAATATAAAAAAATACCGGAAAAAACTCTCTCAAACTCAAGAAGATCTTGCGGAAAAAACTGGTCTTAGCCGTGCGTCCATAGCTAATATTGAAACAGCACGTCAACACCTTACTATCGAAACTCTGTGGGATATAGCTAAGGCTTTAGAGACTGACCCACATGTCTTATTACCATCCACGGAGGAGGTAAAAATTAAATATGATAATTATTATTTTAAACAATCACAACTCTCAGAATCAGGAAAAAACTGGATAAAGGGAGTGATTGAACAAGGAGGACTTAAAGATGAAGAGAAAACTTGAAAAGGGAGAAAATATTAACAAATTTATTGAAAGTTTATTAGAAAAATGCCAAATTACACAACCGCCGGTTGATGTCAAAAAAATAGCTGAATTTTTGAAGATCATTGTCGTAGAAAGATCATATAAAGATAAAGGTCCTCTATCTGGAATGCTCGTAAGAAATCAAAACAAAGTAATTATTGGAATAAATGAAAGCCATAATGATGAAAAGAAACGATTTAGTATAGCCCACGAAATCGCACATTACTTTCTTCATGAAGGAGAAGAGCTAATTGTGGATAATAACTTCCTTGTGAACTTTAGGCATAAAAAAACAAATCCAGGAGAGTATCATAGAGAAAAAGACGCAAATTATTTTGCAAGCTGTTTACTTATTCCAGATAAATTTTTATTTAATGATTTAAAAACGTATCAAATCCACTCCCTCACGGCAACAAAATTTGAGGAAATATCTAAAGATTTACATAAAAAATATAACGTAAGTCTTATTACAATGAGGCTAAGAATATATTCCTTATTCCATTAATCTGTTTTTAAAACCCCTTCGGTTTCTCTTTGCAAGGGCATGTAAACGAGGTCGTTGCCTCGCCCTTGCAAATTCACTTCCCGCTTGCCTTTCAGTTTGTATGTCGGGCTAGGGCTAGCCCGACAAAAAACAACTATGGGCAAGATTGGAGGTGAATGTTATGACAGCGAAAGAAAGAGAAGACGCGATAGATAAATTTGTAGATAGAGAAATATTTGCTTGTCAGTCCGGTTTGATTGAAGAGGCATTTAAAAAGGATCTGTTTTCAGTAGATGAGATTGAAAACATGTATCGGCCGTTTGATGGGAAATTGCTCGCTCCGGCGGTTTGTATTCAATGCAAAGATGCGTTTGGTTGTCTTGACAGTGAAACAGGAGAATGCGAATCTTGTTTTGAAGATAATCAGCAACCACAAGAAATTTTTGAATGGTGGTTGGTTTCTCCATGGTTTGGAAAAAAGTTACTAATAGAAGGACAACCAGTTATAGATAACGGTTATGGCATCTGGTGGGGTAGATGCACGACTGGACAGGCAATATCAATGGATTACGTCATTCAACAGATCTATGACGATCTGATGACCTAAATGGGATAGTGGGAAAAAGTGGGGTACAACTTACGTACCCCACTCTCCCTAAAAATATTATATAATAGAGAGGAGGTGAAAATATGAACCCAAGAAAACCGACAGAAGAAGAAAAAAAAGAAATTATTGCATATCTCTTAGAGCATGACTTTGAAAACAATGAAACCGAACGAGAAAATGTAGAGGGGTACGTAGAAAATGCGGCAATCGCGGTCTTTGATGATTATATAACTGGCGGTCCAGGATATTCAGGAAAGGTCATGGTTGTTGTCTACGATGGTGGGCCGAATCAAACCGAAACTTATTCATGGAACAGTTTAGATGGAAAGATCGAAAGAGATGTAGCAATCAACGAAGCGTAGACAGTTATAATCTAACCTTTTCCCAAATATCTTTATTTATCGGATGAGTTTTATCTTTTGTTGTAAGAAAAAGAGAAATTTTGTCTTCATAATTTTTTTCAAACAGTGACTTTGCGTAATAATAAATGTGCTTTTTTACTCTTTCGTTTGGGCAAATGAAAAGAATTGAAGGAAATTGAGCAAAATCAGTATTTTCATCCCAATCACTTTTTTCAACATAATCAAGATACATTTTTACTCGCTTTCTTAGGACAAAGGTAGGCGTATATTCATCAAAAAAATCAAGAAAATATCTTCTCGTAGTCTCTTCACCTTTTACTGATATAAACGCATCCGGCAAAGGATCAGGAAAATATTCGTATCCCCGGAGCATTGTTTTGGTAAAAAATTTCAATTCTTCTTGTGGTTCTTTTTGTGATAAAAGATACCAATACACATCAGCGAGAAAAAGACAACGATCAATAAACTTTTTTTCTCTTCTGCCTTCTGAATAAATATATTCCAAATCAGCAAGTTTTATATCTTTTTCTTTTTGTAAAATATGCCTTGCTTTTTGACCTAAATAATAAATAGTTGGTTTAGCATTGTCTTGAAATGTTTTTTTCTCAGAGATTTTTTTGACACATTTTTTTTCAATGAGATCTTTAAGCCAAGAGAGAGTTCGATTAGGATTTTTATGTTTGAGAAGTTTTTGGAGTTGATGAGTATGGAGGAATCGGAATTGATAGAGATAATATAATATTTCTTTTTGTTTTTTTGTGAGTTTTATTATGATAGATGGAATTTTCATAGTATGATTTTAAGTAAATACCTTCCCTTATAATATATAAGGTATAAAGAGACAGGAGTATTTTAATTATTAGCCTCCATTTACTCGATATTTTGAGTGTATCCGCACACCCAATTTTTAAGTAGGCAGACCGCTTTTCCCTTTAACAGTTTTCTCTTGTTCTTCCTTTTTTTCCTCCTCTTCATTTTTTTTCTTGACACTCTTTTGCTGGGCTATATATTCAATCGCATACAGATTTCGGGATGATCGTATAAACCGATCTCGTTTGTCTTTATCAAACGTAACTGTCACAGGAACAGTAATCCCAGAGAACGGTTCTTCGGGATGAATGGCTGCGGTTTTCATATAAAAATGGAATGAGGGGAGGTTGGTTATTTCACCGTACTCAACATAGGGACGAAATTGTGGAAGAAGCAATTCCTCATCTTGTGGATTCGCACTTCTGAATGTGACAACTGTTCCGGTATTAGCAAGAACGATTTGTACCAAATTCTTATCTTTTTGTTGTGAAGTTGATTGTTCAGCCATTGTGAGGTTGAGTCCATACTTTCTGGCTTCTGACAGCATTTGTACAAAGGATGGAGTTGCGAAATTTTGGAATTCGTCAACATATAAATAAAAACTGTTTCGCGCTTGCTGAGCAACTCTCGCTCTTTTAAGAGCAGCAAGTTGAATTTTGTTAAGGATCATAATTCCCATTACTTCTGACGTATCTTCTCCAATATTTCCTTTGGATAGATTACAGATTAAAATCTTTTTGTTATCGAGTATCTCATCAAAATTAATGGTAGATTTTTCTTGCTCTAAAATTCGTTTAGCAGATGGTGAGAAAAGGAATCTTCCGATTCTAGCGGTTACCGGAGCAACCATTTTTACTTTCTGATAATCTCCAGCTTTACCAAATTCGTATTTCCAAAAATTCTTTAAATGCTCATCTTGCAAACCTTGTATTGCTTTTTTTTGAAATGGAGGATTATTGAGAAGCTCAAAGATAGTAAAGAGGGTTGGATTCTCCAACGTAAATGCGGTGTGAATGGTATTTCTTAAAATATATTCAATCCTATGAGGATGGGATGACCACGCATCAGAAAAGACTTTACGAAAAAGTGAGATGATGCTTTCGGCAATAAATTCTTTTTCAAGCAATGCTTCATCTTCCTCAAGGCCGGGTGTTAATTCCAAGAGATTGACGCCGATTGGGTATTTAATATCAAAGGGATTAAAATAGATAAGATCTTTTATTCTTTCTTCTGGAATACAATTAATTGCGGCTTCTGCCAAATCTCCATGCGGATCGACAAGACTTACACCTTTTCCGTTTTTTAGATCTTGCGCGATCATTGATAAAAGCATGGTTGATTTTCCCTTCCCTGTTGCTCCGATAACATACATATGCCGTAATCGTTCTTCTTTCGTTAAACCGATTATTGTCTCAGTGCCGCCATAGGTATTTTTTGCAAAAATGACATCAAGATCAGAATTATTTTTAAGAGAAAGTGGAGCGGGAAGTTCCTTACTATGTACTTTTACAATATTTTCGGTTTGGGTGACTCTGCTAAAAGGAAAATGATATAAGTCAGCAATTTCAGAAATAGAAAGGAGTGAGGGGCTACTGTTATCTACCAGTGATAACAATCGTTTTTTGAAATTAAAAAATTGCAAGTTATTTGTTATATCAAAAGGGAAATCATAGCTTTTCTTAAATGATTGGTATTTAGGTACAGAAAAGGTCGCAAGTGATGATACAAAGCCTCTGAGTCTTTCTTTTTGATCAGTTTTATCATTCACAACCACTAATAGTCGTATTGTCGTTTCAAAAAGTGATTGATCAATTTTTTCCTGTACTGATTTGATCGCTTCTTCTTCAAAACTACTAAGGACTCGTGCTGGTTTGGCAGGATTAGGTAATGGTTGCGTTTGGTAAATATATGGAGAGTGTGTATACGCTGATCCTCGACTTGTGTCTCGTGTTAATTCCATAAGTGTCCATTGCAGTTGACTACCAATCACTTGAATAACTTTGCCGACAAGTAGAAAAAGAAAACCAATTGGCGCAAGAAAACGTGGGACTTGCAGTTTATCCAAATACCGTAATATATCTTCATTGCGTAAAATCATTCTTGATAGATTCTGTGTTTCTTTGCGCTTGATTGGAGATAACACAAGCTGGAAAGAGATGAGTTCATCAGGTTTTAATTTTGTCATCATCCCTGTGATATAGGCAACCGGATCGTGTTCATAAAGCATGTCCTGTTTTTGTAGAGGATAGGCAAAGTGTCGTGTTAGTTGAAATTCTATAATTTTCGTTTGAGAATTTTTAAGCTCTTTTGGTAAATATTCATCAATGACTTTTACCTCAACGCCTGGTAGATAGGAAAGAATGGTTCGCTTGATATTACTAACGTCTTGCTTCCGAGTACGCATAAGGTAACGAATACCTTTGTCTTGTGTTGAGACAATCTCAAACGAAAAAAGAATTTTCCTTCCAAGCAATTTATCAACAAAGGTCTTTTGTATCCCAAGACTATGAATGACAGAAAAAAGTTGTTGGGTGGTATACGCGGTCTTTTCCGTCGAAGCAGGAGGTGTAAGCTCCAGAAAAACAGATTCTTGTTGTAAAAATGTTTTAAAGATCCAAAGTTTACGAACGAGATACAGAATGAAAAATACTATTAATACATTAATGACAGCATTTAGAATAAAAGGGAAATCAATACTGGAGGTATAGCGATTAAATTGCGATAAAATTTGCCCTGCTTCAAAAATATGAAAATTTGTCATTTCTCTTGAGCAGACAAGCTATTATATTAAAAAATAATTAAAAAGTTATTAAAACTTAATTTTATTTAATAATTCTGCGTTTTGAATATATATTTCGTTAAAATAATTTTCATCTTCTAAAGACCAAAGTAGTGATATAACAGCACAAGCAAATGCCCAATCGCGAAGTCGATTTTTATCAAAGCCTAACTGTTCTGAAAATTGAAGAATTCTTTCTGTTTCAAGTTTTATATAATCGCTTCCTTTTGGATAATCATAGTAAGGATTTCTTAAATATGTACCAAGTTCAAACTCTCGTTCTCCAACAATTCCCTTCGGATCAATAACAAGCCATCCTCTTTGAGAAGACAGAATATTATCACTATGTAAATCTCCATGTAAAAGAACATGTTCTTTCTTCTCTTTGGGGAACTCTTTAAATATATTCTGTGCTTTTTCAAACATCCATTGAGGAATAGGACCAGATTCTGAAGAGAATTTTTCTTTGTATCTATCAAATGCTTTTGCCCAATCTGGAATTGTTGGAAACGGGGAAGCAAGGTCATCAGGTATTGGTTTGTGGAATTGTTTTAGAAGATCAGACACGTAAGAAATTTGTTCTTTTTCAGGTGTGATATCACGAACTCGTGTGCCAGGCTCTGCTTTTTCTAAAAGCATCACGTCATTTTTTATATCTTCTTGTAAAATTTTGATTGCCCCTATGCCGTTATAAAATTCAAGGGCTTTCATTTCTAAAGGAAATTCTTTATTGTTTGGAAAACTGATTTTTAGGACAACATGTTTTTCATCTTGAGTTTTTGCAGGAGCAACATAATTATATGAAAGAGGAAATGGAGGTAGACAAGTTATATCCCACTCTTGTTCATATTTCTTAATGATCCCAGGAATATCCTCCACCCACTGTTTCCCTAAATCTCCCCTCAGCGCAGTTATTTTTTTAACAAATTCTTCATTCACAAAAGTAGTATAACAAAAGTCCTGATAAAGCACACTGGGGATAGAAAATTAACTTTTTTGTATTACACCTCGTTATAGCGAAAACGAGTTAATTTTTTGATTTGAACCGTGTTTTTATTTTACTCATTATTTGTACTGGAATACGATAAATAAAAATTGATGAGAGTATGCCTAGTGCTAAAATCAGGTCAAAAATTTTATACCAAATTGATGTGGGAAGTCCCTGCCATTCTGTAACAATAATCAGGACAGTACTAATAAACAAGATAATCGGGAATAAAATTACATATACAAACCACACCCATTCTCTGTAGAAGGGATAATCTTCAAGATACGCTTTTCCTTCTCGTCTATATAAATTGGTATCATTAAAGAATTTGGAGATTTTTGATTCTAGCATATGAAGGTATCTATATTGCACATCTACAGCGACAGTGGTTTGACAGTATCTTAATGCAATAGTAAAAGTAAAAACCCATGAAACACTAAGTAATGCTGCTAAAGGTAATTTCGCTAATTGAATGTCACCAAATTGCAGGTTTAAGTTGCCAATCGCTTCACCAAAGTTTAAGGGATATTTAATTTCTACGATCAACAACGCAAATAATGCAATTAGTACAAGAAATAATATATCCCGCTGTTTTTCCCGACTCCGTATTAGTGAGAAACTCTCTTTATAGTGATCATGTAAAATCTCAAGCTGTTTATCTTTCGAACCCATATTTATATAGAACTATTTATTGCAGATAAAATTGAGGAAACATTAAATGACATTGCCCAAGTAGCTCTTGTGCTTAATATTGGGTTAGGCGAAAAGTTAGTCCTATTTATTTTAACAGCAATAAACTTTTTACCAAGTTCTTTTCCTTTATTGATTTCCCACCATTGCCAGTTACGATCACCAATTAGCAGTCGTTGAGGATGAGCTGTATTGGCATATGCACCGATAATAACCAGTATATGTGTAGCTTGTGATATTTTTTGTGTAAGTACAGCCTTTATTCTTCCAATATTAAAGCTATTTATTTCTCCTGGAGTTGCGTCAATAAAATCAATAAGAGAACTTCTATTTACTTCAAGTGCTGATAAGAGATATCGATAATTTCGATCGTGGTCGTAATCAAAACTAATTAATATACGTTTTGCCATAATTATTTTATCAAAATCTACGCAGAGTATAACACTCTGGGTTCAGGGGTTCAATAAGTGGTGAGTTTTGATACAGATACATCCATGTCTTTACCAATTAACAATACAATGTTATTATCATCTCAACTTTTGATTTCTTGCGTGCGAGATGTACGGAAGAACGAAGCCCGCAAAAAAACCGAGGCTTAGCCGGCTTCGGTTTTTTATTGAAAGAATAAAGAATAGGTTCAAAAGTCAAACCTCTTATTGAAGAGCAAAAATTAAAAAAGACAACTTAAAAAGGCACTATATCGGAGATTTTTACGTTGAGGGCTTTGACTATGCTTTTTATAACATCCATTTGTGGGTGTTTTTCTCCTCGTTCGATTCGTGCAAAATAACTTGTAGTTATACCTGCCTTAATAGCTACGTCTTCCTGCGTAAGGTTTTTGTTTTCTCTTATATTCCTAATACGTTCACCAGCTTCTTTCCATTCTTTGTCGGTAACAGGTGCTTTAACATTATTCATAAGCGTATTATATCATTTTTACTTTATTTTACGATTTTAGCCTCATTTACCTCTTGACAACTGTACCCAGCAGGACATATACTATACCTATTGGGTATAGTTAAAAATATGGTTAGTGTTGAGATGTTAGAAAAATTTAAGAGGCTATATTTAGAAAAATACAACGTCTCATTGACCAATGAAGAAGCAACCAGAATGGCAACAGATCTTGTAAACCTTATGAAAATTTTACTCAGACCTGATAAACCTACAGATAATCAACAAGAAAGGAGGCAAGATGAGACTATCTCAACACACCCTCACTGATTTACCAATCCAAGCTCAAACCATATCTCGCTATGTTATCTATTGCCGAAAAAGTAGTGAATCTGACGAAAGACAAATTCAATCATTGGGTGATCAGATCAATACTCTTTTGCCTTTTGTGCAGCAAAGAGGATTATCCATAGTTGACGAACCATTACAAGAGAGTAAGTCAGCGAAATCCCCAGGGAGGCCTCTTTTTAATCAAATGATAAATATGATTGAGCAAGGTAAGGCAAACGGAATTATATTACTAAATCCGACACGTCTTTCACGAAATACTGTTGATACCGGACAAATTATCTTTCTTATGGATCAAGGCAAGCTTGACGAAGTGGTTACACCATCACAAACATTTAGAAACAACCCCTATGACAAATTCATGCTCAATTTGCTTTGCACACAAGCCAAGCTGGAAAATGACAACAAAAGCGTCAGTGTCAGAGATTCTATGAGGATGAAAGCTGAACGTGGCGATTTCCCAGGTACAGCAAGACCAGGATATATGAATAACAAACAGAAAAATCAAGGTCAGCGTGATATTTCAGCACATCCAATATATTTTCCTTTGATGAGAAAGTTTTTTGATATTGCATTAACGGGAAATTATAGCGTTACAGCATTACTAAAAAAAGCAGAAGAATTAGGGATAAGAAATATTAACGGAAATATTATTGGCAAAACATCTATGTTTAGGTTTTTACACGATCCATTTTATACTGGCAAGTTTGTTTACAAGGGAAAACTTTATAAAGGTAATCATCCTGCTATTCTTACTGATGACGAGTTTAACCTATTACAAGATATTTTAGATGGTAAATCAAAACCAAAAGTAAAAAGATACACATTCGGGTTAAATGGAACGGTAACCTGCGGAGAATGTCAGTATTGTGTCACAGCAGAAGCACACACTAAAAAGTACAAAAACGGTACTGCACAAACGTTTGGCTACTATCGCTGTTCTAAGCAAAGTAAGAAAGTAAAATGCTCACAAGGATATCTCGCCGAAAGCAAAGCAGAAATTCAAGTTGAAGACGATCTTAGTATGTTGGAGCTTGAGCCTGAATTTGCAGCTCTCGTATTTGAAGCATTGGAAATACAAAAAAATGAGCAACAGACAGTCAAAGAAGATACGCAGATTGCCCTACAAGCCGCTCTTGACGGTGTAAATAAACGAATCAGTAACTTAGTAGACCTCAAAATCTCTCCAAATAATGCAGATGGCACCATGCTCTCAGATGATGAATTTGCAGAAAGAAAACAAGCATTATGGATAGAAAAAACCAAAATTCTCGACCAAATAAAAAAAGACAACAATAATAATGGAGGAGAAGACGAATTGGCAAAAGACAGCTTTGACTTTGGTCTCAAAGCCGCTAAAAGATTTCAAAATGACGATCCTGAAGAGCAGAAGCTCATAGTAAAAACCGTTTACTCGAACCTGATCTTACTAGATCAAAAATTACATTTTCAGCCTCAAACTCTCTATTTTAAGTATAAAGAAGGGATAAAACAAACACATGAGGCAAAAACTCGACTCGTACCTGAGAAAAGCTTGCAAAATCAAGCTAATTTTGAATCTTATGTTAAAAACTGTATCTGGTACGCCTGGAGGGATTTGAACCCCCGACCCCTTCGTCCGAAGCGAAGTGCTCTAATCCACTGAGCTACAGGCGCATAGAATGATTTTACCAAACTAGCAATCTCAATTCAAATTTGATATAAATTTTATATATGCATTTTTTACGTAGTTTTTGGTATTTTATAAAAAAGAACTGGAAAAAAAGTATTGCCGCATTAGTAATTCTTATAGTTATCACTTTTTTCTTTTGGCCAAAACCTAAAAAACCAATTGCTACTCAAACAGTCAAAAAAGCAGATATTATCGCATCTCTTTCTGCAACAGGCACAGTTTCATCAGATACATCAGTTAAACTAACTTTCCCAAGCGCTGGCAAGCTTGTGTATCTTGGCGCGAAAAAAGGTGATCACCTTAAAAAAGGACAAACAATTGCGATCCTTGATCAAAGAACTGTACAAAACAACTTAGAAACAGCCCTTCGTAATTATTCTGAGCAACGAAATACCTTTGATCAAACAAGTTCAGATAATCAAAATCGTACACCTAATCAAGCACTTAATGATACCATGAAACGAATTTTGCAAGATAATCAATATGACCTTGATAAAGCTGTTTTGTCTGTCGAACTGCAAGATTTGGCCAAGCAACAATCAGTACTGACGAGTCCTATTGATGGGATTATGATTGCAGAAGATGTGACAACAACTGGTGTGAATGTTTCAACAACTAATCAATTTACCATTGCAGATCCCTCAAATATTACATTTGATATTGATATCGACGAAGCAGATATTGGAAAGGTAAAAATTGGTCAGCAGGTAAAAATAAATCTGGATGCATATCCTGATAAAGAACTTATTTTAGTAGTCAAATCAATTGATTTTGCAGCACATACAACATCAACGGGAGGAAATGTTTATACAGTTGAAGTTCGTCTCCCAAATAATAAAAACCTTGATTACCGTATTGGGATGAATGGTGACGCAGAAATCATAACTGATGAAAGAAAGAATGTTTTGAATATTCCGCTTTCAAGTATTACTGATGACCAACATGTGTATGTTAAGACAGACAAAGGATTTGAAAAAAGAAAAATTGAAACGGGTTTAACCAATGATACTGACGCAGAAGTAACTTCAGGACTGACACAAGATGAACAAGTTGCTCTTGATCCAACAGAAGCTGAGAAAGAAATCAAAAAGTAGGAATGAAAAAAAATGCTCCGGTCATTACACTCAAAGATATAACCAAAAGTTACAATACAGCAGATGTTTCTATAGAAGTGCTTCATAGTATTTCTTTAACTATTCATAAAGGAGAATTTGTTGCTATAACAGGTCCATCTGGATCAGGCAAATCGACATTATTACATATTATTGGATTGCTTGACCGAGCAACTTCTGGAAAATATTTCCTGCACGATGATGATGTAACAAAACTTACAGAAGATGAACAAGCACATGTACGTAATCGTGAGATCGGGTTTGTTTTTCAATCATTTAATCTTTTGCAACGAACGAGTGTTTTGGAAAATGTCGTTTTGCCAGCAGTCTATGCAGGAATGAAAACGAAAGAACGAGAAGACAAAGCGCAAGAACTACTTGCTGAGGTTGGAATTGATGAACATATGTTTAAAAAACCTAATCAATTGTCAGGCGGGCAACAGCAACGTGTCGCGATTGCGCGTGCCTTGATGAATGATCCATCAATTATTCTTGCCGATGAACCGACAGGAAATCTGGATAGTACGTCAGGAAAAGATGTTATGAATATTTTAAAAAATCTGTATAAAGAAGGAAAAACAATTATTGTTATTACCCATGACAGTACAATAGCACGACAAACTGAACGAATCATCACATTGAAAGACGGCATGCTTGTATGAATATTGGGGAATTACTGACATTGTCACTGCACGCACTTCGTGCTAACAAAATGCGAAGTATCTTAACCATGCTTGGTGTTATTATCGGAGTTTTCGCGGTGATTTTGCTTGTTTCGATTGGATCAGGATTGCAAAGTTATATTACAAATCAGATTAGTGGTCTTGGATCAAATCTTATTTTTGTTATTCCCGGAAGAGTAGGGGGAGCACGCACACCCGGAGGACAACAAACGAACAAGCTTGTCATTAACGATGCCAAAAGGCTTGATACAAAATTGAAAACAATTGCAGATGTAGGTCCTATTGTTCAGAAAATAGCCATCATTAAATATAAAAATAAATCTGATAAAGATGCTTCTATTTTTGGCACAACATCAAATTATCCTCAGATTATTGCCAATACAATAATGGAAACAGGAAGCTTTTTTACTGCTTCACAGGAACGATCAGGAGCACGAGTTGCTGTGATTGGTCAAACAGTAAAACAAAATCTTTTTGATGGCAAAAGTCCAATTGGAGAAAAAATTTCAATCGCTGGAAATAGATATATTGTCATTGGCGTTGTCAAAGCGAGAGGCTCAGTCTTTGGCGTTGACGAAGATAATACAGCAATTATCCCAATCAACGCGGCACAACGACAATTTAGTGTTACAACGTTAAATACAATTTACCTTTCTGCAAAAAAACCAGATCTCGTTCCTCTAGTGAAAAAAGAAGCAAATACTATTCTTTTGAAACGACTGACTGAAGACGATTTTACTCTTCAAACACAAGAACAAACACTTTCGACAATTAGTAATGTCATTGGCGCGCTCACAGTTGCGCTGGGTGGCATCGCGACAATTTCACTGGTTGTGGGAGGTATTGGTGTGATGAATATTATGCTTGTTTCGGTGACGGAGCGAACAAAAGAAATTGGTCTACGCAAAGCGCTTGGTGCCAGGAGAAAAGATATCTTGAGTCAATTTCTCTTTGAAGCGGTGATGCTTTGTGTTGCGGGAGGAATAATTGGTATTGGTTTGGGACTTGGGGCATCATATATTCTCGCCAAATTCTTTATCTCATCAGTGACAACGTGGTCTGTTTTCTTGGCATTTGCCTTTTCTGTTGCTGTCGGAATAGTATTTGGGATGATGCCAGCCTACCGGGCGTCCAGACTGTCTCCAATTGAAGCTTTGCGATATGAGTAGCATTGATTATTCCGGAATGTTACCCGATTTAATACCAATGGTATAAGGTGTTGAAATATTGGGATAGACCACCATCATAGAAAGTCCATGCATAGCATGATTGGTGATATGACAATGAAGCATCCAAAGACCAGGATTATTTGCAACAAAAGCAACATCAACTGATTCATTTCGCTCAAGAAGAATAGAATCCAGATGAACAGGACTTCCTTTAATCGGTTTAACATTCATTTTGAGTATTGTCATGACATGACCATGAAGATGCATAGGATGGGCTTGAATTGATTTATTAACCATATGAATATGGACAACTTGATCTGGCTTAACGGTCAGCATAGGGACATTTGGGGAAGACTTACCATTAATAGTATTCACAAACGCAAGTTCTCCATTATGAAAACCAGGATGAGCACCAATCTCCAAGGTATAATTAACGTCAAATTTCGTTCTTGAGAGAAGAGGATCTGTGGTTGATGTTCCGTAATTCGTAAAATCAAACACTGAAAAAGTCTTCGGATCATCTGGTGCTACTTTACCTGATCCTAAAACTAGTTTATCACTATCATCAAGATCAAGTAACTGAACGGCACCAGAAGTAGGCATAATGACAACAAGATCGTATCGTTGGCCAGAATCGATTGGCAAAATCTGATTCTTAATAAATTGTGGCTCATGAAGATCATGTCCATCAAGCGCTACTACTTGAAATTGCGCACCGGAGACCGCAATCCGTACAGGTTTTCCTAAAAAATCGCCAGCGGTAGCATTGATGAGCCTTAGTCGAATTTTCTCTCCAGGACGACCAGTAAGCAAGGTCGTTCCTTGGTTACCATTAATCGCAACCGACTGTTTCTCTCTTGCATTTTGCAGCAAATTATTCCAAAAAGATTCAAATATATTTTTATAGGGACCTTGATAGTTAGCAAATGCCAAGACATAATCATGATCATAATGCGGTTTAGTGACAGGATCAATAATAAATGCTCCGAATAAACCCTTCGGAATCTGATTATTTGGATCCTGATGACTGTGATACCAATACGTTCCAGGATCATCGGACGCGATAAAATCATAGGCATACGATTCTCCAGGTTTAACAGCATCTTGTGTTACACCCGCAACGCCATCTTCGGCATTCGGGACGCTTAATCCATGCCAATGAATACTTGTCGCAACCGGAAGTCTGTTTACCAATATAACATGCACATGATCTCCTTGGATGACATGAAGCTCAGGCCCTGGAGTAGTACCATTAAATGTCCATGCATCGGGCAATCCTTTACGTTTGACAACTTGCGCAATGAGTGAGAAATTTTTTACAGAAGCATTTGTTTTGTTCATCCTGAGACTAGCAACTGGTGTTTCTCCTTCCAGAGAAACGTCATTATGCATATGTATAGGGGAGCTCATATTCATGCTATCTGGCAAACGAGATTTATAAGCAAAATACCGTAAGGAAATCGTTATTAATAAAGCAGCAATAAGTAAAACTAACAATAATTTCTTTTTTCTCATTGTAAAGTTATGGTAGCACATACTATACTCATTTGACACATATTTCTTATTTATATTACAGTCTATATAGATCATGAAATTAATTATCATTATTGTTTTTGCCTTGGTTACGCTTAATGTAACATATTTAGATTGGCAGGTATTCAATAAAATTTCATCCGTCACGACACAAAATACACAAACAAAACTTGCAACATCTCCTGAAAAAAACACCAATGCCTGTTCACAAAGTTGTCTCTCCATAATGCAACAGGCAACGGCAGCTGCCAAACTAGTAACTGCACCTGCTTTAACAACCCAAACAACAACCTCAACTGTCAAAGAATTTTTTGTACCATTTGGCTCAGGAAGTATAACGGCAACTGATTGGCAAGATGTCCCAGGAACGCAAGCATATATTGATACCGCCAATTATCCTCGTATTAAAAAGAGTGTCTTTGAAGTATCAGTCCATGTGCCAACAGGCAATGAAACAGTCAGTGTTCGATTGTTTAACGCAACCGATCAACATCCTGTTTGGTACTCCGATGTTTTCTTTGCGGGCGGCACGGATTCACAATTTCTTATTTCGCAACCTATTACGCTTGATCCAGGAAATAAATTGTATAAAGTGCAAATGAAAGCACAATTGAATTTTCCGGCAATAGTAGATCAATCAAGATTACATATTGTTATCTACTAAAAATTTTGTAATTATACGTATTTTTGTTACAATAGTGTTGTCTAAAAAAATGACAAATATTTTTAAGAAATTATTTCTATCTTACCGACAAATTCCTGATAAAAAACCCTATGTTGAATTCTTTACGGCACTTTTGAGTATTCCCGTCTTACTGACTGTGATTTTACTCAATGTCAATTCACTGCGTTCCTCAAAAGATAATAAAACTACTAACACAAACACATCTCCTGTCCAAGAAAAAATTTATGTCACAACAATGCCTGGCGGCAATCAAACCACGACAACAAACGCAACAGCAAGTCCTTGTAAACAAGCAATCGGTCCAATTTCTATTGATTCACCACAAGAAGGGGATACAATAACCAATAATCCGGTAAATGTTGATGTTAACTATCAACAAGGCAATTATTGTGCTGTAGTCTGGTCATATCGGATCAATGGTGGCAGTTGGTCAGATTTTGATAACAAATCAATTGCTCTTTATAACCCACCATCAGGTATTATCAAATTGGAACTTCGCGTTAAAAGTGTCGTCGCCAATGGAGAAAAGGATCTGACAAGAAATTTTACCTATAAGGGGAGTACTATTGTCCCAACAATTTCTCAAAACCCAGTCAGCTCCAGTTCTGCAAATTAACAGATGAAATCGTACGTCTATAATTTTTTAAAGTTTCTGGTGGGCTGGCCGCTATCGCTTCTTGCCATTTTTTTTATTGGGAAACTTCTTATGCCCCAATTACCTTTTCTGATCACCAAACTCCAACATCTCAATCTGAGTCTATTAGTATATGGTTCTTTTTCTTTTCTTCTTTTTTATAGTTTGAGAAGCTATATCTGGTATAGGATGCTTCGTAAAGCAGGACATACGATCTCATGGAAAGATGCTTGTTTTCTTTGGAGCGCATCAGAACTCAAGCGATATATTCCCGGCAATATTTGGTCGTTTCTTGGCAGAGCAGTTGCTTTTTCTGAAAAAGGCATCACCAAAAAAGAAATTGCGATGTATCTTATTATCGAAGCAGAATTACTTCTTTTAGGAGCTGCTGTTATCGCACTTCTTGCGCTACCTTTTTTGCTACGTTTTTCTCTTTTACCTTTTACTCCTTTTAGCACGCTTTTTATTCCTGTACTTATTTTCTTAGGAGTTGGCGTATATATCTTTCATAAAAAAGTAAAAATTCCCTTTCTTCCTTTACCACCATTTGCTTCATCTGAAATTTATTTTCTTGTCTTTTTAAGTACACTTTCATTTCTTTTTTTTGGATTAGGACATTTTTTAACTATTGCTTCATTTATCTCTCTTAATCCACAACTTATCTGGGAACTGACCGGCTTTACTGTGCTAGCATTTTTGCTTGGATATCTCTCATTGATAACACCTGCTGGTTTTGGTGTGCGTGAAGGAATACTCGTCTTTGGTTTGGGAAAAATTATACCACTGAGTATCGCTGCTTTTTCCGCACTGTTTGCAAGAATTATGCTTATAGTAACAGAACTATTATTCTTTTTCTTCGCTTTTATATGGTATGGAATAAAAAGTAAAAAGCTTGCACAGATTGAAACATGGATAAGCAATCACAAACATATACTTATCCTTTGTGCTTTGTTTTTTATCTATATTGCGTACTTTACTCCTATTACTTTTCTCAGATATGACAATTTTTATGCAGGAAGATTTGATTTGGGGAATATGGCACAAACCGTTTGGAATACGACTCGAGGAAGAGTTTTTATGTTTACCAATCCCAATGGCACTGACAATATCTCCCGTTTAGCATTTCATGCAGATTTTATTTTGGTCCTTTTGGCACCTCTCTATGCTCTCTGGCCCAATCCCAAAATGCTTCTTCTTATCCAAACAGTTGTTATTGCCGCGGGAGCTTTTTTTGTCTACTTAATTGCAAAGTTAATTGTAAAGAACAAGAATATTTCCCTAACTTTTGCTTTGCTCTATCTCATTAATCCAAGTATCCAACGAGCAAACCTCTATGATTTTCATGCTGTTACCTTAGCAACTACTTTTCTTTTGGCAACATATTATTATTTTTTGAAAAAACGGTATGATTATTTTCTCTTTTTTGCCATTCTTGCAGGGATGTGCAAAGAACAAGTGTGGCTTATTATTGCTCTCTTTGGATTATTTTTAGTTATTTTTCAGAAAAAATATATTTTTGGGAGTATTTTATTTATTATTTGTACAGTAACAACATTTTATCTTATTACTCATGCAATTCCTCAGGCACTTGGCAGTCAGCATTTTGCTTTATCGTACTATTCTGATTTTGGAGATAGCACTTCAGGAATTATAAAAGCAATTATCTTCTCTCCAACAAAAACCATAACCACCTTGTTACAGCCAGATAGAATTGCGTATCTTAAACAACTGCTTCTTCCTCTTGGTTATTTACCACTTTTAGCACCTCTGCTTCTTATTTTTGCGATTCCAGATCTTTTTATTAATCTTTTAAGCAACAACGATCAACTACACCAAATCTATTATCAATATACCGCAACCATTTCTCCTTTTCTTTTCCTTGCTGCAATCTACGGACTATATTTTTTAAAAAAACTTTTTCCAAAAGCGCAGAGCACACTTCTTATTACTTATTTATTGATTGTCTCATTGACAGCGGCATATGCATTTGGTCCATTGCCAGGGATGCACGAAGCCAATACAGACATGCTAACCAAACAAATTCCTAATCGAGCATTTATTGATAAATACTTATCTCATATTGGCAAACGATTCAGTGTTGCTGCTTCAAATAATATCGGTTCACATCTTTCCCAAAGACAAAGAATCTATGCATTACCTTTAGGTGTTGATAAGGCAGATGTTATTGTCTTTTTACTTACTGACTCTGAACAACCACAATCTTTAAAAGCTGAAAGAGAATTAGTTCAAAAACTCAAACAAGATCCTGCATATCAATTATCTATTGAAAAAGATGAGTTTATTGTCTTTAAGAAAAAGAAATAGTAGTATAGTTATAGACGTATGATTAATGTTCTAAAGGCAAATAAAGAAAAAGAGATATTCAACGAGGAAAAACTTAGAGATTCAATCAAAAGAGCTGGTATCCCATCTGAAATACAAGTTGATACCCTCGCTCATATCAAAAGTAAAGTCTATGATGGCATTACTACAGCAGAGATACGCCAGCACATCTCTGAGTTTCTTGATCAATCACCATCTCCGTATAGCAAAGCTCGTTATGGACTTAAAGAATCAATTATGGCATTAGGGCCAACAGGTTATCCGTTTGAAGATTTTATTGCTCGTTTACTTGCTGCCCTTGGTTATCAAACCAAGGTACGACAACTGTTACAAGGAAAATGTATCACACATGAAATTGATGTTATTGCCGATAAAGAAGGCAAATCAACAATGGTTGAGGCAAAATTTCATAATAACCCAGGCACACGATCTGAAGTGCATGTTGCGTTGTATACGCATGCGCGATTTGAAGATATCAAAATAAAAAATAATATTCATGATGCATTGCTTGTTACTAATACTAAAACAACAGTTGACGCAAATACCTATGCTCAATGTGCAGAGATGAAAGTGATGAGTTGGAGCTATCCTAAAGGAGGAAGTCTTCGGGAATTGATAGAAAAATTACGTCTCTATCCCATAACCATGCTCACATCACTTGGACAAATGAACAAAATGACGCTTCTTAACAATCATATTGTGCTCTGTAAAGAAATCTATGAGAATCCAACTGCTCTTGACAGCCTGCCTATGTCAAAAGAAGAAAAAGAAAAAGTGCTTGGAGAAGTGGTATTTATTTGTAAAGAAGAATAACACTATTAAATTCTGCGACGATCTCTCATCTTTTCCTTACAAATACTTCATTCCTTTCTTACCTCTTCCCTGTAAACTTAAAAAGAATGAAGGAGGTGGATAATGAATTTACTACTTTGGATTATATTTGGAGCACTTGTTGGTTGGATTTCATCAATTGTTATGAAAACTGATGATCAACAAGGAGGACTGATGAACATTATTATCGGTATGATCGGTGCAGCTCTGGGAGGATTTCTTATGAACCTTTTTAGACAACCGGGCGTCACTGGTTTTAACTTCTATAGTCTTTTTGTTGCTCTTTTAGGATCAATTATGTTTCTGTGGATGTATCGAGCGCTCACACACAGAAATATATAGTAAGGGTATGCGAGGGATTTACCAAAAGCAAGCTGAAGGGGGTTTAGCTTGCTTTTTGGTTAGTAGCATAATTGTCAGAGGAAAAACCATTGGGAACGGTGGTTAGCTTATCAGCATATAATAAAAACCCGTTACGGATAGTATGATGACCAAATTTTTGATTGATCTGGTCAATTATTTTGGTAAGTTGCTCTTGTTTGCGCTCAGGAAGAAAAAGTGGCGAAGGAAGATTGTCTGCGTTTTCTAAGTTAGCTGTCCAGATGCTGATTTGCCGAACATATCCGAGAAGATTATTGCCTATACTTAGTAAACATCCCTCAAAGATTTCCTTGCCTGTATCAAAAGGCACGGTATATGTTTGTCTTCCATGAATACTTTGTTGACCGCCTAAATATATACCGACCGTGCGAGCTTTTTTCTTCAATCTTCGTAATTTAAAGGCAACTTCCTCACAAAGCTCATAAATATTTTGTAAAATTTTTCGTTTATCATACTCATTACCTGGTAAACAATACTGTCTTCCTACAGATTTAACTTTACTTTCTTGCGTAGTTGGGATAACAGAAGATTCATCAATGCCAAGACCAACATTTTTGAGAAATCGTCCTTCCACATTTCCAAATTCAGCAATAAGAGAAGATAACGGCGTAGAACGTAAATGCAAGGGTGTATAAATACCCATTTGATTAAGACGTTTTTTGATCCGGTAACCGATACCACAAATATCAGTCAGTTGTGACGAAGCATAGACTTGCCAAAGGGTATCTTGGCTAATTTCCATAACACCGTTTGGTTTCTTAAGACCTGAGGCAAGTTTGGCAAGAAGTTTGTTATGAGAAATACCAAATGAAGCAGTAATATAGTGCCCAATCTCATGGACCAAACGTTTTCTCAATTGTTGTATAAGACTTGTAACGCCTCCAAAAAGCGTTGCCGTATCTGTTACATCCATAAATACTTCATCAATAGAAAATACTTCAATCGTTGGTGAATATTCATGGCAAATTTTTACAAATTGTTGACTAATTTCCCAATATCGCACAAAATGAGCCGGCACAAAAATAATCTGAGGACAAATTCTTTTGGCATCAGGAGTACGAGAAGGAGAGGTAATGCCATATTTTTTAGCTTCACGACTTGCCGCGATAATACACGTCCGGCCATTTGTTGCGGTAACGCCAAGTGGACGATTTCGAAAAAGCGGATTATCTTGTTGCTCAACACTCGCAAAAAAAGAATCAAAATCAATATGAAGAATTATTTTTTGCACACTTCCACTCTAGGTAAAAATTATACGAATATCAAGAGCACAAAAAGATACTTTTTCTATCAAATAGCA
>DASQPC010000050.1:0-15715 GCA_035644155.1 Candidatus Methylomirabilota bacterium
ATCTTCATAAAAATCATCATATTCACCACTAAAAGGTCGTTCTGTTCCTTTATAAACTATGACATCTTCTTCTTCTTGGGTCAGCTTGTTCATATTTTTATTATATTTTATTGTGATGAAAAACTGTTACTGACAAAAACGGTTACCATTGTCGTGCAAGGACAAGCAAATTGTAGCGGCTGATCAGGGGCGGTGTTATAGGGAGCTGTTTGATAGGAGAAAAGAATCAATTGATTTTTTGCGCCTGTCGTCTTTTTATATCCCCAAACTGAAGATCCTGGACCATCTGCTAAAAGATTGGTATCTTCAGAAAAACCAAGCTTTTCTAACCAAGATTTATTTTCAAAATGAACAAGCGTTGGTTGTAGCGTAACAATTTTGCCTGATTGTGATTCTCCTTTGAGCTTACCATACAGTGTTGTTTCTTCGTTTATCTTTGGATTTTCCCAGACTGTATTTGGTAGCCAAGAAGAGAGCTGATTAAAGACAGATGTGTTAAGTGGAGGACGAGTTGGTAAAGCAGTATCACTACTCTTTCCACTTGGACGAACAAGATGCAGCATAAACATGTTTGGATCAATTATTTGTTTATCATGATCCAGCATTTGCAACGTCTGTGCATCGACAATAAGATAGTAGGCGACATCTGATGGGTTATCAACACCAAGTTCTAACACCCATGCAGTCTTGTTGGCCGGAATGCCTTTAGTGATAATCCAATCACCTTGCGTTGTATAAGGTTTTACATTGCGATCTTTGTAGATTTGTTTCAGTGTATATTCTCCTTTGGTTGCAAGGGGTGTTAATTTGGTAAGTGTCAGTGTTGTATCAATGCCTGGGCAATCAGCACAAGGGAGAGTACCTGTATATATTTGTGTAACTGGTGGATGTTTATATAACCAAAATTGTTTGAGAACAAAAAGAAATGTAACAAAAATAATTGCCCAACAAAAGATCAAAAGAAAAAGTTTATTTTTATTTACTATCCGTTTTTTTGCCACTTTAAATCTATATTAGTCGTATTCTAGTGCTGATGTCAATTTGAACTGCTCTCTTGACAGAGAGGAAATCTTCCCGCATAGTAATAACTGATGGCAAAAGCACGAGCAAGAACAAAAGTAAAAAAACCAAGTGTTGATTACAAAAGATTTGTTGGATCTGCTGTTTTTGGTGGAGTGATAGCATGGGCATTTTCAGGAAATCTTGCATTAGCATTTGTCGTTTTTGTTGCTGTTTGGGTAGGTAATTGGGTAGTTGACTCCATGAGCAAAAGCAAATAAGACTTCCCTTCGACTCAAATTTTTTCTATTGTATAAATGCATTTTATTGTAGCACTTTTGTTATTTTATAGAAGGGTAAATGAGAGAAAGGCTGAGTATATAAACAACTCTCTTTACAGTAATATATATAATATTATATACTTCTCAAAAGTATGCCTGCAGAATTAAAAAAGGGTGTTCCCGACAATTTTAAGCCGAAAACAAATCGCGAAGTGGGTAGTTCAGTAGTAAAAGAGCGGTTGCCTTATAGGAAGCGTAAAGAATTTTACGAGACCAGGCGGCCTTATCGTGAAGCAGCAGGAGAGATCGATATAAAGCTCGAGATGCATGATCGCAGAGTGCAGCAAGTTTATGATGCAGTGGCGGTACAAGGATTAGATTTACGATATCATGAAAGACCTAAAAATCCAGAGCAACAGATACAGAATCAACTTATTGAAATTAGAGCATTAGCTGGGGATATGCTTGTTCCCGCAAATAGCCAATTGGGTGAGTCGAAATCTTCCTCCAGTAAACAGAATCCCAGATTATCAGTGCAAGAAGCAAGACAACATCTGATAACAGTTATCACAAAAGGCAACGTAGAACCGTCAAGCGGTGTACGAACAAAACCTGAGGTGGAAACGCATATTGATAGATATGGTAATCTCATTAATCCTACGGAGAAACAAGCATTTTGTGCGCCTTTAAAAGATGTTGGATTGTTTAAATCCCCAAGAGACTCTGGTCCATATTTCGTCATCCTTGAAGATACTGCTACAGCTACTGATAGAACAACGGGTATAAAAGATCATAAAGCTTATATAGTGCCGGGCGAAGAAGATAGAAAGGTTATTCTAAGGCAATTAGGTGAAAATGTAGATCCTGGTACTTTGAATAAAATTGTTACCTACGACGAATTCCTTCAAGCACAAAAAACAACAAAAGGTGCTGAAAGAAAAATAGCAACAGCAAGGAGAATAGAAGGAGCAAAAGATAAGGTAAGAGACATGAGAAGACAGGTTATAGCATTATCACAGCAGAAAGAGAAAAGTTGGGAAGATGCAGCAGATCTCTATAGTACAGTAGTTAGTGATCCAACAGCTGATGTTGCATATAGAGGACTTCTTGCCTATGATATCAGAAATGTTTCGGAAGCATTCCCTGATTCTGTTACAGTCGAAGATGTTCTTGGACGGGTTAAAGATCAATATATGCAAGTAGTAACTGATGAAGCGATGCCAGAGGGACTTCGTACATATTGTTTAAGAGCTTTTGAAGGACATGAAAAAGTCCTCAGTCCAGAAGACAAAGGTGCGGTATTATATATTATGCGAGATAATACACAAGGAGATGATATAAGGCGTACAGCAATTGATGTAGTAAGTGGTTATCGTGAGTCAGAGATAAATGAAACTTTGGTAGATATGGCTCAGGATAAAAAGTTAAGCGCCGGAGTACGACATAATGCACTTTTTCGTTTAAAAGGTGCCGGAGAGAGAGTAATAAATACTTTTGTAGATTACATAAAATCAGACAACGAACAAGGGCAGAAAATTGCAATGTACAAATTACTCAATACTCCTTTGGTTGAGCCTGAAAGTAAGATTTTTGACGCTGTACGAGCTCTTTATAAGAAGAATCAAAGAGGAGATGTTAGTAATTATATAAAGGAAATTTTTAGGAAATTTTTTATAAAATAGATAAATGAATCAGCATTTTGTCTTTTCTTCAGCTTAGTATTATTACAAAATCCTCATTGCTTTCTTAAGTGATTTTTATAGAGATTGTTTACAGTAAAATTATGACAAATGCAAATAAGATTCTCAAAGGGGCAGTGGTGGCAGCGGCAGGCGCTGCACTTGCTCATAAAGATACTCGTAAGAAAATTTTTAAAGGAGTAAAGCAGGTAATGAATACTGTCCAAGAGAAGGCTCAAAAAGCAGGCAAAGAAGCAGAAGAACACTATAAAAAAATTGAAAAGAAAAACGATCTCGTTGAGACACTTCCCCAAAAATAGCTCCATGACTGAATAAGTCGCGATACATAATGGAATCTCAGTAAGAGGAGATTCTATGGCAACAGATTTTATCCAACTCGTACCCTCGTTTTATTCCGCGTCAATTCACGACCAATTGTTGAAACATGACGACCCAACCTCTTGGCACAATCATTGTTTGATAACCCTTCCTGTTTCCACTGACTTAAGAGTTCTCTCTCTGTTTGCGTTATCTTTGTATGCTTCATTATCCACCTCCTTTCTTACCTCAGGAAGTGAATCATACCTCACCTAGGGGTTGCGATCGTTTCTAGAACTTACAATGACCGATTTAGCATAGAGAAAATGCTATAATTTGTCCTATGACATATGAAGTGTTGCTTTATTATAAGTATGTAACAATTGATGATCCAGAAAAAGTCTGCAAACAGCAGCGTGATTGGTGTGAAGAGCTGGGACTTAAGGGACGGATTATTATCGCTTCAAATGGAATTAATGGAACTGTTGAAGGATTGCTTGAGAATACAAACGAATATATCAATCGTATGAAACAAGATCCTCGATTTGCGAATATTGTTTTCAAAAAAAGTATTGGAACTGGCAATGCATTGCCCAAGCTCCAAGTACGTGTACGAAAAGATCTGGTGAGCGATCAGACAAGCGAGTGGGGAGTTGATCCAAACATCATGACAGGAAAATATCTGAGAGCTGAAGAGTTGCATGATTGGATTGCCTCAGGAAAAAAGTTTTATATCATGGACATGCGAAATAATTATGAGCACAAAAGCGGCCATTTCAAAGATGCTATTTTGCCTGATATCGATAATTTTAGAGATTTACCAGATGTCCTCTCATCACTTAAAAAATATAATGATCGCCCGATTGTCACTGTTTGTACTGGTGGTATTCGATGCGAACGTGCATCAGGTTTGTTACTCAAATATGGTTTTAAAGATGTCTATCAATTGTTGGATGGTATTGTGACTTATATGGAAAAATATCCCAATGAAGATTTCCAAGGAAAGTTATATGTCTTTGATAATCGACTAGTAATTGGATTTGAAACAGATAGTCCAAAACACAAAATGATCGGACGTTGTACTATTTGTGGAAAAATCAGTGAGCAGTACGTTAATTGTTCTCATGATAGTTGTCACCGGCATTTTATTTGTTGCGATAACTGTTTAACTGCTGATGGTACTATTATTTGTCCTCAAGGATGTCGCAACCTTGACAAGTAAATTGGTCCATGGAACAATGGATGTATGGATCAGAATAATCAAAATGCCTTCATTGGACAACAAAGCGCTGATAATCTCGTGAACGCTATTTTTCTTGAAGCCCTCAAGCAACGAGTCAGTGATATGCATTTTGAACCGGGAGAAGATTTTTTTACTGTGAGATTTCGTATTGATGGACTTTTACACCCCGCTCAAAAAATGGACAAAAAACAACAAGAAGAAATTGTTTCTCGAATAAAAATATTATCATCCCTTAATATCACTGAACATCGTCTTCCGCAAGACGGTTACTTGGAATATGTCTCGGGAGATCGGACCTACAATATCCGGGTATCAACATTACCAACACTTTTTGGAGAGGCGATTGTCTGTCGTATTCATAATAGAGAAGATACACTGCTTAATTTAAAGGACCTGGGATTTGATAACACACAACTTGAAGAAATGATAAAATTGATTGCAAGCGAGTCGGGAATTATTCTTGCTACAGGGCCGACTGGCTCAGGCAAAACAAATCTTCTTTATTCTATTTTGCATATTTTAGATAATCCTGATCGAAATATCTTGACAGTTGAAGATCCTATTGAGTACCACTTGCCACATATGCGACAAACGCAGATCAATGAGGCAAACGGTCTAACTTTTGGTAAAGTTATGCGTTCAATTGTCAGACAAGATCCTGATGTCGTGATGCTTGGAGAAATTCGTGATGCGGAGACTGCGCAAATGGCAGCACAACTTTCCCTTATTGGAACGCGAGTTTTTTCGACCTTTCATACATTTGATATGCCAGGACTTATTGTCCGCTTCAAAGAATTAGGCATCCCCAATTCAATTATTGCGCAGGCCATTAAAGGAGTTATCTCAGCAAGACTTCTTCGAAAAATATGTACGTCTTGCAAAACAGCTTATCAACCGACAAATGAGGAAAAACTATTTCTTGGTACGCAGGGAGCATCAGTAACCACTCTGTATAAAGGAACAGGTTGTGAAAATTGTAAACAATTGGGATATATTGGAAGGACAGGGGTATATGAAATTATTATTGTTGATGAAGATCTCAGAGCAAGCATTATGGAAGAGAAGCCCGCTGTTTTTATTAATGATTTGCTTCGTCAAAAAAATGTAAAGACCTTGCGACAATCAGCAATTCAGAAAATCATTGAAGGAATTACCACAATTGGAGAGATGCTTCGTGTGCTTGGTATCCCATCTGCCAATTTGTTAGTCAAATATGGCAAGTCTAGAAACATCTAAAAGATCAGAAACAGTTGTCTTACTTGCTTCCCTAGCAGGACCAAAAATCGATGGGACCACTCAAGCCGTTCAAGCGACAATTCCTTTTGCTTTTGATACACAAAGACATATTATTGTACTTCGAGATCACAAGCAACCAAGCAGGGAATCCCCAAGAACGGTTGATATGGAGGTTTCTATTGAGCAAAGTGGTTTTCCAAACTTTTCATTTGTAGCAGTACCCGATCGAATTGATTCAAGCGGTCATACTCTCTTAAAAAATGTTGGAAAACAAACGGAATACACAGGTCCACAGTTATCAGTAGCTGAAGTGAAAGCAGCTATTGCAGATAGGCAACATAGACAAAGTAGTCCTCCTATAATTATTTACGCACAAGATTCTCCATCATTTGAGAATCCCCAGCCGGTTGTCGTGCAAACTGTAGAAGAAGGATATCGCGGAGCTGCAAACAGAGCAGCGTATGTTAAGGAGAGAAATAGTCTGCAACCTCATCCTATTCCTTATGACTATGTGGTTGGTATTGAGAATGCGCAGTTTCGTTCCCGAATCAGCGGTACTCCTCCAAAAGAAGTGGTAACTGATACAGCATTTGTCTATGTTGAAAATTGGGAAGGAGACTGGGCTGCTGCTCATTCAGCAGGAGTCGCCCTTGGTCCAAACCATGGAGTTACGTTTTTTGAACAATCGAGAGCGACTGGATTTAACAAGCCAGCTGGACATATTTTTGATCCCGAGAATCCTCAAGATCCACATGGTAAAGCAACCGGAGGTTTGTTCACCCGAGCGGATTTGTTAGCAACTCCAATTACAGTTGCTCTCCAGCAGCTTGAGGCACAGAGAAGAACAAAGTAGCGATATATTACTATAGGTTGATGTATGATAATTCTTTTGGTATAATTACTCCTATGTCACGTATCGAAAGGGGAGGTAAAGGAAGTCCCATAAAGTTTGAGATTACTGATTTGGCCATACTCCAGAAAATTTGATTGATCAAGCCAAAAGGGCTACGGCTCTTGTATGGAATCATCATGTTGGTGAAAAGACGACCATGCGACTTGTTTTTTCTAACAAAATAAAGGGACATGGAGTAGTCGATCCAAAAACAGGAAAAGAAGTAGAAGTCGTGGGTATATATTATCCTGAAACAGATAGTATTGGGTTTGCTTTAGATGTTATGCAAGGCAAGAATGGATTAATACCAGTGCATTTGATGGCTATAATTGGTGGGCATGAAACCATGCATAGAGTGCAATTTCATAAAGGTGATCCTCCTACTTCAAGCGCAGAATTGTTTGCAAATGGACAATACTATGAAGATAGGCATGAAATAGAAGCGCATACGGCAGGTGCGCATGTCTTCAGAGCAGAATACCCTTTTTTCACAGGCTATGTCTTTTCCGGTAGACCCAATGTTGAAATTCCTGCTGTTAGTATATTTCCATCACTATTTCAAGATGTAGACCGCGGTAAATCTTCTCTCTGGGAAAAGCCTCATGCAATATGCTCTAATGACCCTGAAGTTCCGAAAAATATATTTGATTTTTCTATAAAAGTAAGAAATTTCAAGAAAACATTCTAAACGTTTTAATTTCAAATTGATTTATCCTTCCGGTTCTGGTGGTAAGAATTCTTCGCCGCCATTGTCGTACTCTTGTTCTTTTTGTGGATATTCAGAAGGTTTGAGCCAATAGATATACGTGCAACCGGTTGCTTTTTTATTTTTGCTGTCCCAGCCGGCAGTACTGCATTTTTTCATTTTTTTCCCAGAATTAGTCGTAAAAAGAACAAGCTTTGCGCCGCACTCAGGACATTCTTCATCGAGTGGTTCTGTCGTTCCGTTTATCCACTCAACATAGTCACAGCCAATGACTTTTTTGGTTGCTGTATCCCATTTGCCATTGGAACACTTCTTCATTTTTTTGCCAAATCGAGTTACAGCCATTACCAATTTACCACCACATTTGGGACATTTTTCATCAAGTTCTTCTGGCTCTATTTCAAGCCATTTGACATAATCACAGCCAATTGTTTGTTTGGTCGTTGGATCCCAAGAGCCTTTTGAACATCTCTGAAGTTTTTTTCCTGTTTTGGTAAGGGTTATTTCACCAAGTGGTGAACCGCATTTGGGACAGACATCCTTTGGTGTTGATTCTTTTTGCTTCATGAGTATTTATACTACTGGTTTTATTATAAAAAAGTCAATACAGCAAGATTCTACTTTCACCGCTTGACATAAGAGTGTCAGACATGGAACAATAATTGTATACTTCTATGAATTGGATTAAAAATATCCTCCTTCTCAAAACAATTCAAGCGCAAATATTGGCGGCAATGGTTGCAACTGTTCTTGTAAGTAGTATAGCTATTATATTGGTGAGTGTGATAGATACACAAAACACAAGTCTCGATGAAAATGCGATTGAACAAGCGAATACCGTATTAGATACATTGCAAGATATTGATGTAAACAAATGGCATGCAGCCCATGATGTCTCAGGATATTTACTTGGTAAAAAAGATGAACGACAGGCTTTTACCAAAGATATAGGAACGTTTACAAAACTAACAGATAATTTTTTGCATATCGAGCAAAATCAATCTGGTGGTATACCTGATGATGAGAAGGCTCTCTTTACAAGCCTTGAATCAGATTCAAGAGAGTATCTTGTTGCTGTCAATGACCTTTTTGCTATTTACGATACTCTTTCTCCGAAAGCAGTAGCAATAGCTGGTCCAAATGCTGATCCAAGGCTTGCTGTTGTATGGACAAAAGCAGATGTCCTGGGTGATCATATTAGTGAAACAACGAATAAATTTGTTAATTTGCATCATCATGAGATAGCAAAATTACAATCAGATATTGTAGCGAAAAATGCTGATGATTTGAGAATGTTTCTTATTACGATCACGATCATACTTATTTTCACAATATTCATTGCGCTTTGGTTATCTCGTATCATTCCTAATACTGTCTTAAGATCTATAAAACAAGCGATTATGCAGTTGACTGATATCTCTCAGACACTTTCAGCTTCGACACAACAAGCATCTTCGGCAGCAATACAAAACGCAGCCGTATCCAAACAAATTGCTTCCGGAGCAGCTGAGCAATCAAAACAAGTAGAACAAGTATCAACAGCTATTGCACAAATGTCAGCTGCAACACAACAAATATCAGCCGCTTCCCAGGAAGCAGCAGCAACGGCAGTTAAAACGTCTCAGATTGTACAAGAAGCAGGAGAATCTTCAGAGAGAATCGGCAAAATTGTTGAAACAATTACAAATATTTCTGAACAAACTAATCTGCTTGCTCTTAATGCCGCGATTGAAGCAGCAAGAGCAGGGGAGGCGGGGCGTGGATTTGCAGTCGTAGCGGATGAGGTCAAAAAACTTGCTGAAGGTTCGGGTAAGTCTGCGATTGAAATTAAAAGTATCGTTGAGGGGATACTTGCAGCAAGTAAAAATGCCGCCAGTACAGCAGGGCAATCAGCAAGTAAAATTCAAGAATTATCAGCTGGCACACAACAACAAGCAGCTGCCGTCACACAAATTGCAAAAAACATAAACACCGTTGCTTCTGTTGCAGCGCAGAACACGTCAGGAGTTCGGCAATTGTCTGCCTCTGTCGAACAACAAAGCGCAAGTAACCAACAAGTAGCGGCTATTGCTATTCAACTCTTGAAGCTCTCGTCTGATTTGGAAAAATTGACAGGGAAAAAAGACACAGGAGGAGAAAAAAAAGTAACTCCTCGCGAAGTAATTAAGAACATTCCTTCAAATATGCTAAGTCATGGGGAATTTAACAAAGAAGAAAAAAAAGATACGATACAGCCTGAGCAAAATGAGACAACAAAACAATCCCATCTGCACTTCAGCGATATTCCTGAAGAGAAAAACTCCGCAGAAAAAACAACAGGCGGGACAACCAAAGTCATATGAACAACCAAACAATAGAACCACGAGTGGAGAGCCAAGATGAGCAACACACAAACATGAAGCAGATAGTTGTTTTTGTTTTAGATGATGAGGAGTATGGACTTTCAATAACTGATATTTATGAGGTTGTGACGCTGCAAAAAATTACACCTGTTCCAAACAGTCCCGAATTTATTCTTGGCGTTATTAATTTGCGTGGGAAAATTGTCCCTGTTTTAGATCTTGAGAAAGGATTTCATTTACAAAGAGTGACAAAAATTGCCCCGCAGCATATTATCATAACAGAGAATGAGAAAAAGGTACTTTTTGGTGTCCAGGTAGATCGAGTAACAGAAGTTTTAAAAGTTTCAGAGGATCAGATCAAGCCAGCACCAAAGTTAGTAACAACTAAAATTGCAGCTGATTACATAAAAGGTGTGGTCGTACTTGGAGAAGCAAAAGAATCTGAATCTTCTGCGAGAATATTATTACTCCTCGATTTGCAGAAAATGCTTGGTGACAACATAGCAAATCAAGTGGCGGCAGTTTCTCAAAATGAAGGAGGTACAATTACGACATGAAAGGGGTGATAGAAATATGAAAATTCTCATTGCTGATGATAGTGCGTTTATGCGGACAATCCTAAAAGATATCGTAGCAAAAAGCAATTGGAAAGATGCGCAAATTATAGAAGCAGCTGATGGTGAAGAAGTTGTTGCTCTATTTACAACTGAGAGGCCTGATTTGGTATTACTTGATATTGTTATGCCAAAAAAAGATGGTATTCAAGCATTGAAAGATATTGGCGCCACAGCGAAATCAGTTGTCATCGTTTCCTCGGTAGGACAAGAGCAAGTCATAGCGCAAGCAAAAAGTTTGGGGGCCAAAGATTACATTGTAAAACCATTTGATGCTACACAAGTCATAAAAGTTTTAAATGAGTTGTTGCCTGCATAAGCATTATGGAAAAGATAAGAGTTTTGATTGTGGATGATAGCCCTTATATGCGCAAGGTCATTGCAGATATTTTGTCTGCTGATGAACAAATTGAAGTAATAGGGGAAGTTTCTGATGGTTTAGAGGCACTTGAAAAAATCGATCAAACACATCCTGATGTCGTTACTCTTGATGTTGTTATGCCAAATTTAGATGGATTGGCTGCTCTTAAGATGATCATGCAGAAATCTAATCCGCCTGCTGTTGTCATGGTTTCTTCATATACTTCTGAAGGAGCAACGCTTACACTTGATTGTTTACGCGCAGGAGCTGTTGATTTTGTGCTTAAGCCTTCTGGTTCTATTTTTATGATTGGCCAGGAACTTATCAAAAAAGTCAAGGTCGCAGCAATCGTCGACACCAATAAATTAAAAAAATTACCGCAAGCTGCTTCTATTAAAAAAGAAAAAAAAGCAGGAGTTATTGTCATCGGCTCGTCAACTGGCGGACCAGTCGCATTAGAACATATTTTGCCTCAGATACCGGTTAATTTTTCAGTTCCTGTTTTGGTTGCGCAGCATCTTCCGGACAAATTTGTGCAATCGTTAACAGAAGCACTCGCAGGAAGCTGCAATCTTCCCGTTAAGAAAGGGCAACAAGGAGAAAGAGTGTTACCAGGAGTTATCTATTTTGCCCCTGGTGGTGTTGATATGGAGGTAATAAAAACAGAACAAAATGAAGTAGAGATTGTAATCAGAGAAAATAATGATATTTTAACTCCTTCTGTTGATAAGCTAATGGAATCTGTTGCGCATGTCTATAAGAAAGATACGGTTGGAATTATTCTTACAGGGATGGGCAGTGATGGGTTGGCGGGTATGCAATCAATTAAAGAAGCTGGGGGGCAGACAATTGTCCAGGATGAAAAAAGTTCAGTGGTTTTTGGTATGGGTAAGGAAGTGATAGCTCATGGGTTTGCTGACAAAATTGTGCCACTTGATCAAATTATAGAGACAGCTGTTGAGGAAATCACTCAAGAAACAGCTAACTAGATAAAAAATATGTCGCTATGGATGATAATTTATCGCAATACAAAGACTTATATCTACAAACAGGAAAAGAATATCTCCAATCGTTAAATGCATCTCTTTTAAAGCTAGAAAAGAAACCTGACGACAAAGATACTATTGGGGAGATTTTCCGCAGCGCGCATTCTTTAAAAAGTCAAAGCGCAGCTATGGGATATCTGTCTACAGGCTTTCTTTGTCATGCAGTTGAAGATGTTTTTTTTGAAATTAAAGAAAATCGTTTACAAGCTACTCCTGAATTGGCAGATGTACTTTTCCAAGTTTTTGATGCACTAACTGCTTCTCTGAATCAGATTGAAAAAGAAAATAAAGAAGTTGATTTATCCTCTTATGCAGAAAAATTAAAAAAAATAACTGGTGTAAAAACAGAAGGAGCTGGTAAGTCCGCGCGGACAGAACCTGAGGTGCCAAAAGAATCTCAGGCGTCAGTTGCAAAGCCGCAATCTGATGATGTACCAACATCTGATAAAACAAACCAAGATACTTCACTCAAAATAAATACAATTCCTGTAAAAGTTGAACAATTAGATGAAATGATGAATCTTCTTGAAGAATTATTAGTCCATCGTTTGCAATTGGAAAGGCTTGTGCATGAATTACAAAATACAGAACTTCAAGAATATTACGATCAAACAGGGAAAAATATTAACGCATTACAATTCCAAATTATGAAGGCTCGGGCTGTACCGGTCAAAATGATTTTTGATCACTTGCCTCGTGCTGTGCGGGATTTGGCACGGGAAGAAGGAAAGCAGATTGAGTTGAAAATAACAGGTGAGGATATTGAATTGGATCGGACGATTGTTGATAGATTGGATGAGCCCCTCATCCATCTGATTCGTAATGCTGTCAGCCATGGCATTCCTGTTTCAGCGCGGCATGAAACATACACGATTGCTTTAACAGCAAAGCGAGAAAAAGATTTTGCTGTTATCAGTGTTGCTGATAATGGAACCGGCATAGATTGGCAAGCTGTCGCCAAAAAAGTGAATCTTACAACCGATGATAAGTCACTCCTAAAAAAAGCACTTTTTTCAGGCATATCCACCTCTGAAAAAGTGACGCAAATTTCTGGACGAGGTGTCGGACTTGAAGTCGTTAAAAAAGTTATTGAAGAGTGTGGAGGATCTGTTGATGTTGTTTCAGAAAATGGTCAGGGAACGACATTTTATTTAAAACTTCCTTTGACTTTGGCAATAACAAAAGCTCTCTTAGTGAGAGTAGGGAATTCAAAATATGTTGTCCCTGCCGCGGCTATCGATCGCTCGATTAAAGTAAGTACTGCGAATATAAAAAAGACGGCAAATCAAGAAGCATTTGTGCTTGAAGAAACTGAGATACCTTTATTGAGGCTTAAAGCATTGTTTCATCACAATTCTTTAGAGAATCTAGAGAAATCTGTCCCCAATGATATTTTTGTTGTCGTTGTTGCTTTTGATAAGCAAAAAATAGGTCTGGTCGTTGATGAAATTATCGAAACACAAGAGGTAACGATCAAGCCAGCATCAGAAATACTCAAAGGTAATCCGTTATTTGCAGGTGTTACTATTTTGGGGGATGGACAAGCAGCATTGATTATTAACCCACAAGGGTTGCTATAATAAATAATATGATACTTAATGATCTTGAACACGACATCTTAACAGAAATAGCGACTATTGGCGGAGGAAATGCCTCAGAAGCATTGTCCAAGCTGTTAAAACAAAAAGTATTTGTGAAGGTTCCTGATGTTCGTACTGCCTCAATTGAGGGGATTCCCGATCTTATGGGGACTACAGAACAAATCATGACAACTGTTGCGATAAAAATCAGTGGTGACGCAACTGGTGTCGTTGTGTTTCTCTTTACTCCTGAAGATGCAAAAAAACTCGCATCTGAAATTATGCAAACGCAGACGATATCGGTTGTTGAAGAGATTGCAAATATTTTGGTAGGAAATTCGTTAACTGCTTTGTCTCAATTTCTTCAGATGAAATTTTCTCAATCTGTTCCTCTAAGCGCAACTGATATGCTTCGGGCAGTTATTAATGAAATTATGTCTGAGTTGGGAGGACAGACTGATACCATTCTTCTTTTAAAAATTAGCTTTATGGTGAATACGTTTTTGGTTGGAGGGAGTGTCTATTTCTTGTTTGACCCAACTTCTACAGAAAAAATTCTTAATGCCTGCAAACAAAAAACCGCAGTAACATGAATGAAAAAATTGTTGTTAATACATCAGGGTTTGCTATAGGAATAGCGCCACAAGTTCTTGTTACTCAGGGAATAGGTTCGTGTGTTGCAATCTGTCTCTATGAAAAAAAACAAAAAATTGGAGCATTGCTACATATTATGTTACCGCATGCAGAAAGTGACAAGTTAAATCCTCTCCGTTTTGCTGATACTGCTCTCTCTTTTATTATTATTGAGCTTGAGAAAAAAGGAGTAAGCAAAGAGGGTCTTAGCGTAAAACTTGTCGGTGGAGCGCATATGTTTGCGACATTTGATAGCAAATCTGATATTGGAACAAAAAATGGATTAGCAATTAAAAAAATTTTGGCAGATATGCGTATTATTATTGAAAGCGAAGATCTTGGAGGAGCTGTTGGAAGAAGTTTGGAGTTTGATCTCCTGTCAGGTCTTGTGAAAATCTTTACAAGATAGTAAGATAACATTATGGCTGCGATAATTTTAGTTGGTGAAGATGATAAATTTTTGGGTAAAGTTTTTTTAGCAAAATTGAGTGCCGCAGGTTTTGATGTGACTCTTGCGGAAAATGGTCAGGAAGTTTTGGAAAAAGCTCGTCTGAAGAAACCTGACTTACTCCTTCTTGATTTAATTATGCCGGTGAAAGATGGCTTTGAAACATTGCAAGAATTACGAGCAGATCCGAATTTGAAAGATATAAAAGTGATCATAACATCGACACTCCAGCAACCTGAAGATCTTGCAAAAACCAAACAACTTGGTGCAAGTGGTTATCTTAACAAAGAAGATATCCATGCTATTGTACAAAACGTACAAAAATTTCTCTAACTGTGTGTAATTCTCCTCGGTGGGTATAATTATTATTTATGTTAAAGAATAATAGAAATCTAGCAATTATAGCGCTTATCTCAACCATTGCAATTCCTTGGATATTTATTACCGGAGTTGAAAAAACAGTAATGTAAAGGAGGTGATTAAGTATGTTTAACGCAAAAGCAGCATTTAGCGGTTTCTCAGTAGATAATTTGGAAAAAGCCAAAAAGTTTTATACAGAGACCTTAGAACTAAAATTGGAAGATGAAAATATGGGGCTAAAATTTCAGCTACCAGGTGGTGGTAAGATATTTATCTATGCAAAAGACAATCATCAACCAGCCACTTTTACTATTTTAAACTTTGTGGTGGAGAATATTGATGAAGCAGTGGATGAACTAACCAAACGTGGCGTCAATTTCGAAACATATGAAGGGTTTGGTCAAGATGAAAAAGGAATTGCCAGAGGTATTTCAGCAAAGCAAGGACCAGATATCGCTTGGTTTAAAGATCCAGCAGGAAATATTTTAGCAGTGTTACAAGAAGGATAACGCCATCGTTTACGGAGTAATTGGTTGACTGGAGAGATTCCAAATTTGCATTGTTGTTATATCTGCTTGCGCCTTGCAAGTCGTGACGTTTTCCGCTGTTGTCCCATTTTGATTTGCAAATGTTATCGTGTTTTGAGGTGATAGTTGATGGCTAAAGGTTACTGGTGTTGTTTGTATGCCAGTGCTACATTGTGGCCCATTTGGATAGTGTACTTGAGAATAAACAGTTTGGCCGGAAGACAATTGGAAAATTTGTGGAGCACTTATTCCAAGCCGTGAAATATTAATATTAGTTACTGTTTGGGTATTATACTTTGGTGTGATGTCATTATTTCCGATGATTTGGCAAGTTTGTTGTGAAATATTTTTTATGGTGAATGTTCCATAAATGTTTCCTGCTGCGGGACTAAGGGTAAGAAGTGTTTGTAGATTCTGAGGGGTACAGTAGGTTGCTCCGGTGGGAGAGGG
>DASQPC010000051.1:0-17779 GCA_035644155.1 Candidatus Methylomirabilota bacterium
TTATCAGCTTGCCGCCAGACTGTTTCTGATTGAGATTGCACTCCTTCTTCAGCATCCAAAACAGTAACACCTCCGTCAAGAACACGAAGTGATCGTTCTACTTCTGCCGTGAAATCAACGTGACCTGGAGTATCAATAATGTTGAAACGATGTTCAATATCAGGAAAAAGTCCTGTCTTGGGTGTCCAAAAAGCAGTTGTTGCAGCGGACACGATTGTAATACCTCGCTCTTTTTCTTGTGCCATCCAGTCCATCTGAGTATTTCCTTCATCAATGTCACCAATCTTATACGTTCGGCCTGTGTAGAAAAGAATACGTTCAGTGGTTGTAGTTTTCCCTGCGTCAATATGGGCGATAATACCGATATTTCGGATACGATCTAAAGGATAAATTCGTGATTTTGCGTCAGCCATAAGTTTCTAATAAATAAAATTCCCTCTCGGGAACAAATTCAGTATACCATATTACTTGCTGTAAAAAAAGGCTGTATTCTTCTTTGACTTTTCCCCTCAAACTGCCTAGACTGGAATTAAGCCACTTGTTCGTGGTGGTGTGGTTATGGAAAAGAAAAAAAAGATCAAAAGTATTAACCTTCTTCCAAACAAAGGAGATGATCTTATTAACGATTTTTTGGGCTGGGCACTAACAGTAGGACGCCTTCTTATTATTGTTACCGAAACACTTGCCTTAAGCGTTTTTGCCTATCGGTTTTCACTTGATAGGCAAATCATTGACCTGCATGACAAAATCAAAACAGAAAGTATCATTGTCCAAAATTTTAAAAGCGGCGAAGATACCTATCGCAATTTACAGGCAAGACTCGCATCAGTAGACCAATATGATACTTTGAGCGATACAACCTTAACCATAACTAAAGATATTATTGATATGGGCCGTAACAAAGTTACTTTTAAAAATCTTATCGTTGGAACCAATACTGCCGAAATTGACGTTCAAGCCCCATCAGCGACCTCGCTCTCTCTTTTTACTCAAGCATTGAAAAATTATCCAAATATTACGGGCGTGAGCGTTGATCGCGTTGAAAATAAAACTTCAAGTGCAATTATTAATGTGAGTATTACAGGACAATTAAAAAATGCGGCATTTGTCGTACAACCAACACAAAAACCAGGTACGCAACAATAGAAACATTATATGAAATTACCAAAAAATTATTTCGATAATCTTACAGCAAGTAAATACCGGGAATATCTGAAGCTGTTGCCAGATATGAAAAAAGAAAGTAACAAAGCAATTACTATGCTTATTTTTACCTTCCTTGCGCTTTCGTTCTTAGGTGTTTTTGCCATTAATCCTACTTTTGCAACCATTATTGCATTACAAAAACAATTATCAGATAGTACATTTGTCCATCAACAGCTTACAACCAAAATGAACAATCTGAGTCATTTGCAACAACAATATAACAATCTCACGAGTGATCTACCAATTGTTTATAATGCTATTCCACAAACGGCAGAAGTGACGCATTTGGTTGGCCAAATCCAATCTCTTGCAAAAGACACGAACGTTAGCATTACTTCGTTACGAGTTGGTCAGGTGCAATTAGCAAGCAACAAAAAGCCATCTACAGCAGGATTTTCTTTTTTCTTTACGCTTGAAGCACAAGGCGCATATGATAACATGATACATTTTGCAGCATCACTTGCGCACTTCAATCGCATTGTCACAATCGAATCCCTCGGACTTACGAAAGATCAAAAAAGTAATATTCTGACAATAACGGTTAAAGGAAGGGAGTATGTAAAGCAATGAGAAATAAGCATGTTACTCAAAATGATATTTTATTTCTTTCAGGCTCACTTTTTGTGATTGTTTTCTTATGGATTGGATCAAATCTCTATCATGCATGGGTTACATCAACAATTTCTCCTGATCTTCAGATACAAATTGTTCCTATATCACCAACATTTGATACAGATGTGATTGATCAATTAAAAAACCGCACAACTGTTTTACCTAATCTTGATCAAGAAGCAGAAGCAAGTATCAGTGGGACAATCACACCAACACAACCAATCGGTTCAACAGAAGCAACACCGACAATTAATCCTAATCTTACACCATGAATATAGTAGCGAATAATCTTTTAAACAAACGCCTTCCCTCGGTTGTAGGGCTGTTTTTCTTGGTCCTTTCAGTGACAACTATCGGTTGGCTAAGTCGCAATGCTATTCTTACTGGAAGCAAAGCAGCTGTATCAAATATTCCTAAAAACGTCCAAATTAGTAATATAAGTGATCTCTCATTCACTGTTTCCTACGTAACATACGATAGCGTGGTTGGCTCAGTGAATTACGGCAAATCACAACAAACTGATCAGATTGCACTTGACGACCGTGATCAAGAGACAGGCAACCCTGCACCGCATTTTGTTCATCATATTACGCTTAGACACCTCGATGCGGCAACAAAATATTATTTCACTCTTACTTCAGGAGATAAAAATTTTTCAAATAATAATACTCCTTATACTGTTACGACCGCACCAGTACTCTCTGATCAAGCTCCAGTTCAAGCACCTGTTACGGGAAATGTTACCCTTGTTGATGGCAGTATCCCAACAGAAGCAATTGCCTATGTCTCAACTGATACATCACAACTTCTTTCAACGCTTGGTGCTACTGATGGAAGCTATCGTTTGCCTCTTGATACACTTCGCAAAAAAGAACTTAACGCGTTTGCTTCTTTATTGCCAGATATAACACTTCATCTTCTTATTGTTAATCAAACAGCACAATCACATGTTTCTCTACTGAGAAATCAGACGGAAAACGTACCGATGATTACGCTTTCAAAAGAGTATGACTTTGCAGTGAGTGATTTACCACTTTCACCTTCTCCAACTGCATCAGATTCTGCTTCAGAAACAATAACACCAGCAGCTTTCCCTACAAGCGATGAACCAACAAGTACCACTCCTCAAATTATCAATCCACAGGATGGAGAATCATTTAAAGATCCCAAACCAGTTTTTAAAGGCACAGCAGCCCCAGATGCAGAAGTTGACATCATCATCCATTCTTCCGAAGCGATTTCTGCCTCAGTCCAGACAGATAGCAATGGTAATTGGCAATATCGTCCGACGACCGCACTTACACCGGGTAATCATACAATAACTATTTCAACAACTGATGCCCAAGGATTTATCAAAACAATAACCCAATCATTTGTTGTCTACGCAGAAGGAAGCCAATTTACCGAGCCTTCTCTTTCTCCAGCTGCAAGCCCAACAAAAACGCCAACCCCAACAGCAAAAGCAACGCCTACTTCCACGCCTAAACCAACAACAAAACCGACCGCCACACCCACTCCAACAACAAAAGTTACACCAACAGTGACGGTGACAACAACACCCACGACACTAGCAACGCCCACGCTTACCAAAACCCCAACGAAAGCAACAACAACTTTTGTGAGCAGAGCACCACTTCCGGTCACAGGAAGTTCCTCGTTTATCGCAAGTATCATTGGCGTTGTGACAATTGTTGGAATTGGTGCTTTACTTTTTTTCTTCACTGCCGTATAAAAGGGCATTAGTAGCTAAAATATGAAAATTGCAATTATTGGTGCAGGATTTACTGGACTTTCTGCAGCATATTATTTGACCAAACAAGGCCATGAAGTCACAGTGTTTGAAAAAGATCCACATCCAGGAGGACTGGCTGTTGGTTACCAAGAGAAAGCTTGGGAATGGACACTTGAGAAGCATTACCATCACTGGTTCACCAATGATGCTGCTGTCTTAGAATTAGCACGAGAAATTGGGCATCCTGTGTTGATCAAACGACCGAAAACGTCCGTCTATGTGAATGGCAAAATCTACCAATTTGATTCTCCAAAAGAAGTCTTACTATTTCCAGAACTTTCTTTCATCGATCGATTTCGTATGGCAGCAGTTGTCGGACTGCTTCGCTACAATCCATTTTGGAAGCCACTTGAGAAAATTAACGCAAGTACTTTTCTGCCAAAGGCGATGGGAGAAAAAGCTTACAAAATGATTTGGGAACCGCAATTTCGCAACAAATTTGGAGAATTTGCAAGAGATGTTTCACTTGCTTGGTTTTGGGCGAGAATTACCAAAAGAACACCATCACTTGCCTATCCGGAAGGAGGTTTTTTGGCATTTGCGAATCATCTCGTAAAGGTGATTAAACAACAAGGAGGAACAGTACTCTTTAATAACGAACTGATTGCAATAACCAATGAGAAAAAAACGTCATTGCAGGTAAAAAGTAATAATAAAACAACAAGTTATACATTTGATAAAGTCATCTTCACGCTGCCAACATTTCTTTTTATGAAAACCGCTCCTCAATTACCAAAAAACTACACCCAGAAAATGGTTCGGCTCAAAGGACTCGGCGCAACAAATTTAGTTCTTCGTCTTAAAAAACCATTCTTTCGTAATAACACCTATTGGCTTAGTGTTTGTGATACGAATTCACCTGTCATGGCAATTGTTGAACATACCAATTACATGGATAAATCGCATTACGACAACGAGCATATTGTCTATCTTGGCAATTATCTTCCCCCGACTCATCCCGAATTTCTGATGACCAAAGAAGAAAAATTAAAACTCTTTGATCCATTTCTCCGCAAGATCAATCCCGACTACAAAAAAAATCTCATTGGTTATGAATTATTCAAAGCACCTTTTGCCCAACCAGTTATACCAACAAACTATTCCAGAATGATCCCCTCAATGAAAACGCCACTACCAAACGTCTATCTCGCAAATATTGAGCAAGTCTACCCATGGGACCGCGGAACAAATTATGCAGTAGCACTTGGAAAAAAAGTTGCAAAGCTCATTGATTCGTAATTCCCACTCAAAATCTTCTCATAAGTAAGCTACAATAAAAGCATATTAATTTATATTTATGCTACAACGATCGCCAATACGAATTATCATTTTTGTTGTTATCTTAACGTGTCTTGCTGCTTTTTTTCATTTTTATAATCTCAATTGGGGAGCACCTTTTTATTTTCACCCCGATGAACGAAATATCGCATCAAGTGTCTCGCAACTTAATTTCCCCAAGCAAATGAATCCGCATTTTTTTGCATATGGCTCCTTAGCTATTTATACAATCTATTTCACAGGACTTTTCATAAACATGATTGGCCATTTTTTTACACCATTACCTCTTTCTCTGAATCCGACTTTTGAACAAGCAATTATTATTAGTCGACTCTATTCTGCACTTTTTGCAACGCTTCTTGTACCGTTGCTTTTTTCTCTTGGGAAAAAATTAAAAAATGATTCAGTTGGTGTTTTGGCCGCATTTTTTGCAACAACAAGTACTGGTTTTATGCAATTTGCGCACTTTGGCACATTTGAAATGTGGTTAACCTTTTTTACGACGGTTCTTTTGGGACTGTCTCTTGTGTATAAAGACAAGAAAACAGATCTAGCATTATTATTGTTAGGTGTTGTTTCAGGTATTTTAGTATCTATTAAAATTTCACATCTTGCCATCATCCCCATTATCCTTTTTGTTATTTTTTTTCAAGAACTCTATCACCACAGAGACAAACACCATCTTTACAAAACGGCAAGAACGTTACGTGGTTTTTTTCTTTTTTTTATAATCACCTTTGTCATTTACTGCACGACAAATCCGTTTGTTTTTATCGATCCTCAGGCATTTAGGGATAGCATGAAATATGAATCAGGTGTTGTGTTAGGAACATTACCAGTTTTTTATACCGGTGAATTTTTTCATACTATCCCAGTTCTCTTTCAGTTTTTGCATATTTATCCATTTCTCATCAATCCAGTACTCATGATGGCATTTATTCCTGCATTTTGCTCTCTCATTTTTACCATAATCAAATATAGACACATTTCCTTCTTGCTTCTTGCTTCTTATTTCTTACTTCTCTTCTTCTCGCAAGCATTCTTTTTTGCGAAATGGACACGCTACATGATACCAACGCTGCCATTTGTTTATCTGATTATCGCAGTGATTTTTTCAGACGTCATTGTAAGCAAAGCGAAGCAATCTCTAACGAGATTGCCGCGTTGCCTTTTGCTCCTCGCAATGATAATTGTGATTTTTGTAAATATTCTTTTTACTTTCTCGTATTTTGTCACTGCATTTTGGGAATCAGATACCAGAATTGCAGCAAGTACTTTTGCAAAACAAACCATACCACCAGAAGCACCAATTTTGAGTGAGGTGTATGACTTGGGTATCACACCATTTAATAATTCGTTCTCAACAATGCATCTTTTTCAATTTTATGATCTTGATAATAATTCTGTCGAAGCAACACCTGATATATTACAAGCATATCTCAAAAGGTCAGATTATATTATCTTACCAAGTCAACGAATTCTCAAAACCAGACTACAAAACCCTACTCAATTTCCAAAAGGAAACGCATTCTATCACGCGTTACTGAGTGGCAAATTGGGATATAAAAAAATATATGAATCTCCTTGCGACATTTTTTGCAAAATTACATACTTAGGAAATCCAACTTTTAGTTTTGAAGAAACAGCAAATGTCTTTGATCGTCCAACGGTGATGATATTTAAAAAGGAAGATTAAGTATTATCTTCACTTCAAAAGGTAAGCTTTCTGCTATAATCTAGTCTTACTAATATGATTGAACATTCAAGGAAACAACCCGATTTACCAAAAAAAAATATCCGTCCATGGGGAATACCTGCAAGATTTTTACATAAAGGCGTTGAGCTACCTCTATCACCTGCTGGTAGCAAACAAAAAAAATCTAGTACAAATTTAGAACAAATGATGAGAGGAGCTATTGAAGAGCCAAATAAACCTCTTCATAGGCAAATACCTAAAAAAGGAGCTCCAGATGAATATACTTCAAAAGATGCACCATCAAAAGCTCCAGGGGGAACAGGAAATGAACCACCAAGAGAAACTCCCCGAGGCGGCGCAGCCGAGTTGCCTGGTGAAGGGCATATAAAACACCTTGAGGATCTTATAGGTTATCTCTCCAAAGTTGCACCGGTAGCTTTTGGATCCTTTTTTGTTGCACTGCTGAAAAAAGAAAATTTACATCCTTCTTCTGAGCCTTCAAATGAAGAGGGACTTGCAGCATTTGATATACCTTCAACAGAAAAAAGTAAATTGCAGTTTAATCAAGAGCTGGTGGCCGAGCAGTATAGGCAGACACTTCAAGCAACTGGTCTTGAATTTAGCAAGGATGTTTTTTTGCCAGGCCTCGCTATTGCTGACGGAGAATTGTTTGCAGAAACACTTGCTAACATACCAAAAGGAAATAAAACACTTAAGAAAGGCGTAGAAGATATCGTTAGGCACTCATTAACTACGATACGACTTGCCCATGTGCCAAATATTGATAGCGAAGACTACAATACAGCGCATCTTCATCCCAAGCTTCAACCGGAAGTGACAACCAATAAGGATACATTCAATGCTTATAACAAAGTGACTACGCAAACATTACTCAATGCCCGTGATATTGCCGCTCAATTGGAACATCTAGAAATTAATCCTAAGGTAATACGAGGACTAAAAACAGCTCATACAGCCGAGATTGAAAAGATGCTACCCGAATGGGCGATAGCAGAAAACTTTGGTCTATATAATCAACCAACTACTCATTGGCTTGATTTGGAATGGACCCAATGGGCAACAAAAGAAGAATGGCAAAAATTGCATGACTTTGTTGATAACGCAGCAGCTAAGGCACCTGCAAATTCACGATTTCTAAATGATTTAGCAACGAGTATGTTAACTAATATCAGCAAGTTACGGAAGGGTGACCTTGCTCCTACAGAACGTCAAGTGACAAAATTCGACTATGAAAAAGACGATGATTTCTTCGATTTTGCTATTAAAGAAACACCAGAAATGATCGCTAGAAATCAAGAAGATGAACGCGAGTATGCAACTTACTTAGCAGCTGCTGAAAAAAAATTGCAAAAATTTTCCCATACATAATGATGTTTCTTGTGAAGCAAAGAGTTTAATCACCCTTGCCTCCCCAAATCTCCTCAGAGTACAATAGAGAAAGTTTATGAAACTCAAGCTTTCAACCAAATTCATTCTTTTCGTAATCCTTCTCTTTGCTGGAGCACTTCGTCTGTATGATAGCAACTGGGATCAAGGATATCACTTGCATCCAGATGAACGGGCAATTATTCTCACGACAACCAAACTCCACCTTCCTCAAATACTCTCGCAATTTCTCTCTCCAGATAGTACTTGGAATCCACACTTTTTTGCCTATGGCAGTTTCCCTTTTTATTTTCTCTATTTTGTCGGACAAAGTCTTACTGCCATCAATCCAGATTTTGCTCAATATGTTTTGATCAATATTCCAGGGCGTTTCATTTCAGCAGTCAGTGACTTGCTAACACTTGTTCTTTTGTTTGCCCTTGGTCGCAAACTTTTTGGAAAAACAATTGGCCTGCTGGCTGCATTTTTCTATGGTATTAGCGTCCTTCCCATACAACTCTCTCATTTTTATGCTGTTGATACACTTCTTACTCTGTTTATAGTAGCAACACTTTATCAACTTATCCGTTTCTATGAAAAACCATCCCTTTCAAAAGCACTGACAGTTGGCATCTTTTTTGGATTTGCATTAGCAACGAAAGTGAGTGCTCTTGTTTTACTGATTTCGTTAGGAGCTGCGCTAAGTGCTGACTTCTTATTACTCTTTCTGAAACAACCCCACAAACCAGAACATTATCTGCCTTATATTCCCTCATTTCTTAAACATCTTTTGACCCACGCTCTTCTTATTGGTGGAGTAACATTTGGAACATTTCTTATTCTCGAACCATATGCTCTTATCGATTTTCCCAACTTTTGGATGCAGACAGTACAACAATCTGCAATGACACATGATGCGTTTACCTTTCCCTACACCTTGCAATATGTTGGTAAAATTCCTTATTTTTATGAATTAAAAAATATTTTCTTTTTTGGCTTAGGACCAATGCTTGGAGTCCTTGCTTTTATTGGTTTCTTTTTGTTTACAAACCTTACACTTCGCAAAGGAAAAAAAGGGAAATGGGCACAAGAAATTATTTTGCTTGTTTTTTTTGCTGCATACTTTTTTACCGTTGGTAAATTTGCAATTGGTTTTATGCGATATATGCTTCCTCTTTATCCACTCTGTTGTTTATTTGCAGCACTTAGCACATTCACATTAATACAACTTATGAATCAACTCCTGAAAAACATTTTTTTACGCTCTGCACTCTCTATTATTTTATTTATCTTGCTATTACTATGGCCCATGAGTTTTATGCATATTTATAGCAAACCAAATACCCGCGTTTCTGCTTCTTTCTGGATCCACCAAAATATTCCTGTTGGCAAAACACTTACGGTTGAACATTGGGATGATCAACTGCCGCTTACAGATAGTCAAGAATACCAAACACAAACTCTTGCACTCTATGACCCTGATACTGATTTGAAATGGCAAATTATCAACAAGCAACTTGAACAAACAGACGACATCATCATTGCATCAAATCGGCTCTATACACCCCTTCAGAAATTGACAAACTGCACTAAACTCCCACCCGACAGGTGTTATCAAAGAACAGCTCTTTACTATCAATCACTCTTTTCAGGCAAACTTGGTTTTCAAAAAGTCGCGGAATTTACTGATTATCCAGTTATACCTTTTCTGAACATTCCAATTAATGATCAATGGGCCGATGAATCATTCACTGTCTATGATCACCCAAGAGTGATGATATTTAAAAAATATGAAAATTAAAAAAATTCCTGGCTCATATATTGTACTCATACTTACAACATGTCTCGCTCTAATCTCTTTCTCTTGGAATATAAACTCATGGAAATTTTCCTATATCGGAGACGAATGGACTTTTTATACCTTTGCTCAAGATATTGTAAGACAACACTTTCTTATTAATCCATTTAGCATGCAAGGAGTGTATGGAGAAAATCCAGTTCTTGGGAGCATATATCAGGCATTCTTTTTAAAATTTTTTGGCGACTCTAACTTTTCTTGGCGACTTTCTAATAGTATTCTTATCATTCCAGCAAGTATTTTTTTCTTTCTTTGGGTAAAAAAACTTTTTAATGAAAATACTGCGCTACTAAGTACTCTTCTTTTACAAAGTTCATTTTATATTAGTAACTATTTCAAAATTGGTTATGTCAATCCACAAGCATTTACGCTTTTTTTGATAAGCCTTTATGCAGCATCTCTCGTTGGAGAATCTCCGACAAGAAAGCATATGCTATTTTTAGGAATTTGTCTTGGATTATCTTTTTATATTTATATTGGCCCCCTCTTTCCTTTCTTTGTGTGTCCATTATTATTGCCTTTGCTAAAAAAGAAAACACACGTCTTCACTTCTTATTGGCTCTATCTTCTCACGCCTTATCTTGTTCTTTTACTACCTGGTCTCTTTGATCTTCAGCACTGGCATACAGCAGCAAAAAAAACTATCTTCTTTAAAGAATTTCATGACAATTCACAAATTATCATCAACATCATGCATAATTTTCTCCTGTACTATAAAAACTATGACATTATTTATAACCATTTTATTGCAGGAGCATATTTAGATGTGATAAGTGGTATATTGGCTTTTATTGGAAGCATTATTGTTGTTGTCAATTTTCGAAAAAAGAGCTATGGACTTTTTCTCCTGACATACCTAAGCGTCATTTTTGTTATCGCTCTTACGTCTCCTTACGCCTATGCACCAACCACACGAGGAATATTTTTTATACCGTTCGGTTGTATCTTTGCTGGCATAAGTCTTTCGTTGCTTTTCCAGTATGCTTATTTTCGTCTTGCTGTCGCTATTCTATTGATTGGAATTTTCACGCTCAATCTTTATCAAAGTCAAATCGGAGTTTTTAAACAAACAGGGTACAGTCAAACAGCTCTTGTTCTTAAAGAATTGTTTCTGGCAAATCATTCACCAAACAAAACCGTTTCTCTTCTTTTATCTAGTGACCAACTGTACAATTTTACTGATATTTTTACTCTACAAGAAGCATATGGACTGACAAAAGTCCATTTTTCTATCCTGCCAGCGGATTATCTGCAAGATATTCCTGGCTCAGATATCAACGCACTCTACTTTGATGATGATAAAAATGCCAAAAAAGAAATAAAATATTTTGTTTCTTTGGAAGACAAACAAATTTCTTTTAAAGAACTTTCTACTCGTATCTATTAATATAATTAAAAACTATGTTTCGTATCATTCTACTTATTACCTTACTCTTTTGTCTCACAATCGGATTTGATGTAAGTCCGTATCTTCGTGGTCCTGCCCCATATCCACCAGAATGGCAATGGTCCTATCAATTTGTAAATACACTTTCACGAATCTATTTCCCAATTATTATACTACTAGTTTTTTTGGAACTCTTTTATCTTTCAGAAACAAAAAATTATTTGACAAAAAAACATCCACATCTTTTCTTGCTGCTTGTTATGCTTTTTAGTTTTGTTTTCCAACTAAGCATTCTTTTTTTTAGTCGCTCAGGAGTAAGCGTTTTAATTCATAGAATTATTGACCCCGAACTCAATGGCTATTTTACAGCTGCTCTTTCAATCCATAATCTCTCTGACTTTTTGCGTAACTACAATCAAACAATGTTGCACTTTGTGTATCACGCAAAAGCACATCCACCTGGAGCAATACTCCTATTTTTTTTCATCAAACAACTGCTCTCATTTTTTCCTTCTGTTGTAACATTTGCAAATCATTTTAATCCAAACCATAGTGATATCAAACTGCTTTGGAATACGCTTTCTCCACTTGATAGGACAACCGCAATTTTCTCTTCATTTTTTATCCCATTTCTTTCAACAATTTCTCTTGTCCCTCTTTACTCCAGTGCAAAGATACTTTATGGAACAAAAGTTGCAACACGAAGTCTTTTCCTTTTTTCCCTCGTACCAACAATCGTTTTTTTTATTCCAATCAATGATTGCTTTTTGCATATTTTTTCAATTACTGCTTTTTTCTTTCTTGTCAAAGCATTGCAAACAAAACGTTTTCTTTGGTTACTGCTCTCGGGCTTTGTTTTATTTCTTGGTGCTTTTTTTAATTTATCGCTTTTACCAATTGGGATTTTATTTACGATTTTTTTCTTTCTTTCAGTCTATCAACACCATAAAAAACCTTTATTAAAAATAGCAAAAGGTGGAATATTTTTTGCACTTGGTTTTCTTTTGCTTCCTCTTTTTTTACTGATAGTCTTTCACTTTAACTTTTTGCAAGTGACACAAACAATTATGAAACATGTTCCTGATATCCATACTCGCTCCTACACGATTTGGATTTTTTATAATCTGTATGATTTTTTTGTCTTTTCAGGAATTCCGATAACAATTATTTTTTTAACCGAAATCAAACAACTATCACAAAATAATCTTCTGAAACAGATAACAAAAATCGATCCGCTCTTTCTTGCTTTTCTTCTTATGATTCTTATTCTTAATTTTTCAGGAAGTGTCCGCGGCGAAACAGGAAGACTTTGGTCACCCTATACACCATTTCTTATTTTGCTTGTGACAAATGTCATAACAACAAAGAAAAATTTTGCAACCAAATTCTTTGCCGGCTTTTTGTTACTGCAAGCCATTCAGATTCTTGTCATGCAGGAATTTTGGGTCATGCTTTGGTAACCAAAAATGTTATACTTGGGTCTATGATTGATGAACGATTTGTTATTGTTGGTGTGCTACTCAATGCAATTGGTGGTGCCAAATATCTTTTTGACACACTCAAAGGAAAAACCAAACCAAATAAAGTAACTTGGTTTCTTTGGGCTCTTGCGCCTTTAATTGCATTTGCGGCTGAATTCAAGCAAGGCATTGGGCTTATTTCACTGATGACTTTTAGCGTTGGCTTTGTCCCTTTGATTATTTTTCTTGCGTCATTTGTCAACAGACAAGCTGCATGGAAAATAACGCGGCTTGATATTGCTTGTGGAATATTATCGCTTCTTGGATTACTCTTGTGGTTTGTTACAAAGTTAGGAAATACTGCAATCTTTTTTGCTATTATATCTGATGCAATTGCGGCCATTCCGACACTTATTAAATCATATAAAGCTCCAGAAACAGAAAGCAAGCAAGCTTATTTACTTAGTGGATTAAACGGACTTATTACCACACTTACCATTAAACAATGGACCTTTGCTTATTATGGATTTCCAGTCTATATGATTGTGTCGAATTGGATAATTTTTGCGATAATTCATTGTAAAATCGGCAAGTACTTCAAAAATAACGTCTTAAAATAATTGTTTAATCATTCCTAGCGCACCTTGCTTCCAAGGAACTCGATGACTCACGCCACTTTGATGGGCAAACGATTTGAGATTGTCCATGTACCATTTATAATTTCGAAGAAGCGCCTCTTTGTTTGAATATTTTGGTTTAAACCCCAATTGCTTCTCAGCTTTTGCAATTGAGACAAATGAATCCTCAGATGCAGTTTCATAAACCCATTTATATAACGGAGACAAATGAAATGCTTCAAGAATACGAAGGCCGAGAATAACAGGCTTTGCTAGAAAACCAATAATCTTTTTCCCATATCCTGCTTTATCTAGTACTGCCTGATAATCCTCCTTCATTGTCGTAAATTCCTTGGCGCCAATATTAAATGTATCATTCACCAACTTTTTATCTTTTGTGCTACAGAGATAAATTGCATCACATAAATCTTCAACATCCAGAAGTTGATATCGATTATTACCGCTGCCAATCATTGGGAAATTATGTCCATCTTTTGCCCAATCATACAAAAGAGCAAAGACACCTAAACGCTCCGGCCCGACAAATGATTTGGGCCTGATAATACTGACACACATGCCTTTTTTACGATAAGAGACACACGTTTTTTCTGCTGCAATTTTTGATTTACCATAAGGACCAACACCCACAAGTGGGTCATCTTCAAAAAGTGGGTGATGATCAGGAATACCATAGACAGCAGTTGATGAGATATGGATAAAACGTTGTACTTTGTGCTTGAATGCTATTTCAATAACATTTTTTGTACCATTAATATCAGTTGAATAAATGTCAGCTTCTTTATAGAGTGGCAAAGCAGCAGCACAATGAACGACCACATCAATTCCTTCCATTGCCTTTGCAACTGTTTGCGGATCACGAATATCACCCTGAATAACAGTAATGTTCTTTTTTTCAGGATAGTCAAATGGTGCAATATCCAAAGAAGTAATCCTTGCGCCTTTTTTGAAAAGAGAACGAATAAGATTAATTCCTAAAAATCCCGATCCGCCAGTAACGAGAAAACATAAGGATTTCATAAAAAGTCATTTCATTGTAACATAATCGAAGTCTTGCCAGTCTCTTTTTTGCATAGTACAATAGAAACCATCTTCTATGAATATCGGTTTTGACTTTGACAAAATATTTATTGATTATCCGCCATTTTTCCCAAGCAAACTCATCGATAAAATGTATAAACAAAAAGATAATGGCATTCTTCTCTATCGCATCCCAACATACCCAGAACAGCTTTTTCGTAAAGCAACGCACCTGCCTTTCCTTCGTCCACCTATCAAAGAAAATCTTGCCTTTCTCAAAAGTATTTCCAAAAAAGAAAATAAACTGTATCTTATCTCAAGTAGATATAAATTTTTAGAAAAAGAAACCAATCGTCTCATACAAAAATATCAACTCGATACAATTTTTGATCACATGTATTTTAACTTTGGCAACAAACAGCCGCATCTTTTTAAAGATGAAGTCCTCAAACAATTACGCCTTGATTTTTATATTGATGATGACCTTTCACTTCTGAGACATGTTGCCAAAGGAAATCCCAAAACGAAATTTTTCTGGCTCAATCAGGTACATACCAAACAACCATTAGCAAAAAATATTTTTCCAATTTCTAAATTGTCGGAGATTTTTGTATGATTTTCTCAGATAGTCTTGCAACACTACAATGGTGGTTCGTTTTATTCCTTTTGGGAATAGGATTCTTGCCACTTACTTTTGTCTTATTTAAAAACTTTTTTGATAAAGGCTATATTTTTGCCAAACTTATCGGTCTTGCTGTAGCATCATATGCAATTTTTCTTCTTGGACTCTTTCATATTGTCCCTTTTTCGATTGGGGGAAGTTATGGTATTTTCTTGATTGTTGCTGCAATCTTTTTATTCCTGCTTCGCAAAACCAAACCATTTAGTATTATCAAAAAACATTGGTTTACCTTCGCAACTGAAGAAATTATTTTCCTTGCTGCACTTTTTTTCTGGGCATATATTCATTCTTTTGCACCTGATATTCATGGGCTTGAAAAATACATGGATTTTGGCTTTATTAATTCAATTCTTCGAGCTGACTACTTCCCGCCAAAAGATATGTGGTTTACACCATTTTTTATCAATTATTACTATTTTGGTCATCTGATGACAGCAGTCCTCACCAAATTATCCAACCTTCCATCAAATGTAACATTTAACTTAATGTTGTCCAGTATCTTTGCGTTCTGCTTTACAGAAACATTCTCACTTGGCGCAAATCTCTACAGCTTTTTAGGAGAAAAAGTAAAATTATCAACTATTAAACGAAGCGCTGCAGGACTGCTGACTGCATTACTTGTCACCCTTGGAGGCAATCTGCATATTCTCTATGCATTTTTCAAAGCTTACCCAAACGAAAATCCTGTACCAATCTGGCAGCTGCCTTTTCTCCCATTTTCTTTTCCCAATAACTATTGGTATCCAAATGCAACCCGTTTTATTTACCATACAATCCATGAATTTCCTATTTATTCTTGGACAGTCGCAGACTTACATGGTCATGTTCTTGATATTCCCTTTGTTCTTCTGACTATTGCCGTCTCGCTTTCTTTTTTCATTGAAAAATTAGAAGAAAAAAATACTAAAAAAGATTCTGGAAAAGCCAGAATGACGTCACTCTGGGGAGAAATAAAACGACTCCAGAATCTCAAATATGCTCACTTGCTCGTTTTGAGTTTTCTTTTGGCAATCATGTATATGACCAATGCATGGGATGGTGCAATTTATTTTTTGCTTATAGCACTTATTTTATTGTATCTTGCAGTTGAAAAAAAAATATCTTACAAAAAAACGCTTCTCTCGTTTGCCATTGTTCTTTTAGGATTTATCATTTTTTCTTATCCGTACAATAGTAACTTCAAACCTTTTGTTTCAGGTATCGGTGTGCTGTGTATTCCAGATTTTTTGGTTGCCAAACAAAAAATAGGCCCATTTCTGTTTGAGGCAAATCATTGTCAGCATTCTCTTTGGTGGGAACTTCTGATATTGTATGGCTTTTTCTATTTCTTTGTTATCTCATTTCTTATCTTTACTTTCAGAGTTAAAAAACTTCTCGCAACCGATCAATTTGTGCTCCTCTTGATTATCCTTTCAACGCTTCTTATTCTTATCCCTGAATTTATTTATGTCAAAGATATTTATCCTGCACATTACCGCGCCAATACGATGTTTAAACTAGTTTTTCAAGCATTTATGTTGCTTGCAATTTCAAGTGGCTATATTATGGTACGTCTTATATCTGAAATCAAAAACCAAAAACCAAAAACCAAAATTCTTTACTCTCTCTTTTTTCTTTTTTCATTGTTACTTTTTATCGTAGTTATGTTGTATCCTTATCAAGCAATTAATGCCTATTATGGCAATTTAAAAACATATTATGGACTCAATGGCACAGCGTATTTACAAACATTGTATCCTGCTGATTACAAAGCAATCCACTGGATCAATGAGCATATCAAAGGACAACCAATTATTTTGGAGGCACAAGGCGATTCGTATACTGATTATGGACGAGTTTCAACTAATACTGGTCTTCCAACTGTGCTTGGATGGACAGTGCATGAATGGCTCTGGAGAGGAACATACGATATTCCTGCACCAAGAATTAATGAAGTGAAGACAATGTATGAGACAACGGATGTAAAAGAAGCAAATACTTTATTGAAAAAATATAATGTAAAGTACGTGTTTATTGGTGCGTTGGAATATCAAAAATATCCACTATTGGATGAAACCAAATTTAAGGAGCTAGGAAAAGTGGCGTATCACAATGGAATGACGAAGATTTATCAAATTAATTAACCTCACATTAAACCTACGTTTCATCCTAGTTCTTTTTTGCTGATTTAGGTACTGTTAGTGTTGGAGTTGGAGTAGGGGTTATAATGCCAGTCTCTGTCACAATACACGTACTTCCTGCGATAAAACATCGCACATATTTTTGAATCTCATTATACTTCCCATTGCCAGCACGTGGTGAAAGCACCCAGGCATTGTTAAATTCTGGACTAATAGGTGGATTAATCAAGAGTCCCAGACGATCACCTTGCCCGGTATCCAAAACTGTACTTTTAATTGGAACACCTTTAAACTCTTGCGCGAGTCTGACAAAATCATCATACTCATCTGATTTAATATCAGTCTCAATACTATCCTGCAATACTTTTACCAAATCTGCAATTTTTACTGGGTTCAGAAGCGTTCCTGCTGAAAATAATTTTTCCTTAAACGCACTGATTACTTTTTCTTGCCGTTTTGATCTGGCAAAATCAGATCCCTCTATCCCTTCTGCATGACGAGAACGGACATATTTAAGTGCTGTTGTTCCATCCATATGGGTTGGTCCTTTATCAAAATGCAGATGCTCATACCGACAAGGGAAGGAATCAACTTCTGTAGCACTCCCACTTGCTAGTTGTGCCGATAAATCTGTAATCTCCTGATCT
>DASQPC010000052.1:0-2081 GCA_035644155.1 Candidatus Methylomirabilota bacterium
CAATCTTTGGTTCTTCCCAGCCTTTATTTTGTAGATATAAATGGAAAGGAGCAACTGGAAAAATTTTGCGACCCAAATATTTTTTGCCCAAGAGTTGAATCATTGATGAACCAGCTTCAATCACAAAGAAACCGCCAATAATTGCCAAGGCAAGAACTTTTCCTGTTAAAAGCCCAATGACAGCAAGCGCCGCACCCAAAGAAAGCGAGCCTACATCTCCTAGCCAAATTCGGGCACGATAAATATTAAAGTAAAGAAACGCAGCAACACTTCCGATAAGAACAGCAATAAAAATACCAAGCTGTTGATCCAAATGCGTTGAGTTAATAACCAAAAAAGCTAAAAGACAAATTATCAAAAGACCAGATGCCAATCCATCAAGCCCGTCTGTGATATTGACAGCGTTTACAAATGAAACAATCACCAAAGCTGCAAAGGGAATAAAAAAAATGCCAATATTAAAGATACCAAAACCGTGAATAAAAATAAATGAATATTTCAACTGCATATAAAAAACACTTGCGATAATAAAAGCCAAAATCCATTGAATAATAAATTTATGTCTGAAACGCAGTCCAAAGAATCCCTCTCGTTTGCCAACCAACTTTTTTAAATCATCATAAAAACCAAGTAATCCAAAACTAATAAATGAGAAAAAGATAACGAAGATTTCCCACGGTTTGAGAGCAAGACTAAAAATACCATACCCCCAAAATGTCCAGATAGTAACGACCAATAGTACAAGCAGTCCACCGCCGACAGGAGTCCCCGCTTTCCAAGAATTAAATTTGTCAAAGATAGGAGTCCTCTTATTGAACATATCTTTGGTTACTTGGGCTTGACGGCGGAATTTTGCTTTGTAGAGAAAATCAATAAAAGGTACAAGAAGGATTGCGGTGACGAAGAAAGATGAAATGGTAAGCCCCAATAACTGTTCCATAAAATGGTATTATACTCTATTGTTCAGTTTAAATTCAAATAGCTTACTTAGAATATACCACTTCCAAAAGGAAACATCCACTCAACTATCTTGAATCAGTGGAATTATATCAGGGAAATTATCAACAACAGCAGTTGGAGAGAATCCTTCAATTGCTGGCTGTGTAGGAGCGTAGCGTCCTGTTCTTATCCAAATAGTAGACGCGGTCGGAAACTCTTTATGAATAACATATAAGAGGGGCAGTCTATCTTCAACAAAGAAAACTTTTTTTGTTTTACTATACTTTTTAACAAGTTCTTGCAAGGCGAGCTGTTTATCAGGAAAAATATGAGTATGCTCATCTGAAAAATAATGTTCGATATCTGTTTGGTTAAGTTTTGTTGTCTGCAATGCAAGATCTCCTTGGGAAAAAATACCGAGTTCTGCGATCTGCTTAAGATGAGCAAGTGTTTCTTCCACATCTGGATAAGAAGTAAAAACGCTTTGGTTTGTTTTGATAAATTTTGCAGTATCAAAAAGTGTATCGTCAATATCAAACAAAACAATTTTTTTAGACTTCTCCATAATCAAAAAGTAATCGATAGATATTAGTTTCTCTTTTCTTAAATCCTAATTTTTCGTAAAGACTGTTACTTTCAGTTCGCCGAGGTCGAGCTGTAAAATCAACATATGCTGCTCCTTTTTCTTTTGCCATCATTGCTGCTTCTTCCATAAGCAATGAACCAATTCCTTGTCCTCGATAGTTTTCATGAACAATCAAATCATCAAGATAGGCTTTTCGTACATAAGGAATTCGATAAACAATAAGCGTTATCATACCGACAATTTGTTTTGTTTGAGGATCTTTAGCAGCCAAAATCGTAACTGTGTGCGATGAAAGCATCTCTTTGATATCGTCATTGGTGAGAGATTTATAATTGTTACCAATCTTTGATGCAAGTTGCCGTATGTCTTCTGCTATTTCAGGAGAAAAAGTAGTAAGCTTTGTGATAACAATTTCTGTTTTTTCCATGGATTAATTTTTTAACTTTTGATACAACCTTTCCGCCTCTTCTAATTCTTCTTTTGTATTGACACCTCTCCAAGCCAATTTGCCGGCTTGCACTGTATCAACACGTTCACCATGTGTGATTGCTAAATC
>DASQPC010000053.1:0-14312 GCA_035644155.1 Candidatus Methylomirabilota bacterium
GGGGCACGAATTTAGATATTACTATGAAAAAGAAATGGTACAAAACATGGTGGGGCGTAATACTGTTGCTGGTGGTTTTCTATCCTGCTGGCCTTTTCTTCATGTGGAGAAATACAAAATGGAAGCCAAAGATAAAATGGGGAATTACTGCGTTCTATGCCCTTTTCTTTCTCTTTCAATACGCTGTGGTTCGTAGTGCAAGCAATTATAAAGCCCCACCTCAACAAGAAGCGGTAAAAGAAGTTAGTAATACAGCACAGCCAATGAATACACCCGCTCCTACAAAGCGTCCTGAGGTCGTGGCAAAAGTTACAATAGCACCAACAAAAGCTCCAGCCCCTACTAAAGCACCTGAGAAGAAAAAAGAGGTAAAGAAAATTACTGAAAAGATTAACAATCTTGTAGCTGAAAAATATCCTGATTTTGAAGTTACTATTTGGAATAAGAATGCAGACTTCGCCTCTGAGGGACAGGTTCCTTATGAAGTTGTTCTTAATGGTTCTTTCAATAAAACTGCTTCGAGCTGTGATGCGGCAAAAAAGACTGCTTACTATATGTTAGAAACTCTCTATAAGGATAATGAAATAAGACCCACTTTAAGCAGGGTTATGATTACCTTTCCCTACTATTTAAGGGTAAGTTTGGGAGCCAGCGATGGCGTTCCTATGGCAGAAAATGGTAGTTTTTCTGGTCCAACTAACTTTTGGACTGTTGTGGAAAAAGCAGGGTTAGGTGAAGATGAAAGCGGAGAAATGAAAAATCGTAGTTGGGCTACATATTTACCTAAGTGCGAATGAATTTAAAACTTAAATAATTTGTTTGAATTCTACATACGTTGAAACTAATCTTGATTAGACAGTAATTTCCCCTTTATAGCCTCGTTACAATATGGCGTGAAACGCCCCACAATACGCTCAGACAAGAGTTTCTTCACAATACGAGTAAATAGCCATATAATGAAGTATTTGTATTTGACTTCGTGAACTCCTGCGGCTAGACTCCTGTGAACTTAATGCAAAATACGAGTAAAAAGTTAGATGAACTACTTGCAGAAGCAAGAGCAATTCGTTTTGCTATGGAGCATAAAGCATTATCGTACATGGATGCAAAAAAACGTGTTGAATTAATTCTTGAGAGGCTTAATGAAGCTGGCAAGTGTATAGCCAAAAAGTATGGAGTAAAACATAGAAAAATTACGTTTAAAAACTTGGGAACAAACTTTTAATAATTCACCTCATTAAATTTAATCCATTTAACATGTAAGGCTTTTTATTCTCTTGAATAATCTAAAAATGTTAATAACTGCTTTTTCAAAAGAATTAAGTTATAATAGTTTTGTTATTTATAAAGATATAATATTCTATGGTAGAGATTAGAAAAGGCATTACATCAAAGCCTGCATCGAGTCAAAAACTAATCGACTTCTTCAAAAGTCATAATGAACTTGATGGTCACTTATATATAGGTTATCCTATTTTATTTGCCGCAGGAGAAAGTACAACAATAGATGCCTTGTGGTTATCAAAAAAGTATGGCGTTATTGTATTTGATATTGTAGAAGGGACTTCACTAGATGATAGATCAGAAATACAAAATGAGTTATATGCAAAAACAAATTCGTTATTCCTACAACATCCTAAGCTAGTAGATAAGCGAACTCTCGCTGTATTAATGGAGGTTATAACTTTTGCTCCAGCTTGTAAATCCCATAAAGCACAAGGCTTGTATGCATTTGATGATAAAAGTTTAATAGAAATTATAAAAAAAATGCCCTCTTGGAGTAGAAAAGATTTATATGAATATCTAACAGCAGTAATTCAATCTGTAATAAAATTAAAAATCGCTGACAAAAGATCAAATGTAAAACAAGCGGACTCTAAAGGTGCTAAGTTAATAAAACTGGGAGCAACAATAGATAATTTAGACTCACAACAAGAAAAAGCAATTATTGATTTTAATGAAGGGATACACAGAATTAGAGGTCTAGCTGGTTCAGGAAAAACAATTGTGTTGGCACTAAAAGTAGCATATCTCCATGCACAAAATCCAGATTGGAAAATAGCAGTAACTTTTAATACACGTTCTTTAAAAAATCAGTTTAAAGAGTTAATTGAACGTTTCTGTATTGAAAAAAAGGGGGAAATGCCTAATTGGGACAATGTAAGAATTTTACAAGCATGGGGTAGTCCTAAAAACAATGGAATATATTACGATTTGTGTAAAGAACATGGAATAGAATACCTTGATTACAAAGCGGCTAGTCAAGCATGGGCACAAGCTAAGCAAACTGATAGATCAGTGTTTGATTTTATTTGTGCAAAAGCATTAACTGAAATTAAAGATTATAAAGAACAGTATGATGCAATTTTGGTGGATGAGGCTCAGGATTTATCAAATTCATTTTTAAAGTTGTGTTTTAACATGCTCAAGCCTCCAAAAAACTTAATTTACGCTTATGATGAATTACAAAAATTAAATGTTGGTTCCTCGCTTGGGAACCCTCAAACAATATTTAGAGTGAAAGACTTTACAGATACAATTTTGTCTAAGTGTTATAGGAATTCACGTCCAGTATTAGTAACTGCTCACGCATTAGGTTTTGGTGTATATAGAAATGTTGAGGAAAAAGAAAAAATTGTTCAATTTTTTGACCAACCACAACTATGGCAAGATGTTGGATATGAGGTAAAGGAAGGGAAGCTAGAAGCCGGAAGTAAAGTAGTTTTGCATAGAACAGAAGAGTCGAGTCCTAAGTACCTTGAGTCTCATTCAGATATTGAAGACATCTTAACTTTTAGATCGTTTAAAAATTCACAAGAGCAAGCAAAATGGGTGGCAGATGAAATTGAGAAAAATTTAAAAACTGACGAACTACTATTCAAAGATATTATCGTTATTAACCCAGACGCCTTAACAACAAAAAGAGAAATAGCTTTAATAAGGTCATTATTGCTTAATAAAAGCATTAATAATCATATCGCAGGCGATTTTAATGCGGATGTATTTTTTGAAGAGGGTTCAATAACGTTTACGGGTATAAATAGAGCTAAAGGGAATGAGGTTCCAATGGTATATATTATCAATGCTGACGATTGCTTTGAGGGACAGGAGTTAATAAAAAAGAGAAATACTCTTTTTACAGCAATTACAAGAAGTAAAGCATGGGTTCGCTTATGTGGTGTTGGAGATAGGATGGATAGATTAATAAAAGAATACGAAGAAGTTAAAAAAAGGGATTTTGAGTTACATTTCACTTACCCTACGGCAGAAGAAATTCAGCGGCTAAATCTTATACATCGTGATATGTCTTTAAGTGAGAAACAAATAATTAACAAGGATGTAAATGCATTGAGGGATATCTCTGATGCAGTAGAAAGAATTAGAGATGGCAAGAGTTATATTGAAGACTATCCCAAAGAGTACCACGATATAATTGGGAAGCTACTAAAATGAAGCGAGACATTATAAGGCAACTAAAAAAATATAACCACACTCTTAGTAGAAAAGAGTATTTGTATAGACCAGAACGTTCCCATTGATAGAAATAATCAAATTATTTGGAATGGATATCAAGATATTTCCTTTACGCTTAAAAATCAAGAATATGCAGATATATATGATGAATGTTTAAGTAATAGGGCTTATAACTTTTTGTTACTTGATGGAGCAATTATTCAGATGATGTATAGGTTTAATAGGAGAGGTTCATTAAATGAACATCGATTAGCTTTTTATCCCAATCCTAATTTGGAAAGATATCAAGATAGTCCAGATGATTATGAAGATAGGTATTATGGAAATAAATTATTTACGGAAATGTATGAAAATGTGGTAGTAGCCTTTCCAGTACGATTTGATTTTAACAATGATCCAGCTCGTTTTGTTGAACTCGATCATCCTCAATCACATATGACTGTTGGTAATTATCAAAATTGTCGTATACCAGTTAGTCACCCAATAACTCCTTACAGATTTATGGATTTTATTTTAAGAAATTTTTATTTTGATAAATTTAAATCTGACGTAGGAGAGGCAGTATTTAATTGTTCATTAAGACCAACTAAAACAATCACAGCTTTAGAAAGCAAGAAAATTCATCTTGGCTTTGAATTTTAAATATAACTCCCTTGTGACTATAATTAACGCATGCAACATACCACCCAAGACCTAACGAACTTTCTCAAGACTCTCCATAACGCTGAGGAAGAAAAAGACGATATTACGAACGTCAAATATATAATTTACTCTCGAAAAAGTACAGAAAGTTCAGAAAGACAAATACGTTCACTCGCAGATCAGGTTACAGAATGTAAATCAGTAGCTTCAAGCAAAAATCTACAGCTTTATTCTGCTAAACCTATTACTGAGTCAGAAAGCGCAAAAGAGCCAGATATTAGACCAAAATTTCGCCAAATGATAAACGAAATCAAAGGTGGAAAATATGGAGGCATTATTGCATGGCATCCAGATAGACTTGCTCGCAACATGAAAGAGGCAGGGGAAATCATTGATCTTATTGATAAAGGCATCATTAAAGACCTGCAATTTGTTAGTTTCACATTTCAAAATAACACAGCAGGGAAGATGCTTCTTGGCATCACGTTCGTGCTTTCAAAGCAATATTCAGATCAACTCTCTGATAATGTTCTTCGTGGTATCAGACGAAGCATTGAAGAGGGGAAATATCTCAGTAAAGCTAAACATGGCTATTATAAAGACGTAACTCAATACTTACGTCCTGATGGAGATAATTACACGCTTATTAAAGAGGCTTGGAAAATGAGACTTGATGGCAAAATGCAAGAAGAAATCGCAGACTATTTAAATCAAAATCAGTATAGCAAGCCAACAGACACAACAGGAGAAAATCACGAACCATTTGTATTTAGCCACAAGCGTATTTCAGAACTTTTTAAAGACTCAACCTATTGTGGTGTATTGGTATATGGAGAGAAAGAGAAAAAAATTGTTGACCTGACAGAAGTATATGATTTTGTACCAATGATCTCAGTTGATGAATTTCTGAAAATAAATAAATTTTCAAGTCTTGATACCTTTAAGCAACGATTTAAAGTAGACAAAGAGGGTACAGTGAAAGCTGATTTGCTACGAGGAAAAGTCATCTGTGGCTACTGCAATCATTCAATGACATCTGGACTGACACCAAAAATGAATAGGAATAAAGGCTTAACCCATTATTACAACTACAGATGCGCTGAGAAAGGCTGTAGGTCTCGCATAAAGGCTGTGAGAGCGCATGTAGTGGTAAATTACGGCATTGACTATCTACGAAAGCATAAGTTTGACTCAAGAGAGGTTTATGAGCATTATGTGTATGAAATGAGACGTGTCATTGCCAGTCAAGAAGAATTGCTGGAAACACAAAGACGGAGTCTTACGAGCGCAAAAGTTGATACTGACGATAAAATTGTAAAAATAAAAGATCTGTTACTACAGGAAACAGATATACAAGTAAAAAACGTCTTTAAAGTGGATTTAAAGAAAGAACAGGCTAATGTTGCCAAGCTCACTAAAGACATAGAGAAAGTTAAAGAAGAAAAAGCAAAGCACAAACAAGCAATTCTGAGTTATGAGCAGTTTCTTGAACTTTTCAACGATTTGCCTAACATAATAAGCAAAACGAAGACTTTGAGTGAGAAAGACTTTTTACTTGGAAAAATCTTCTTGAACTTTATTGTGAAGAACAAGAAAGTGCTGTCCTGTCAGCTAAATCAACCATTCGATAAGTTCAAAAAACGAGGAAAAACTGAAAAAATCCTTTCTGGTGCGGATGAGAGGAGTTGAACCTCCACGCCCTTGCGAGCACTACCACCTCAAGGTAGCGTGTATACCATTTCACCACATCCGCAATTAAAACCCAATAATTAATAAATAACTCGCTGTGCCCAAGAGAGGACTCGAACCTCCATGCCTTTGCAGGCACAGCGTCCTGAACGCTGCGCGTCTACCATTTCGCCACCTGGGCGCCTAATTACTTTTCAATACTATGCCTTCGGCCGTCTACTCCTTCGTTCCTCAGGATCTCGCTACCGCTCGACATTTCGCCACCTGGGCGTAGGATTCATTTTAGCAAAATGAGGCAGACTTGACAATCTTTAATAATTTTGTCACGATAAGACTAACTCCATGAGAAAGTTACTTTTTACCACAGCTTTCTTTATCGTAATACTATTTGGGTTTCTTTTTTCCCTGATGATTTCTCTTGTCTTGTATCGTTATCCTTCAAGTGCCTCTCTTGCAAGCAGAGGAGGAACAGTTGCTTATGCTGCTCTTCCCACGACACAAAACATTTTTTCGACTGATATTACAGCAACTGATGGAAGAACAGAAAAAATTCGCCAATTTTTTGAAAGATATAATTCACCACTTGAACCCTACGCGCAAGATGTTATAACAGCAGCAGATGAGTATGGCCTTGATTATCGTTTGGTTCCAGCCATCGCAATGCAAGAATCCAATTTATGTAAAAAAATCCCAGAAGCATCATATAATTGCTGGGGGTTTGGAATCTATGGAAAAACAATAACAAGATTTAGCGATTATAGAGAAGCAATTTATACTGTAACCAAAACATTAGCTACCAAATACAAAGAAAATGGATTAACAACGCCAGATGAAATTATGACTATGTATACTCCTTCCAGTAATGGCAGTTGGGCCTTTAGTGTAAATCAATTTATGAATCAACTTCAATAATGCTGCGCTTTAGGCAGAGTTAATGACGCTTTTCTGCTCTAGAATTAGGGTATTGACAAACCTATAGTTAAAGGTTATAATACCCAATAGATCCTAAGGTATGTGCCCAAAACACATACGTTAGGATTTTTTTATGAAAAAGATTGTACTTATACTTGCAATTTTTGCTTGTATATCTACGTTATTCGCCCCACAAGCCTCCGCAAAAACCTCAGCACCCTCTGCGACACTTATTTCTCCTTCTGATATGCCTATCAAGGAGCAAGATAAACGTGCTCAAATACTCAAAAGCTATTTAGAAGGTTATAATTCACCTTTGGCGCCTTTTGCCAAAGATATGATTGAGGAAGCTGATAAGAATAATCTTGACTGGAAGCTTGTTCCTGCTATTGCTGGTGTCGAGTCTTACTTTGGTCAACAAATACCTCCTTACTCATTTAACGGCTGGGGTTTTGGAATCTATGGAAACAATGTAAGACGATTTGGTTCATGGAAAGAAGGAATTACTGTCGTCTCTGAATCACTTCGTCAAGATTATATGAATAAGTGGGGAGCAAAGGATATTAATGAAATTGGTGCTCTTTACGCAGCAAGTCCAACGTGGGCATATAAAGTGCAGCACTTTATGGACGAACTTGATCAGGCACAGACAACTACTGCAACTAATACTCTTTCAATCTCTTTATAATTTTAGTATAATCAATATATTCAAGGGCAGAAGAACCTAAGAAGCGGACGTGGCGAAATGGCAGACGCGCAAGGTTTAGGATCTTGTAGCCGTAAGGCTGTGGGGGTTCAAGTCCTCTCGTCCGCACTCATGCGGATAATAAATGTATGACAAAATCAATACTTGAAAGACAAAAAGACGGTACCATTAAGGTAACAATTACTCTTCCACACGCTGAAGTCGCAACAACACGGACGGAAGTCGTCAATCAATTAGCCCAACAAGCCAATATTCCTGGATTCCGCAAAGGAAAAGCTCCAGAAAAGCTCGTTGAAGGCAAACTCAATGAAGAACAAGTCCGAGAAGAAATCCTGAAAAAACTTATTCCTCAGGCATATACAACAGCTGTTCAAGAACATAACCTCAAGCCGATTATGAACCCTAAATTGCATGTTGAGAAAATTGAAGAGGGTACCGATTGGGTCTTTCATGCATTTACCTGTGAATTGCCTACGATAGATTTAAGCAAATACAAAGAAGCTGTACAAAAGGTAACAGCAAAGGGCAAGATTGTTGTTCCCGGAAAAGAAGAACAAAAACCAAGTATGGATGAAATTGTGCAAGCTGTCATTGAAAATACCACAGTACAAGTTCCGGGTATTTTGGTCGAACAGGAGACTGATAGGCTAATTGCGCAACTGCTTGAGGATATTAAGAAACTTGGCCTGAGCCTTGATCAATATCTCGCAACAACCAAAAAATCGCCTCAAGATCTCCGTGGTGAATACGCTATGCGTGCCCAAAACGATATCAAGCTTGAATTTGTTCTCCAGAAAATCGCTGAAGAGGAAAAAATTGCTGTTGACGCGAAAGAAATCGATGAAGCTATCGCAAAAGCTAAAAACCCCGCAGAAAAGCAGAATCTTGAGGCTAATCGATACCTTCTTGCAGGTATTTTGAGGCAGCAGAAAACACTTGATTTTTTAATGAATTTGTGATAGAGTGCCTCTGATATGGCAGCTAAAAAACATATTGGAAGAGCTGTACGTAATTCACACGAGACAGAACAAGCTAATTTCTCCAGAAACGTAAAAGCCAGCGTTGAAACAGCAAAAACGCAACTCGCAGATGGATGGGGTTCTGACTTTTTAAGTCAGTTCCTTGGTCTTAAATCTGAGAACAAAGGACATTTTTCTCCAGAACAACCGTTATCTGAAAAAACGAATGGTCCAATATCTCTTTTTGATGCTTCAAAACATGGTAAACATGAAAACAGCAAAAAACATGGCGTGGCTGAAAAACAGAGTAGAGGAGAAGGACAGAAAGACGCAGCTATTCATTATAGTAAAGAAGTTGCTGATACGACAAAAGTTTCTCGACAAGAATTAAGAGAAATGAATGGAAGAGTTCAAGAGATTATGGCTGAGTTAAAAAAACTTGTACTTACATCCCGTGTTCTCCAAGTAGAATTTTCAGATGTCACCACGCAACAAACTCCCACCAAGGTTGGACAATATGATGTCAATTTTTTGGAATTTGTTCTTAATACGGTTCGTGAAGCTCGAAAGAAAGTTCAAGACTCTGGTATGTGGTTAAATGCTGTCAAAGGAAAAGGTGGCAAAAAAAGATGGGGCAATAAAGAAAGAAAAGACTGGTTTGGAAATACAAGCAGATCAATGTCAAACGAAAGTGTTGTAGCCAACCAAACAGGCTGATCTAAAATCCTCATTGACTAATACGAAACCCTTCTGTTAGAATCTTTTTATACATACTATGAAATTTTCAGTTATTAACATTCTCCTTCTTATTACCCACTAGGGCGGGAGGATAATGTTGCATTGAAAACTCACCCGCCAAGATAGGCGGGTTTTTTTATGTCATATGAGATACGAAACAGAACCTAAAATAAGAGAAACAGATAAGGTAGGAGTACGTGCTACTCACGAAACCAAAGGTGCTTCAGGATTACACGATACTGAAAAATTGCAGCTACAGACATTAAGAGAAGCGCTTCCACAGCAAGTTAATGTGATAGGAATACTTGGAAAAACAGGAATAGTCGTAACAAGTGAAAAAGGAGAGGTTATCGGTGCAGTTCGAGGACCTCAAACCATTTCTCAACATCACGCCGATCAAGGTGAATATATACATGTTACATTTGGAGGAGAACAGACAGCAAAACATATTGAAAAAAGCACCTTACGTAAATTTGGGACAGAAAAAGCAGCGGAAATTGCCAAAAACTTAACAGAAGCAGCTAAAGGCAGTATCCACCTACCTTATTTTGCTTCAAGAAGAGGATCAGAAATAGAATCATATAGAGTGAGAGTAAACCATGCAGATGGCAAAGCATCAATTGTAAAAGCACCTTATGAGAACCAAGAAGAATTAGTACGAGGAATGGAAGAAGCTGCGTTAGATCCTGCTGACACAATTGAGGAAGGTATGATAGACAGAGCAAAGCATGTTATTCAATCCAGTGGAGATCCTGATGAATTTCTGCTTAACACAGCAGTACCTATCGTTGGCACGGCAAATGATGAGGGGCTCAAAATGAATAATGGAAAGTATAAAGAGTATGTAGGAGAGGTCGCTTCAAAATTGAAAACACGTATGGGACGTTTTGATGAATACGGTGGACAAGTAGCTGACTTTGTTGCTGAAAAAATGGGCTATCGCAATCTTGAGACAATGGTAAAAGAAGAACCAACGATGGCCTATTGGTTTAATGCGGCAGGACATCATAGTGTAAGTTTACCTCATATTAAACAAGATCAAGAAGGATATATTGTCCCGACAGAAATAGCTATTGCAGCAGCTGATGTAGCAGCATCAGATATGGGAAAAATTGCAGAACTTTTGATGTATTCTTCACCTCTTATCTTAGGTGAAGCCCCTTCTATTAATACTCCAGAAGGTCCAAAGAAGCCACTTGATTATCGGGACTTGTATCGCCATCTTATGGGAACAACCTTCCCGGGAGATTTAATTAGAGATCCACAAACACTCTATGATCGAATGAAAAAAGGAATCATTGATGAAGAAACTCATACGCTGGATCGATCCGCTTTTCGTACAACAATGCCTGATGGACAAGTTTTCTCTTCGTGTCATGGGCCTGTACGATTAAGACATGTTGCTCCTCGTAATGGTGAGCCAATTAGTAGAATAGAAACAACAGGTCCAGGCTCAAGCTTTTCGCTCCTCGATGAATATGCTCGAGATGTTTTGCTGGATGTATTTAATTTAGCGGCATTTGAGGCAGTTGCAAACCGTTCTCATCCTGCCGATTATTTTAAAGATAAATATCCAACCTTGACTATTAGTAGTAATAGAATGGATATTGGTAGAGGATACAATCTAAACGGCCCGAGTGATCTTATTGCAGGAAAAGCTATTGAAGAATGTCTTACTTTTCTTAACGAAATGGCAGATAAGTATCCACCTTTTGCAAAAAATATCTCAATTGCTCAAAACCGTATAGCAAACTTGCGACAAGAAGCAACGGCAGTAAACTTTGATGAATATGCGCAGGATCCTGTTGGTCCAGTTAGTCAAGTTATACAAATTATGCATCATCGTGGCTATACACCTGCAAAGATAGCTCAAGATGTTGCAAATTATGAATTAAAAATGGCGAAAGCTTTAATAGCAACTCATGGTGATGCTGAGCCTTTAATTCATGGACTAAAGTAATAAATTATATAAACCCTGTCAGGTTCATGTCAGTGAAATAGTCCTTTACAAACATTTAAAAAAGTCTATAATCAATTTATTACTATGCAATGTAAACACATGCTTAATCTTTTTATTATTACCCCCTAAAGGCGGGAGCATTTGTGCTTAAAAGTTACCCGCCAAAAAAAAGAGGCGGGTTTTTTTATTTTATGAATACACAAAATCAACAATTATTACGAATAGACGCAAAAGAACTTGTGCAACAGACACGAAAATTCTTACAAGGATTAACATCTACCAGTAATCCAGTAGGCGTTGTTTTAAAAACAGAAAACGACAATCAAAACTATAATTATGTTGTCGCATATGAGCAAGATGAGTTTATTATTGTCATGCCAAATGGCACTGATGAAACTGCCAAACTATATGGCAATTGGGATGAAGCACTTATTTGTATCCAGAGAGCAGTGAATGGACAAGAAAATGCAGCACAGAAAACCCAAATTGTTTTGACACAATATAGCAAAAACGTAGATTAAGTTTTTGGAGAGAGTAATACTTGCATTTAGAAAAGGTTGTCTTTATAATAAAAATTATCTTATGAATTCATTTTTGAAAATAAAAAATCTTATTCATGTTATTCTTACCGTCTGAGGCGGAGGTTTTATTATACAAAAACCAGCCGCCAATAGAGGCGGTTTTTTTATTGTTATGAACGATGCTATTTTGAAACTGACAAAACAACTTATGAAGATTTCCTCAACAAAGGATGATGCTGAGGCGCTTTCCGCGGCTTTAGATATAGTAAAAAAAGAACTACAAGGATACTATCCAATTGAAGAATATGAAAGTCAAGGTATTAAAAGTTTACTGATCCATAATACGACACATCGAACGAAACATTTTAAAATCATTCTTAATGCACATGTTGATGTCGTCACTGGAACAAAAAAACAATTTTCTCCTCTTGAAAAAGATGGTAAGCTTTATGGAAGAGGCTCATATGACATGAAAGCTGCAACTGCTGTCATGGTAATACTCTTTAAACAACTTGCAAAAAAGATTTCTTATCCTCTTGCACTTCAAGTGGTAACTGATGAAGAAACTGGAGGACTCAATGGGACACATTATCAAGTCAAAGAGGGATTACGTGGTGATTTTGTGATAACAGGAGATTGTGGTTCAAATTTAAATATTGTCAATCAAGCAAAAGGAATCATGTGGCTCAAATTGCACTCATCAGGTCGCAAAGCACATGGAGCCTATCTTTGGCGAGGAGATAATGCTTTATGGAAATTACATCACGCACTGGCAGCTTTACATAAAATTTTTCCTGTACCGTCTGAAGAAAAATGGGTAACTACTATGAACTTAGCAAAGATAGAAACAGACAATAATGCTTTTAATCACGTTCCAGAAGGTGCGACAGCATACTTAGATTTTCGTTTTATCGCTAAAGATGAAAAAAATATTATGGCAAAAATAATAAAAGCAATTTCTCCAGATATCGAAATAGAAATAATGTTTTGCAACCCTCCTGAATACGTTGCGCCTGATAATGACTACCTCAAACGACTTGGAGAAATGGGGAAAAAAGTTATTGGAGAAGAGCCACAACTCATCGCTGCACATGCTCCATCAGATATACGACACTATAACGAAGTGGGCTGTGTTGGCGTAGGCTTTGGACCAAAAGGTGCTTATCAACATGCAGATGATGAATGGGTTGATATTAAAAGCCTAGAAGAGTATTATTATATTCTAGAGAGGTTTTTATTATCTCTAGAAAAATAAGATGCGTGATCAAATCGTAAGATTAGCAAAAGATCTTATTACCATTCCCTCAGTCAGCGGAGATATTGAAAAAGCAGTTGAAATTCTTGAATTTGGCAAGCAACAATTAGCAAATTTTGCATTTACTCCTTTTGTTTCAAATACCTATCCCAGTCTCCTTTTTAGTAATCAAGGAACCGATCGAAGAACATTTAAAATAATTCTCAACGCGCATCTTGATGTCGTTCCAGGGAAAAAAGAGCAATTTCATCCTTACGAGAAAGATGGCAAATTATACGGCAGAGGCGTTTTTGATATGAAAGCTGCGACTGCGGCAATGCTTCTTTTGTTTAAGAATGAGGCACATAAACTATCATTTCCTTTCGGTCTTCAATTAACAACAGATGAGGAACTAAGCGGTTTTCATGGCACACGATACCAAGTTGCTCAAGGAGTAAGAGCTGATTTTGTTATTATGGGCGAATGTAATAGTAATTTAAGAGTGACGAATCAATCCAAGGGAAGACATTTGATAAAAATAATCATTGAAGGTAATACAGCTCATGCAGCGTATCCGTGGCATGGCAAAAATGCCCTATGGGAAATGTATCAGGCCCTTAATCCGCTTATGCAGGCTTTTCCGACACCTAAAGAAGAAATATATAAAACAACTGTCAGCATAACACGCATTAAAACAGAAAATGACGCAACAAACAAAATTCCTGGTAACTGCACTGCTTTTCTTGATGTTCGTTATGCTCCAGAAGATAAAGATACTATCATTGCAAAAATTAAATCTTTATTGCCTTCAACCATTCGACTAGAGGCTGATCATCTACGACCCTATCACTCTGTTGAAGCAAAAAATAAATATATTACGAGTTTGAGAAAAATAACACAAGAAATTTACGGACAAGATTTACCTTTACGATTTGCTCATGCTACCTCTGACGCACCATTTTTTGCAGCAGTCGGATGTGATGCTATAGAATTTGGACCTGTAGGACAAAATGCTCACCAAGATAATGAATGGGTTGATAGTAACAGTTTGGAGACGTATTATTATATTTTAAAAAAGTTTCTTGCAACTGTTGATACTCATGTTAAATCTTCTCCAAAAATCATAAATCTTTCTTCAGAAAAAAAAGCACTGTTACCTCTATGACAGATCATATCATTGCGTTGGCAAAAAAATTTATTTCCATTCCCTCAGATGTGAACGATCGAGACATGTGTCTTACAATACTTGAAACAGCACAGGAAGAATTAAAAAAGTTTTCTTTTACACCTTTTGTCAAAGACGGAATTCCCAGCATGCTCTACGTCAACACAAAAGAACCGACAAAAAACTGCAAGATAATTTTTAATGCGCACCTTGATGTTGTGCCCGGTATGCGTGAGCAATTCACTCCTTATGAAAGGAATAACAGACTTTATGGCAGAGGTGCCTATGATATGAAAAGCGCTGCCGCGGCAA
>DASQPC010000054.1:0-27260 GCA_035644155.1 Candidatus Methylomirabilota bacterium
CCTTGCGTGCAAGAATGATCTCAGTCTTTCGGCAACAGCCGGTTCCTTTATCAACAAGAAAGCTGGAGAAAAGCTTTTTGAAAAAGTCGGCTATTATTTTAACGCAACTGATTTAGCAGAAGAGATACCTCACGTAATGAAACAACTGATTCTTTCTTCCTAAACATTCATGGAAGTGGCAGAAAAGGTATAGGTTTGGTTGCCTTTTTTCGGGAATTGTGCGAGAATTAGCAAGAAATGTATACGCCAAAATACAATATCACCAACAAAATCCTCAAATATATCGGCCTCATTGAGGCATGTAAAGAAGTCATTGATCATGCGCCGCTTCTTCCATATTACGAAAAAGCATTTCAAACTGATGCGATGGTCAGAAGCGTTCATCATGGGACACATATTGAAGGAAATGAGCTCAATCTCACCCAAGCGGAGAAAGTTATGATGGGACAAGATGTGATTGCCAGACCTCGGGACATTCAGGAAGTGATTAACTATCGTCGAGTTATGGAATATATTGATGAATCAGGAATCAAAAATCAAGAATCAGGAATTAAGGAAGAGTTTATAAAACATTTGCATGCCATGACTGTCTCTAAGATTCTTGCGCAGGAACGGTGTGGTGTCTATCGGCAGACGCAAGTTGTTATCAAAAATAGCTTAACAGGAGAGGTAAGCTTTACGCCGCCTGTCGCATTAGCTGTTCCTGTCCAAATCCAAGAGCTGATTGAATTTATTAACAACGCAAAAAGTGATGAAATCCATCCTGTTCTCAAAAGTGGCGTTGTCCATTATGAGTTGGTCCGAATCCATCCGTTTGTCGATGGCAACGGCCGTGTGGCGCGTGCTCTTTCCACCTTTATGCTCTTTCGGGAAGGTTATGATATCCGAAAATTTTTCTCACTAGAGGAGTACTTCGATAATGACGCCGTGCGATATTATGATTCACTGCAAAGTGTAGAGCGTGAGAAAGGAGATGTGACAGTCTGGCTTGAATACTTTACAGAAGGATTAGCAATTGAGCTGGCGAAGATTAAAGAAAAGATTGAGAAGATATCGGTTGATAGTAAGCTCAAAGAGCGTCTAGGCGGAACACCGATTCTTCTTTCAAATAGACAATTGAAGATTATTGAATATATCCAAGAGACAGGATTTTTGCAAAACCAAGCGTTTAAAACGATATTTCCTATGGTCTCAGAAGATACGGTCCTAAATGAGTTGAAGGGTCTTCTGAAAGCTGGTATTATACGAAAATCCGGAAGCACGAAGGGTGCGAAATACGTGATGAGTAAATGAAGCAACTTTTGCATTTTTATGACATTCCAAGCATTAGCGACATATTTTGAACAACTTGAAGCAACGTCTTCTCGTCTTGCTTTGATTGACATTCTCTCCAACCTTTTTAAATCAGTCAAAACAGGGGAGCAGATAGAAAAGATTTGTTATCTTGTGCAGGGAAGAGTGGCGCCATTTTTTGTCCCACTTGAGTTTGGGATGGCAGATAAGATGATTGCAGCAGCGCTCGCAACAACTTACGGAGAAGATAAAGACGAAATTCTCAAACAGTATGCTCATCGTGGTGAGATGAGTCTTGTTGCCTATGAGCTTGCTAAGAAGCATCATCATACGGGCAGTCTTACAGTTGACCAAGTTTTTGTTGCTCTCAATACTGTCGCGACCACCTCAGGTGCTGGTTCTGTTGAAAAGAAAACAAATTTCTTTAGAGATGAACTTTTGAAAAAACTTGATCCGCTCTCAGTGAAATATGTAGTAAGAATTGTGTTGGGCAATCTTCGTCTTGGTATTGGTGATCCGACGATTCTTGATGCATTAGCTCTGGCAATTCTTGATGATCGTACCCAGCGCAAAGTGCTTGAAGGAGCGTACAACAGAACATCAGCTCTTGGGCTTGTTGGGAAGACGCTCAAAGACTCTGGCATTGCTGAGCTAAAAAAACTCAAAGTCCGTGTAGGATTTCCCATCCGCTCGGAACTTTGTGAACGGTTACCAACGCCGGAAAAGGTGATTGAGAAAATGGGTACAGTGGATGCTCAGTATAAATACGATGGATTTCGGGTACAACTGCATAAGAAGGGGAATGAAGTGAGGATGTTTTCTCGTAATCTTGAAGATATGAGTCATATGTTTCCAGAACTCATTGAAGGAACGAGGAAACAAGTCAAGTCAAAAACCGCAATTCTTGATAGTGAGGCACTCGCGTATCAACCTGAATCTGAAGAATTTTTGCCATTTCAAGAGACGACCAAGCGTCGTCGCAAGCATAATATTGAAGAAGTAGCCAAGAGTTTACCTTTGAAAGCATTTGTTTTCGATATTCTGTATGTTGATGGTAAGTCACTGATTGACGAACCACAATCAGAGCGAATGAAAATATTGGAAAGAGTTGTTTCTGCAAAGCAGAATTCTGAAGATATTCTTATTCCATCGGTTGGAAAAGTACTCACAGATCCTAAGAAGCTGCAATTTATGCTTGATGATGCAATTTCTAAAGGCCTTGAAGGCGTTGTTGTAAAAAAAGTTGACTCGCCCTATGAGGCTGGAGGACGTAATTTTAATTGGGTGAAATTAAAAAGACATTCATCAGGAGAATTACACGATACCATTGATTGTGTGATTTTGGGATATGTGTATGGAAAGGGAAAGAGAACTGCTTTTGGCGCTGGCGCGTTGTTGGTTGGGGTGTATGACAAGCAAAAAGATGAGTTTGTGAGTGTGACACGAATTGGGACTGGATTAACCGATGATGAATGGAGAAGTATCAAAGAACGCACGCATGGGCTCGAACTTGACCACAAACCAGCTCGAGTCAACTCACTTATCACTCCCAATGTCTGGGTGAAGCCGGAAATTGTGATTGAAGTTTTGGCTGATGAAATTACGAGAAGTCCAATGCATACCGCAGGCGCTATTCTTGATGGGGAAGTCAAAGAGCCAGGTTATGCACTCCGGTTTCCTCGTCTTGTTTCTTTCAGAGACCGCGACAAAAAATCTGAGGATGCAACGACAGTGAAAGAATTGATTGAGATGTATAAGAATCAGGGTAAAAAGTAGTTGTCTACTCATTCTATATAAAACTACGAGATGTGGCTGCCGTAACCACTATGGTATAATTTTTTTAACAATTTGAATCATGAGTGCAGAATTGCCAAAAAAACGAGTAGACCAGCCAAAATCAGTTACTGAAAGCGGTGGAGGTGTTTTTGGTTCTCGAGAGCAATCTCTAAGACAAGATAATAGCTTTTTTAAAGCAAGATTTGTTGAAGTGAAAGCAATTTATCAAGGAGCGTTTGCCGGTGCTCCTTGGAACGAAACGTTATCAGATGCGGAGGTAACGCGAAGAATTCAGGACAATATGGGTAAACCTGGTTTTACTGCATTTACTTCCGAAAAAGGTGGACGGATCGTTGGCGCGGTCTGGTACGATACCCCTTCGTTAGATCAGTTGGAAGCTGAAAGAAGGAAACCACTCCGTGATTTTGCTGCTGATTTGCAAAGTTAGACGGGCATAAATACGTTAGTCTGGGAACGAGAAGTTATGGTTCATCCAGATTCTCAAGGACAAGGTATCGCCTCAGATTTGAGAGGTGTTTTCTTAACACATCTTGCAGAAGAATTTCCTGCTGGTGCAATAGTTTTAACAAGAATGAGAGAAGATAATACTGGTATTGTAAGAATTGCTGAAAAGCTTAGTTACAAAAGAACCGGGATCAGTCATCCATCTCAAAAGCCTGGAATTTCTCAAGAGTTTTGGTATAGGATAATACCTGCTCGAAAAACTACATAAAAGATCGTCTCTTGTGCTAAAATTGGCTTTTATGAGCAGTGCAGAATTTAGAGGAGGTAATCCTTATAAGCATCTTGAAGGTAAGGCGACTCAAAAGATTCAAGCTACTGGATGGGATGATCCATTACCAGATTTGGAAAGACTCTTAGCAGCTAAAGAAGCACAAAAGGGAAAATGGTCTACTCAAGAAAAAGAATTGCCCAAAGTACTAGGAAACTTTTCTGATGGTATACATACTCATGATGATATTCAAGTAAGAGATGGTAAAATTTTTTACAATAACAATCAATATGATGTTAATACGTTGACGACACAATTGGAAGCCAAGAGACAATCTTTTGTAGGAACAAGTGAGCGCGTTGCTCGTCGTGCGTATGAAGTAGCCCCAGGTCTTCAGAAAGTATTTGCACCTTTCAATGGTGGGGAAACAATTGGTCTTTCCGCAGAACATACCGTGGCAGTAGATAGATTACCTATTGGGACACCTGCTCAAGTCGATGCGCTTTATAAAAATGAATTTGCCCGAGGCATATATTTAGTTGATAAGCTTGAGCGTGGGCACTCGTATAGTGGAGTAAATATCAAACTTGGTTATACAGGGGCAATGCTTCGCTGGGATATTGAAGAGATTCAAAAAGGAGAAATAAAAGATATTACCTATTTGGATAATGAAGGAAAGAGGATAATAGATCGTAACACTTCTGCAAGTGGAATAAAGATTACTTATACTGATGCTAATAATAAAGCTCGTGTTCATGAGCAATATTCGTGTGACATAAATCATCTTCCACAGTCGGTGAAAAAGCAAATGGGTAGTTTTGATGCGCTTTATCTTCGTGGAACAGAGAATTTGGTACACAACAAGAGTTTTTCTCTGCTTTATAAATCCTGTGTTGAAGGAGTGAAGCCAGGCGGCATTCTCGTCTCCGATTCGAAAATAGAGGATATTATGTGGAGGATGGAGGGTGTCTTTAAGAGAAGAGAGATTGTTACGTTAGGAGATTATGAGCAGTTTGGTTATGCGGGAAAAAATGCAAAAATAACTCCAGCAAATAAAGATTCAGCATTTCAAGGTCATGTAAATATTCTGCAAAAGAAGTAAATATGGATATAAAACCTCATACTAACAGAGTTGTGCTACAATAGTTTGCATGCACTATGTCTGAGATCTTCATCTCCCCTCCAAATACTCCCGGGCGGTTTCATAGAATGTGATATTTGGTGTTGCGGGGAATATATGCTGTAATAATTTGATAGCATAAATCAAGCAAATTATATATAATAGCAACTGTGCATACAGAATCTTTGCCCACATTCATCACCCGTTATTTTTGGGGGGACAATATCAAAGAACTAGATTTAGTAAACCATAAAAAGTATATTGTTCAGACACTTTTGGAACGAGGAGATCAACAGGCAATTACATGGCTTTTTTCTACAATAGATCGCGATACTATCCAAAAACTGTTAAAAGAAATTCAACTTAGTAAGAAATCTGCCAATTTTTGGCACATCTATTTTTCCTGAGCCTATGCAATATCATCCAGAAACTATACCGCAAGCAACACAGGCGGTTCTCTCTAAAATCAAACAACTACCGCAGTTAGACGATTTTTATTTAAGCGGCGGTACTGCTCTTTCGCTGTATCTTGGTCATCGTGAGTCTGAAGATTTAGATTTTTTTACGGCAAGGAGTTTTCAACCAGAATTCTTGCAGCAAAAATTGTTATCCTATGGGAATCTCACCGATGTAAGCTTGGAGGAGGGAACCTTAAACTGCTTTATGGATGATGTAAAGTTGCAGTTCCTTTATTATCCATATTCTTTGCTTGAGCAACCAAAGAGATGGAATGAAATAAAACTTTCCGCACTTATCGATATTGCTTGTACAAAACTTATGACAATTTCGATGAGAGGAAGTAAAAAGGATTTTATTGATATCTATGTATTTTTACAGCAGATGCCGCTAGAAAAGCTTTTTGAAGCATTGGCAAAAAAATATCAGAAAACAGAGTACAATTATCCACATATTTTAAAATCTCTCGTTTATTTCGCAGACGCCGATGAGCAGCCAATGCCCAAAATGCATAATTCTCTTGCATGGGAAGCTGTCAAACAGTTCTTTATGAAAGAAATAAAAAATTTTCCTTTGGATAAATAATTCCTCTAGCAACTATTTTTCTGTGATACAATAAAGCAAGAATGCACTATGTCTGCGATTTCCATCTTCATTCCAAATACTCCCGGGCGGTTTCACAAATGATGACGCTTCCTGTAATGGCACAGTACGCCAAACAAAAAGGTCTGGATATTCTCACAGCTTCTGACTTTACACATCCATTGTGGTTTAAAGAAATACAAAATCAGCTTGAAGAAGCAGGGGAAGGAATATATCGGCTTAAAGAACATGAGCCGTTACAAGATATACGTTTTCTTCTCTCAACAGAAATTTCAAGTATTTATAAGCAAGGTGACAAATTGCGCCGAATTCATAATTTGGTTTTTGTTCCCAGTCTTGCAGTTGCTGAAAAGATCAGTAAAGAACTTATTCGTCGTGGTTGTAATTTGAACGCAGATGGCAGGCCAATTGTGGGCTTATCTTCCAAAAATCTTCTTGAGCTTATTCTTTCAATTGATAAGCGCTCAATGCTTATCCCATGTCACATCTGGACGCCGCATTTTGGGATTTATGGAAGTGCATCGGGTTTTGATTCGTTGGAAGAAGCGTTTGGAGAACTGGCACCACAGATTTATGGTATTGAGACGGGACTCTCAAGCGATCCTGATATGAATTGGCAAGTAACAGAGTTGCAAAACAGAAGCATCCTTTCTTTCTCTGACGCGCACAGTCCTGCAAAGATGAGCAGAGAAGCAACGGTATTTGATTTGGAGAAACCAACGTATGAAAATATCCGTCAAGCGATTATGCGGCTTGCTACCAACTCGGATACAGAGAATAAAATTGCTTACACAATCGAATTTTATCCTGAAGAAGGGAAATATCATTTTTCAGGGCATCGAAATTGCAAGGTGGTCTATAACGTAGATGAGGTACGGGAAAAAGGGACAACATGTCCTGTTTGTCACCGGAGACTTACCGAAGGAGTTTTTATGCGGGTGGAGCAATTGTCAGAGCCAAAGCTTATGGGGCGGGCAGAGGAGAAGAAAAATACTCATGGTCTTAAGTGGTATACCGACAAAAAACATATCCAGCCGCCCTATGTCAAACTCGTTCCGCTTCTTGAAATTGTCGCCCAGTCTCTTGATTCAACAGTTGCCAGTCAGAAATCGCAAAATCTCTACGCAAAACTCTGTCATGAATTGACGTCTGAGATTGCAATCCTTTTGAGGACGCCGATTGCGGATATTGAGCATGTTGGTGGTAAGAAATTGGCAGAAGCGATTGTTAAGGTAAGAGGTGGAGATATTATTATTGATCCGGGATTTGATGGAGAGTTTGGCAAGGTGAAGATTTGGAGCGAGGAAGAAGAGAAAGCGGCAGAAGAAACACCACAGTTGCGTTTGGAACTTTAATTACAAATTAAAGAACAAGAAGCAAAAAGGGAATTCTTTATGTTACAATCAAAAATATAAAGATTTGAGAGGGGGTGAAATAACATGGCTGAACAAAAAAAACAAGCAGAAGATCTTATAAAATGGATGGATGATCTCTTCAAAAAAGCGCCACATCTTCCTGAAAATATTCGTGAAGTTTTGGTAAAGATTACCCCTGTACTTTCATTAATTTTTGGTATTTTGGGTGTTATTGCAGGACTTGCTGCGTTGGGTTTATCGCCAATTGCTTTATTTGGTGGAATTCACGCAAGTATGTTTGTCCTTGTGACAGGCGTCTTAGCAATTGCTTCCAGTGTCTTACTTTTGATAGCATATCCAAAGCTTTCTAAGTATGCCTATGCAGGATGGATGTTGTTATTTTGGTCGGAAGTGGTAAATGCTGTCTCATCACTTTTGTCACTTTCTGTTGGATCAATTATCGGGATTATTATCGGTTTTTATATTCTTTTTGAAATCAAAGGACACTATAAATAACGATAAGAGTTTATTGCAAAAACGGGAACAGGTGACTGGGCCCGTTTTTTTGTGATATAATATGGCAAGATGAAGTTGCTTGTTGGTCTTGGCAATCCTGGAGAGAAGTATGAAAATACCCGCCATAACTTTGGCTTCATGGTTATTGAACAATTCCTCAAAGATTTTGAATCCCTCAAAAACACGGTATGGTTTCTTAATGAAAAAGTAAAAAGCGATATCGCTCTTATTGATTGGAAACCCAAAGTCGGACCAGAAGAACGATTGATTCTTGCAAAGCCCAAAACCTATATGAATAATTCTGGCATGGCTGTTAGTCTTTTGGCGTCATACTACAAAATTGATCCTGCGGATATATGGATTGTCTATGATGAGCTGGATTTACCGCTTGGCACGATAAAAATCCGCTTTGGTGGTGCTGGTGCTGGCCATCATGGTGTTGAATCAGTGATGGAAGCATTGGGGACTGATAAGTTTTGGCGCTATCGTCTTGGGATAGGTGTTTCCCATCCTCACACAGGCAGGGAAGCCAGGGAAGATGGGAAAGAACACGCACTAAGTAGACAAAATATCAAGGATGCACAAGATTTTGTCCTTGGAAAGTTTGGTCATAATGATCAAGGGAAAGTCAGGGAGCTTATCAAACACGGATCACAGGCGCTACAGATGGCTTTAGAAAAGGGAATTGATGCTGCGATGAATAGGTATAATACAAAATAATCTGCCCTTTTTTTATGAGTTACGAACATCAAAAACTAGGACTTAATCCGGAAGAATTGAGTAAAAATCTTGCGGAAAAGGGCTACTATGTTCTTCCATCTGGTACGAATGCACGGGTGCGGTTAGTTCTTGAAGGAGCGACACCAGATGCACCAAGGATTCTGACAGATCATAAAAGAGTAACATTACAGGAGCCATGGGAAGTAAACTTAGGTAATCCAGATGATATTTTTCTGAAACCAGCAAAAGAGAATAATGTTGTTTTGAGACTTATAGATATAACGCCTGGTGAATTTCCTCAATTCAGAGAAGAAGATTATGCAGATATTCCTCCAGAAGAGCGTCCAAGAGGAGTAACTCCAGAGCAAGCTATTGGAGGGATTTTTCTTAACGCACATAGGATCAATCTACCGGATTCGGTTGCAGATAGAATTCTTGCAGTTGATTTAATAGTTCCCCTTAGCAAAATCTAAAAACTAAGATTGGAAATACTGTTATCTCGTTGGCATCACTTATGGAATCTTCGAGATTTCTCAGCCAATACTTGGCGATCGTTGATTGCTAATGATTGCGTGACTACGCTATACTACAGTGGCTATGCAGTCGATTAAAAACGTCCTGACGAAATTTAATCCTACAACCGACAAGTATGTCTCCCGTGAATTCCAAACATTTGGTCTTCATCTCACAGATGCGCTTGATGACTATAAGCACAAAAGTCTCTATATGCGTCTTGCTAAAACAGTACACCGCTCAGTTCTTGAAAAAGCATTAAGTTTTGCCATTGATAGTAAAGCAGATAACAAAGGCGCGCTTTTTATGTGGAAACTAAAAGAGCTCAGACAGATCCAAGATAAAAAATAAAACATCTTTGAGATTTCATTATGCAGGCACATCTTTTTATTTCAGGAAAGGTTCAAGGGGTGGGATTTCGATACTTTGTCCGCAGCAATGCTAAGCGACTTGGAATTACTGGTTGGGTCAGAAATACTGAAGATGGCGGAGTAGAAGTAGCCGCGCAAGGAGAGAAGGAGCCACTTGAGGCACTGATTGCTCTTTGCCGAAAAGGACCCTTTCTGGCAGACGTACAACATATTGGTGTAGAATGGGAAGGCGTTGTAGAGCACTATAAAGATTTTTCTCTTAGTATAGATCATGACTGAGGCAATTACATTAGTTGAAACAAGAAATCGTGAAGTCATCGTAGAGCAATCGCTACCTCGTGAGGTTGGAGCATTGCAGACTGTGTGGAATAAGGTAACGCCAATTTTAGATACTCTTAAACCAGAAACGCCGCAAACAGTTGATGGGCTATCACGAAAAAATATTGAAATGCTTTTTAGTCTTGGAACAGTACGTGCGTTTGTAGATTCACAACAACTCCAGCAGGAATTTGATTCAGAAGAATGGAAACGATCAATTGTTGATCCGCTTGGCGCCTCACTCCGACTGTATATCCAGCCAAAAGATAGAAAGGTAGCAGGAGATGTGATGCTTACGTATATAAAAGGCGTGGGTGATTCTCCTGAGTCAGTGGAGCTTCGCAGTAGCTTGGAAGGCGTGCCGTATCAAAATTTACATCTACAGCTCTACCAAGATGGCGAGTATAAGATAAAGGTCGTGGAAGGTGAAGGGGAAGAAGCAAGAACAGTACAAATTGATTCACAGACAACTGAAACAGGTAAATCAGTTTGGAACATAACAGAACCTCCAAAGAAAAAGACCTAAGAGAAATATTTTTATTGTTTCTTCAACTCTTGCTCAATTACTTTTTGTAGATCAGCATAGGGAACCGCACCGACAACTCGTACGCCATTTACGAACAATGTTGGAGTTGCGTCAACTTGGAATTTCTTTGCATCGGCAGAATCTTTATCAACATTTTTTTGATATTTTGTATTTTCTAGACAACTTCGAAATTGTGTTGTATCCATACCCAATTGCCCAGCAATGTCAGTGAGTTTGTCTGTTGTATACATTGAGGTATCTGTCTCTTCAGGTTGATTGGCATAGAGATAATCATGCATATCCCAAAATCTGTTTTGTTCGTTGGCACATTCTATTGCGTTCCCTGCGGTAATTGAGGCAGCTCCTAAGAATTCAAAATGCCGAAAAGCAAATTGCACTTTTCCGGTATCAATATAATCTTTTCTTAAAGAAGGAAGGGTATTTTTAAAAAATTGGTCACAGAATGGACATCTGAGATCTGCGAATTCAACAACGGTAATTTTTGCATCTTTGTTTCCAAGGAGAGGAAAATGTCCGCTGCTCAAATTTTTCACCACAGGAGGAGGAGTTGGTGCGGCTGCTTGCCCTTGGGCGGAGGTTGGTGTTGGGGTATTAACGACTTGCTGGAGATACATGACTTTATTTGTTAGCATACCAAGCACAAATGCAAAGATCACCAGACTTATCACAAGGAAGCCATTGGCACCGGTTTGTTTAAAGGTAAATCGTGGAAGAGGGATAGTAAAAGAGCGTTCTTCTTTCATTCTTTTTTATTGTAACACAAATTTTTCAATCACAGCAACAACGCCATCCTGTTCAACTGGAGGAGCAATATAGTCCGCAATTGCTTTAAGATCGGCAACAGCATTGCCCATTGCGACCTTGAGTCCACATGCCATAAGAAGCGGAAAATCATTATAACCATCGCCAACGCCAATGATTTCGTTAGGTTCAATTCTAAGACGTTTTGCCACCTCAAAAATTGCGTGTTGCTTTGTGGCAAGCACATGAGAGATGTTTAGAACGATATATCCCTGATCCCAACTCAAAATTTTATGTGCTGTAGCAGTTGAGATATGAGTAAGTTTGTTTATAATTTCGTCTGCAACTTCCTCCGAGAGATTTATAGCGAGAATATTAAAAACTTTTTCTGTGAATTTCTGAAGAGGGGAATATCTGCTATGACCCTGTTTGTAGTCAATGACGATTGGTATATCGTAAGCTGTTAGTATTGACAAGATTGGGGTAAGATCTTTGTTCTCAAGCGATTTTTCGTAAATAAGTTTTCGCGATGCGCCATCGATAATTTGTGACCCTCCAAGGAGAATAACAGGATTTGTAATATGCAAAACATCCAAAATTGTCTGTGCTTTTCCTAATGGCCTTCCGGTGGCAATACAAACAAAAAGTTTCTTTTGGGCTTTTTTTATTGCCTTAACAACCGCGGGTGAAGGAAGGGCGTCCGGATAATTAAGAACTGTTGTTCCGTCAAGATCCAGCATCAGGGCTTTGTAGTGCATAGCGGTATTATACAAGATTTAAATACTTGACATATCCCTGGTGGGGGGATATGATAGTATGGTCTTCCAATAGATTCAGGAGATATGACATACCGGCCAAAAGACACGCAAGAACGAATTATACACCGACTCAAAATCGCCAAAGGCCATCTCGAGAAAGTGATCAAGATGCTAGAAGAAGATAGCTACTGTATCGACGTCTTGCATCAATCGCAAGCTGTACAAGCAAGTCTCAAAGAAACTGACAATCTCATTTTGGAGAATCATCTCAAGACTTGCGTTGCCGAGTCAATACAAAAAGGGAAGAGTGAAGAGGCAATTGCTGAAGTCATGCAGGTATTTAAAAAAAATAAATAATTATGCAACACGGTCCATGGAAATAGATAAATTATTTATAGCATTATTTAGTTTGGGTGGTATCGCATTTACTTATTGGTTTTTCTTAATGAAACCAGAAGAAAAAGCAATCGAGGTTAAAAATAATACTATTGATGTTATCGTGGAAGGTGGATACTCACCCAATGTTATCTCAATTCCTAAAGGTAAACCAACGACAATTAATTTTTTTCGAAAAGATCCTTCAAGCTGTTTAGAAGAAGTTGTTTTAGGAGACTTTAAAATAAGAAAATATTTACCTCTGAATCAAAAAGTGTCAATTACTCTTACACCACAAAAAATAGGTGAATTTGATTATACATGTGGGATGAATATGTTTCATGGGGAAATCATAGTCGAAAGATCCTGAGCAAAGCCGAAGGGTTAAATAATATGACAGAAATTAAAGAATCATTTCCAATTAAAGGAACACACTGTGCATCTTGTGTACGAGTTACCGAACGAGCATTGAAGAAAGTGCCAGGCGTTACAGAAGCAGTCGTCAATTTGGCAACAGAGAAGGCAACAGTTACCTATGATAGTGACTCTTGCACAAGAGAGCAGCTAGCAGATGCAGTTACCAAGATAGGTTATCGTTTGGAGCTTGAAGAAAAAGGTGAAGAATTAGCTCAAGCTGAAAAACAAAAAGAGCTGCAATTACTTCGCAATAAAGTGATTTTGAGTTTATTTCTCGGCGGCTTAATTCTTTGGGGAAGTTTTCCAGGTCTTATGAACACCGCTCCTCCATTGCTCCATAACTTTTGGCTCCAACTATTGTTAGCAATACCTGTGCAATTCTGGGCTGGCTCTGAATTTTACAAAACTGCTATTTCAGCATTCAAACATCGAACCTCCAATATGGACACCCTTGTAGCACTGGGCACAACAGTCGCGTTTGTTTACTCTGCTTTTATAACCATTTTTCCGCAGGCTTTTATGAATTTAGGTGTTGAAATTATGCCTTACTTTGATGTCGCAACAATTGTCATTGGACTTATTCTTCTCGGTCGATACTTTGAAGCAAAAGCCAAAGCAGGCACATCAGGGGCAATTAAGAAATTGATTGGACTTCAAGCAAAAACAGCACGCGTCCTTCGTTCATCCTCTGTTATTCCGAACAAAGCCCAGGAATCTCAAACCACCCAATCTCTAAAGCACCACAGTGGCGCTAGATCCTTCCACGTTGGTCGGGATGACAAGTATGTAGAAATTGATATACCGATTGATCAAGTCGAAATTGGAGATATTCTTCGTGTTCGACCAGGAGAAAAAATTCCTGTAGATGGAGAAATTATTGAGGGAGAATCATCTGTGGATGAATCAATGATTTCTGGTGAAAGTATTCCAGTTGATAAAACGAAAGGAGATAAAGTCATTGGCGCAACGATTAATAAATCAGGAACATTTATCTATAAAGCTATGAAAGTAGGCTCGGATACTCTGCTTGCTCAAATTATAAAGTTGGTTGAGCAAGCACAAGGAAGTAAGGCTCCAATTCAACGCCTTGCTGATACGGTCTCTTCCTATTTTGTGCCGATTGTGATTATGCTGGCGTTTGCGACGTTTGGAATTTGGTATATTTTTGGAGCAGAGCCTGTCTTTTTATATGCAATGCTTAATACCGTTGCCGTTCTTATTATTGCCTGTCCGTGCGCAATGGGTCTAGCGACTCCTACGGCAATTATGGTAGGTACTGGGAAAGGAGCAGAGAACGGTATTTTAATAAAAGATGCAGAAAGTTTGGAAACAGCAAACAAGATTGATACAGTTGTTTTTGATAAAACAGGAACACTCACAAAAGGAAAACCGGAAGTGACAGATGTAATAAGAATTAAGAATCATGAATCAAGCATCAAGGATGAAAAGGGATTATTACGCTTTGCAGCGTCAATAGAAAAGGGCTCAGAACATTCGCTTGCTGAGGCAATTGTCAAAAAAGCCGAAGAATCAAAGCTTGTTCTAAGCACAGTCGAAGGGTTTAACGCAATTGCTGGATATGGTGTTAAAGGGATAATCGGTAGTAAAAACGTTCATTTTGGAAATAAAAGATTAATGGAAAGGGAGGAAATTAAGATCCACAAACAAGTTCAGGATGACATTGAGAAGCTAGAAAATGAGGGGAAAACAGTAATGCTTCTTGCAGTTGATAAAAAACTTTTTGGACTTATTGCTGTTGCAGATACAATAAAAGATACCGCAAAAGAAAGTGTTGCAGTCTTAAAGAAAAAAGGCATTGACGTCGTCATGATTACGGGCGATAACCAAAGGACAGCCAATACAATTGCCATAAAAGTAGGAATAGAAAAAGTTTTCGCAGAAATATTGCCTCAAGAAAAAGAAGAAATAGTCAAAAAATTGCAAGGTCTTGAATCAGGGATCATGATTCATGATTCAAGACCACATGTGGTCGCTTTCGTTGGAGACGGGATTAATGACGCACCTGCCCTTGCTACTGCGGATATTGGTATTGCAATTGGTACGGGAACAGATGTTGCCATTGAAGCTGCAGATATAACACTTATCAATAAAGACCTTCGATCGGTTGCATCAGTAATTGAACTTTCTCAAAAAACAATGCGGACAATAAAACTCAATTTATTTTGGGCGTTTGGCTATAACATTATTCTGATTCCTGTTGCCATGGGGCTTTTTTACCCATTTTTTCATATTCTCTTAAATCCAATCTTTGCATCTGTTGCAATGGCAAGTAGCTCAATTTCTGTTGTAGCCAATTCGCTTTTGTTAAAAAGAGTAAATCTTGCTAAAATTAAAGAATAAATGGTATGGGAAACATAAATTTAATTGGGATATTCTTAACAGGACTCATAACAGGTGGGCTTACTTGTATGGCAGTACAAGGCGGTTTACTTGCGGCGACAATCGCACAACGTGAAGAGGAACGACTAAAAGAAAAAACTAAACAATCAGGTAATGCGTTGCCAATTATTGCTTTTCTTATTGCCAAACTTGTTGCCTATACCATTCTTGGTTTTCTGCTTGGACTTTTTGGTTCTGCGTTCCAACTATCATTTACGGCAAAGACGATTATGCAGGTTGCTGTTGCTATTTTTATGATCGGTACAGCGCTCAATATTCTTAATGTTCATCCAATTTTTCGTTACTTTGTCATCCAACCACCACGATTTTTAACTCGTATTATTCGGAAAGAATCCAAGAGTAAAAGTGTTTTTGCTCCAGCACTGTTAGGAGCATTTACTGTCTTTATTCCTTGTGGCACGACGCAGGCAATGATGGCTTTTTCTATTGCCTCTGCTAACCCTTTGTATGGCGCTGCAATCCTATTCGCTTTTGTCTTAGGCACATCACCTGTCTTTTTCCTGCTTGGCTACTTTGCGACAAAGTTAGGAGATGCAATGCAACAAAAATTTATGAAAGTGGCGGCATTCGCAATTATTCTGTTGGCAGTCTTTAATATAAATAATGCGATTGCGCTGACTGGTAGCAACTTTACGCTTGAAGAAATAGGAACAGGATTATTCTGTCTGGTTAGCTATTGTGATACGAACGCAATCGGAACTGCCAAAGCTGTTGGGCAAGCAACAGATCAGGCAAATATCATGATTGAATCGACAGGATATAATCCTGATAACCTCACAGTAAAGGCTGGTTCAACGGTTACTCTTCATTTAAAAAATAATGGTGGCGCAGGCTGTACGCAGGCATTTACCATTCCAAGCCTTGGAGTACAAAAAGTTGTACCTCTTGGAAGTTCTGATACGATTACTTTTACTGCTCCAAATAAGACAGGACAAATAGCGTTTATGTGTAGTATGGGTATGTATCGAGGAACAATTAACGTCATATGAAAAAGATTAAGCTGAAAATAGAAGGAATGCATTGTACAAGTTGCGCAATGAATATTGATGGAGATTTGGAAGATACTGGGCGTGTTAAATCAGCAAAAACCAACTACGCCAAAGCACAGACAGAAGTGGAGTTTGATGCAGCAGTTATTACTCAGGGAGAAATTGTTTCAATTATAAAAAAAACAGGCTATAGTGCAAAACCTCAAGTGTGAAATTGTAACACATGTTAGCATGGCAGTTAAATATGGTATATAATTAGCCTATTGTTTGTCTATGTATACCTTTCGTCCACTTTCACCGCTTGCCCAATTCCTCTTGCAATCCTTTATGGAGGAGGAGAAACCTTCAAGAGAAGAGCACAAAATAACCGTCAATCCGATTGTTTCAAAATTTGCCTCGTGGTATGAACGGCTTCGCAATGCCATGGAATTTCGAGAAGACGAGGTAGTACTCCGGGCAACGATTGAGCGTATTCTCAAACGAAGGCTCCTTCTTGGAGGCAATGGTCACACAACTGCTGAGCCACTCGTGAAAGAATTATTGTGGGCTCGCTATCTGCCTGATAATGAAGTTACACAATCAACGGTGCATCAGGTTGAAGCATCAATTGATCTCTATCTTGCGCTCCGGTTCAAGATTATCGAGCAGCATAAGATGCCAGATACAGTTATTAATGATTGGATTTATGACCTGATGTCCTCAGATATCCAATACATCCTCAATGCCAAACGCAAGAAAGAAGTTATGACCAATTTTATGTTTCATGTGCTTCGAGACGATGTATCAATTATTGATGATTCCCAAGAGACAAAAGATGCGCAAGTTTTTATGGCTGTGCGTAAAGCCTTTGCAAAAGATGACTTAGCATTTCTGCGTTACCATCTTTTTTCCCAATATTTTGGCAAACTGACTCCGGACACGCTTGAGTATTCGGCCAAACATTTTCCAACAGGATATAACGAAGTGCTCAAGGAGTTAAATTATCCACTGAAAGATAGAATCTATAGTTATATCAAGAGGCGAACTGCGGTCTTTTTTGTGCTTGAGGATATTTTGGAATCTGATAAAGAAAATCTTAAGACACTCCTTGAGAATCCTGAAGAATTAGAAAAAGCAGTCTTTGATGCTGCACAAGTGAGGTATAACAGCGTTGCTTCAAAAGTGCGACGCGCTATCATTCGCTCGGTCATTTTTATTTTACTTACTAAATTCGGATTTGCGTTTGCGGTTGAGGGGACCTATGAAAAATTTATCTATGGTCATATTTTGTGGCCAACAATGATTTTAAATATTTCTATACCGCCAATCCTTATGATTATCGTAAGCTTTTTTATTCGGACACCAGGAGAGGACAACTCCCAGCGTATTTTTAACTATACGAATCAACTATTATATGAAGAAAATCCACAACTAGGAAATAGATTAGTTACTGCAAAGGAGCAGAAAAGAAGTACAGCGCTTATCATTGCGTTTGATATATTGTGGCTTTGTGCATTTGTCATTTCTTTTGGTGGCATTCTTTTAATTTTGAATAAGCTGCAATTTAATTTTGTGAGCCAATTTATTTTTACGTTCTTCTTAGCAATTGTTTCATTCTTAGCGTATCGTATTAGTTTGTTGGCAAATGTGTACCGTGTAGGGGATAGACAAGGTTTGGGAACACTCTTAGTTGATTTTCTCTTTATGCCAGTGATACGCGTTGGACGAAGGCTGACGACAAGCATCGCTCAGATCAATATTTTTCTCTATCTGTTTGATTTTTTTATTGAAGCACCATTCAAGCTGCTTTTTGCGTTTTTTGATCAATGGTTCTACTATCTTCACGGTAAGACCGAGGAATTGGAATAAGATTTTCTAGCTTATATTGATTCAAATATCTCTATCTGTTAGAATATTTTTTCTAAATGAGTATTGAAAATAGAAATCCCAAAAAAGAACAACCTGGTGCAGGAAGTGAAAGAAGAGGGAGACTCTCGCTTCCAGAGCTGTCTGTTGGTCTCTATAGCAACTTCAGAAAAATCATCCCCAAATGGGGATTAAGAGATGGAGGAACACTTCAAATAGTAAATAGTAGTGAACAGAGGGAAGGGGAACCAGCAGAAGGTTCTGAATCGCAAGGTGCAGAAGTATCAAAAGAGAGAAATCATGAAACAGGTGGTGCTGGAAATTTTCCACCCATAGACTTACCTCCACGCACTGGCGGTGCCGAATTTCCGGAAGAACCATTTGATAAATTGTCAACAGGAGAACGTGCTTACCGTTTATTCGAATCCCATACTCCTACCTTACCTACAGCGACAGAGGTCGAGCATCTACGGCGAAAAGAATCCGCAATTAATTGGTTGGGTTATGTATCGACACGCTCACCCCTTGCTGTTGCTTTTGGCGCAGAGAACTCCGAAGCCAGGCATGAACGTGCAGTATCCGACTTTTTGCATCAACCAATAATAGGAGGCGAATTACCGAAACGACTAAAGCCAGAAAAGGCAGACGAAATAGTTGATCGCCAGCTTTCCAAATACAGTGACACCCTTACGAGAGTTCATGAGGGTGCGAGTGCTGCGGCAGATATCGCAGATATTACATCCAAGCACAAGGGTCGCATCCTTATAGACCGCCGTCTGATGGGGGACAGGAACAGATACCCAATGACAACTTACCTTGAAAGATTCGCCATCTCCTTCAAGCCTGACCAAAGCTTCACTGTAGCTGAGTTAAGTTCAGCAACGGATCGCTCCGACGAACTATTACGGCATGATACTTCAAATGGAGAGGTCCATCTCGTCGCACGTGATGCCAAACGTCGGTACCGTGCGAAGGTAGAAGACGGCCAGTTTATGGTGGAAAAGGAAGATGTGTTCGATGTCAAGCCTGGAGATACTGAATACTTCAGTCGTCTAAGTCAAGATCTTACAACATACAAAGATTTGCTCTTACAAGTGGCCGAGCATGCTGGTTCTAGCCGCGAGGCTATGATTGATCCGAAAACTGGACAAATCGATAGAGATTACATCCTTGAAAGAGTTGATCCAGTCATCGCGAATCCTGATTTCCAGGTAAATCTTCCTCTGAATCTTCGTGGAGAGTTAATGAAGAAAACTTATAGTCTTGCCGGCAAAGCGAACTCTACCTTTACCAGCCCTGAGAGCATTGTACAATTTGGTTTCCGTCTGGGTGGTTATTTCAGAGCAGCACTCGGACGTCAGGATTCCTAATTGATAAGATCTCTTTTTAGTATTAATCTTTCTGCATTTTGGGGTTGACACACCTTTTCTTACTTGCTAATATGGATAAACATCTATGGCAGAAGCTACTTTTACAGATCAAAATTTCAAAAAAGATGTCCTCGAGAGCAAACTTCCTGTTGTTGTTGATTTTTGGGCACCATGGTGTGGTCCTTGCCGTATGGTTTCTCCAATCATTGATGAACTTGCCAAAGAGTATGAAGGCAAAATGATTGTTGGTAAAATGAATGTTGATGAAAATCAACAAACATCAGGTGAGTTTAGTGTTATGAGTATCCCAACCGTTATGATCTTCAAAGATGGTAAGCCTCTCAAAAGTATGGTTGGCGCACAAGGCAAAGATAGCTACAAAAAAGCATTTGAAGAAGCGCTCCAATAACTTATGTACGACGTTATTATTCTAGGTTCAGGCCCTGCTGGTCTTACCGCTGCAATTTATACAACTCGAGCATCTCTCAAGACACTTGTTATAGCAGGAGAAAAGTGGGGAGGCCAACTCATGCTGACAACTGAAGTTGATAACTTTCCAGGTTTCCCAGAAGGTATCCAAGGCCCAGAGCTTATGAATAATATGCGCAAACAAGCCGAACGCTTTGGAACTGAATTTGTTGAGGAGAATTTTAAACAAGCAGACTTTGGCAAATCTCCTTTTACAATTACCGCTGGTGACAAATCATATGAGGGGAAAGCAGTTATTATCGCAACTGGTGCTGATACCAAATGGCTTGATGTCCCTGGCGAAAAAGAAAAAATTGGCAAAGGTGTTTCCTCATGTGCTCCGTGTGATGCATTCTTTTTCCGCAATAAAAAAGTTATTGTTGCCGGAGGAGGAGATAGCGCAATGGAAGAGGCCTGTGTGCTTTCTCGTTTTGCAACAGAGGTGACGATTGTCCATCGTCGAGGAGAATTTCGTGCTTCACAAATCATGCAAGATAAAGCAAAAGCCAATCCCAAAATTAAATTTCTATTAAATTCCCAAATCACTGAAATTCTGGGAGAAGATCATGTGACCGGTGTGAAGATGAAAGATAATAAGACAAATGAAATAAAAGAAGTGTCAATTGATGGTGTTTTTGTGGCAATTGGCCATATACCAAATAGTAGCGTATTTAAGAATATTGAAACCGATGAAAAAGGCTTCATCAAAGTACGCGAGCATACTAAGACCAACGTTGATGGCGTTTTTGTCGCAGGGGACGTCCATGACAGACAATACATGCAAGCAATAACCGCAGCTGGCTTTGGTTGTGCCGCAGCACTTGAGACCGAGCGCTGGCTCGAGATGCAAAAATAGTTTCCCGCAATTTTTTTGTGTGCTATAATCCCAAATATTATGGGTATTGAAAGCAGAGGAGAAAAACCACGAAAAACTCCTGAAAATAACTTTGGAGCAAAATATAAGCAGTATCTTGTTCTGCAAACATTGAGAATAAAGCAATTTGAGGAAGCGGTTACTGGATTGGAGAAACAAGAGCCTTCTGAAAAAATAGTAAGTTCTGTCAACAGGTTGCTAGAGAGATTGACTCAACGTGATAATGTATACACTGATATTCTTTGGGCTAACGCAATAATGAAAAGGGTACGAAGATGGGGGCGGTTTGGATATATGGAAAAAGAAAGAAAAGGAGGCTGCTGGCTCAAGGAACAGAAAAGATAGATCCTCCAAAAGCATTGAAGCAAGTAGTGCTACAAAAGCAAATCATGAAGTTTCTCCTGAAGAACTCTTAGCAACTGGAGATCCAGTTGATGAAGCTAGAGCAAGAATAAAAGAGTTATTTACCTTAGAAGTAAATCAGAAAAAAGAAGGAGAAGAGAACTGGAGAAAATTTGAAGATACTCCTTATGAAGATGCTGTCGATAAGGTTGTTGAGAAGATCCTTGCTTGGAAACAATCCTATGAAGAACAAAGATGGGTAGAAGCGCTTCTTGAACATCCCGGTATTTCTGTTGAAGATATTATTACGATCTGGGATAGAAAAAACGAGTTGTAATATACTGTCTACAACTACAATTATACAATACAGAGATAATCCTCTATGGCAGCATGATACGAACGATTAAAGACAGAGCCAATAGGTCAAAACTCAGAAAAACAAAATACCTCAAAGTATAGCCCACCTGGATATGGTGAACGGGTAAAGAATCTACGGGAAGAAAGATTACGAACGATCCAGGAAAAAGATAATTTAGCAGTCGACCTTTCCTCTCAGCCTACGGAAAACGGTAGAGGTCAGTATAGGATGTTGGCTGAAAAAGCTGCAGAAGATGCCCTTGGTAAAGGGATTCCACCAACAAAGGCAATCAGTTTCACGTCTTGAAAGGATCAGAGATCTTCCTGGAGAGCTGATTATCCACAAGCCTCAAGAACAAAAGTAAAGAGGTGCTCGTATAAATATTTACCCATAATGTTATAATTTGAAGTAATATGGGTGTTGAAAAAAGCTAAAATCCTAAAAGCCGACATCCTGAAGCTGAAGTTATTGCAAGATTAGATCATCTTAATTCTGCTATTGATCAAAAAGCTTTTAATTACAAACGCGCTGCTAACCGATTTCTTTTTACCAATCCTTCTCAAGCTATGAAAGCTGCAGTTGGCGATCTCATTTACGAATCAGATAGACTTGAATATGCAGGACGAGATGAAGTATGGACAACTGCACTGCGAAGAAGTCCTTCCTTCGCATCTTGTTTTAGATTGCACGAGTGCAGTGGAAGAAGTTGTTGAAGAACGGAAAGCGGCTGTAGACGAAGCCCAAGACACACCAACGGAAAAAACAGAGTCGTCTCTTAAAGAATTATTTGAAGAAGGTGATCCAGGATTGGAAGGAATGGCAAGAATAGATGAGATAGCTTCATTATATCAATCTTCTGAGAAGATACTAGAAAAAACTTGGGACGAATTTCGAGAAACAGATGTCTCACCGGAGACGTTCAATAGCGGAAAAGAGCTTGTCGATAAAGCAATTATATTCGGAAGGAGGGATGCAGACGATGATTTAAGAAGGGCTTGGTTTGCATTAGGTTATCCTGCAAATCAATTCGACGAACTTATGAAGAGAAAAGATGAGATTACGAGAGGCTTCACGGATAGGAATAAAAATGATGAGGACAAGTCTCTGTAATTGTTTCCAACAAACCTATTGACACTCCTTGGAGGCTATGGTAAGATCGTTGTTACGAACTGAAGAAATGTCGTTTATGATGCTGTCAAATATAATAGTTTTTTCCACCCATGTCGGGTAATATTATAGCCTCGTAATCATCACTTCTTCTTGTTCTGTTTATTCGCTCTTTTTTTAATAATTTTTTGTGGTCACAGATTCGGGCCTGTAGCACAGCTGGTTAATGCGCCTCATTTGCAATGAGGAGATCACCGGTTCGAATCCGGTCAGGTCCACACTTCGCTCCTTCGGAGCTTCGTGTGGCAAGCCACCAAATGAAGTTGAGATAGGTTTCTGAGGCAAACCCTCTAGTAAGAGAGGGTTTACCTGAGAGACTTGATGGAAAGCTGACGATTGGAGTCTCTGTTTGCCTGATGGGTATAACAAATCCAGTCGAGTTAATGGCTCTTTAACAAGTGAAGAGAATATCCCGCATTTTGCCTGTCCAGGCAGAGTCCGGGATAAAATACGTCTTAAATCCACGTTTATTACGAAACGTGGTTGAAAAAAAATTTACTACTAATGCCAACAATGGATGCCTAGGAGATTTTGGCCGAGGAAGGACGTAGACGGCGACGATACTCATCGGGGAGGTGCCATCAACCTTTGATCCGGTGGTTTCCGAATGGGGCAACCTATTCTTAATTGAATGGCTACAAGTGAAGTTGATTTCGTAAGAAATCATATTAGCATGTAGCTGGGCACGGCGTGAACTGAAACATCTTAGTAACGCCAGGAAAAGACATCATAAGAGATTCCGTCAGTAGCGGTGAGCGAAAGCGGATCAGCCTAAACCCTGATTTTTCAGGGGGTTGCAGGGCAGACGATATTCGATGTGTTTTACATAGCAGAAAGATCCGGAATGGTCTTCCAAAGAGAGTGAAAGACTCGTACGCGAAATGGAAAACACCGATAGTTTGTTCCTAAGTACCACGGAGCACGATAAACTTTGTGGGAATCTGGGTCGACCACGATCCAAGGCTAAATACCAAAATCTACCGATAGTGAACTAGTACCGTGAGGGAAAGGTGAAAAGCACCCCGGAAGGGGGATGAAAGAGAACTGAAATTGTTGGCTAACAAGCAGACAGAGTCCTTCGGCGCAAGCCTCAGGATGATGTCGTGCCTATTGAAGAATGAGCCGGTGAGTTTTTGATTGCTGCAGAGTTTAACCAATTTTCATTGGGAAGACGAAGTGAAAGCGAGCCCTAACTGGGCATGATTCCTTTGGAATCAAGTAGCAATCATTAAACCCGAAACCGGGTGAGCTAACCTTGAGCAGGGTGAGTCCTTCAGAAATGGAGGAGGAGGCCCGAACTCGTGTCCGTAGCAATGGGCTGAGATGACTTGAGGTTAGGGGCAATATGCCAAACGAACCCGGAGATAGCTGGTTCTCCCCGAAATATATTAAGGTATAGCGCTGATAATTGTACCAGGGGGTAGAGCACTGAATGGTTCGTGGCGGAGCAATCTGTCGCAACCAATCAAACTCCGAATACCTGCGTATGTATTACAGTAGTCAGACTTGTCGGGCTAAGCTGATAAGTCGAAAGGGAAACAGCCCAGATTCCCAATTAAGGCCTCTAAATAGAAGCTAAGTTTTTAAGGAAGTCACGATCCAGAGACACCCAGGAAGTTGGCTTAGAAGCAGCCATCTTTTAAAGATAGCGTAACAGCTCACTGGCGGATGGTTTGTGGCGCCGAAAATTTATCGAGGATTAAGCTTCTTGCCGAAATTGGAAACTTTTTATAGCCGCAAGGTTATAGGGATTGGTAGGGGAGCGTCTTAAGTGCAGTGAAGCTGTGGTGTAAACCATGGTGGAGCGCTTAGGAGTGAGAATGCCGGCATGAGTAGCGTAATGCAGATGAGATATCTGCACACCGAAAGCCCAAGGTTTCCTCCGCAATGTAAATCAACGGAGGGTAAGTCGGCCCTAAGGGTCTTCCTCGTTAAAGGGGATTAGCCCGATGGACAAGTCGTTAAGATTCGACTACAGGATATGTGTATTGTAAGGTGGTGACGAAGTTGGAAAATTCAAGCCTCGTTCGCGGGGTCAAAGCAGTAAGATAGTGATGATAGGTAAATCCGTCGTCGTGTTTAATCGAGCTGTGATGGAAAGTTCCCTAGCAATAGGGGATGATTTGAAACGTTTCAGTTTCCAAGAAAAGCCTCATTATGACACCGCAAGGTTGTCAAAACGCATATTTTTCCGTACCGCAAACCGACACAGGTGGGCTGGTCGAGTAGACTAAGGTGACCGGGAGACAGATGATTAAGGAACTCGGCAATAAAGCTAGGCGTAACCTATGGGAGATGCCTTGCCCCAATTTATTGGGGCCGCAGCAAAAGATTACTTAGCGACTGTTTATCTAAAACACAGGTCCCTGCAAAGCCGAAAGGCAACGTATAGGGGCTGACACCTGCCCAGTGCCGGTAAGTCAATGATGGTGAGTGATTCTCGTAAGGGATGAGCTTGTTATCAAAGCTCCGGTGAACGGCAGCAGTAACTATAACTGTTCTATGGTAGCGAAGTTCCTTGTCGGGCAAGTTCCGACCCGCACGAAAGGTAGAACGACTGAGTAACTGTCTTAATCATTTACCCGGCGAAATTGAGATGGCTGTGAAGACGCGGCCTAGGTATACATGGACAAAAAGACCCCGGGAGCTTTACTGTAGCTTGGCATTTGCAAGCTTTTTTCAATTGTTTAGAATAGGAGGGAGATTCGTCGAAAGTGAAATACCTCTCTTTGAAATGAGTGAGCATAACTTTGACCCGCATAAAAATATGGGCGAAGGACAGTGTCTGGTGGGCAGTTTTACTGGGGAGGTAGGCTCCTACAACGCAACGGAGCCGCGCAATGGTTGGCTAATCATGGATGGAAATCATGATGATAGCGTAAATGCAAAAGCCAGCTTGACTGCGAGACCTACAAGTCGAGCAGGTACGAAAGTAGGCGTTAGTGATCCTGTGATGCTTGGTGGCAAGCACACAGCTTAACGGCTAAAAGCTACCCCGGGGATAACAGGCTGATCGCATCCGAGCGTCCACAGCGACGATGCGGTTTGGCACCTCGATGTCGGCTCATCACATCCTGGAGGCGGAGAAGTTTCCAAGGGTCCGGCTGTTCGCCGGTTAAAGTGGTACGCGAGCTGGGTTCAGAACGTCGTAAGACAGTAAGCAATGACCGTTGCTGTCTTTCCTTCAACGTTTTGAATCAATAAAGAGGAAATGAAGGACTTCGATCTTAAGTTGAGATCGAAGCTAAATCTAGCTATATGCTGGAAACTCCGTAGTATCTCACGCTAGTTGACATCTAATTAAATTAGATATTAAACTGATAATGCGATGAGTGCGGACAATCAGCAGGCAACTAGGAAAGAGGTCTCAGATGAATATTTTGCAGGTTTTACTGATGGAGAAGGCTGCTTTTATGTGGGATTTAGTAAACGAAACGATTTGCCTCTAAAATGGCAAGTTATCACTGAATTTCATGTAAGCCAAAATCCAGGAGGAAAAAATCTTCTTGAAGCATTTAGGCAAAGGCTTGGTTGTGGGTATTTAAAACCCAATCATGCCAAAAGTCTAAAGGATAAGTCATGGGTTCTTATAATTAAAGATAGAATCGACTTAAGAGAAAAACTTATTCCTTTTTTCAAGAAGAATCTACTCTATACAGGAAAACAGCAAGATTTTGTGATCTTTAAAAAAGTGCTTGAAATAATTGAACAAGGCAAGCATTTACAAAAGGAAGGTTTAGAAGAGATTTTAAACTTAGTCTTTAGTAGTAAAAGAATTACAAATAAACGATATTCAAAAGAAATGATCCTTTTTTAGCGCCTCAGAGACTATACGCTAGATCACGTTCAGTTTCATGGACGTGAAAGATATAGTCCGAACTGCATAGCGATATGCAGAGTACAATAGAAATATTGTGCCTTTTATCTATCATCTGACAGATAAAAAGTAACATAATTGTCGGTCTCTATCCTGTATACCCGTTTGAGATTTGAGGAGATTCGTCCCTAGTAAGCAATTGCTACGTATTGCAGTAATGCAGTATTGAAAATTTGGCTTATAACGGTGGAGCCCTAATGGTTGAATGTATCTCTAGTCCTATGATACATTTATATAAATGCCATGGGTAATACCGTGGGAAGACTTTTCTAAAGTGAATAATACTGATCTTGCTTATATTGCTGGATTTTTAGATGGGGATGGAAGCATAATGCTTCAATTTCATCGACGAGATCGCGGTAAAGAGATTTTTCGGATAAAAACAGTGATATGTTTTTATCAGGATAATCGATATTTAAGCGAAATAAAATGGATTCAGCAAATATTTAATTGTGGATATGTCTATACACGTAATGATCGTATTTGCGAGTTACGTATTGAAGGATATCAAAGAGTATTTGATGTCCTGATGCTTTTAAGACCATATTTACGATTAAAAAGAAAACAAGCAGAATTATTGATTGACTTGATTCCACAATTACAGCGAAAATTAGTGTCAAAACAAGATATTGTTGTATGGATTCAAAAGATGCGAGAATTAAATTATTTTTCCTCGCAAAGAAATACTTTAGAAAATGTCCCCGTAACGACTGATATGGATAAGCACTCAGTAAAAACTGAAATTTAAGCTTTCCATTATATGCCAACACCCTGAGTTTATCGAAGGGTGAAGATATAGTCTGATCCTCAGAGTAATCTGAGAAAACATAATGACGAGAGGACTGGGATGAGGGAATCCCTGGTGTGTCGGTTGTTTCCGAATAGGAGCACTGCCGAGTAGCTAGATTCCCAACGGATAACCGCTGAAAGCATCTAA
>DASQPC010000055.1:0-12356 GCA_035644155.1 Candidatus Methylomirabilota bacterium
CGCGCGGGTAAGTCTTGGTGCATATGGTGCAGGAATTGCAATCTTACCTTTTATTCTTTTTGTTTTAGAATCTTATTTTTCTCAACCAAAAACAAAGTTGGTGTTTCTTCTTCCTTTTGCTATTTTTGCACTTGTTACATCAACTCATCCGCAAATCACTTTCTATATTCTGACCTTTTCTCTTATTTATTTATTTGCGAGAATCTATGCCTTAAGAAAAAATCTTTTCTTTTTTTTGTATCCATTTCTTTTTATAATTTTAGGGCTTCTTCTTGCTGCAATACAAATTATTCCGACCGCAGAACTTCTCTTTTATTCTAATTTCAAAACAAGTACTTCTTTATATATTGATAATTTTCTCGTTCCTTATTATCATCTTATTTCCTTTGGTATTCCTAATTATTTTGGCAATGCCGCAACCTACAATTTTTGGGGGAAATCCGATTATATCGAAACAGTAACGTCACTAGGACTTATTCCTTGTTTCTTTGTCTATCTTACTTTTTTCTTTAAAAATAAATTAAATAACAATTTTATAATTCGAAAAATTTTTATTTGGAGTTCTCTTATCACCACACTACTTGCTGTTTATTCACCGCTATCAAAACTACTTCTTAATTTACCAATACCAATTTTATCAACAGATCCACCTTCACGTATTTTTATTTTAACAACGTTTTTCCTTTCTATTCTTGCAGGAGAAGGGTTTGAAATGTATTTAAAAAATAATTATTTATTGATTAAAAAAATAAAAATCTCTTTACCGTTTCTTTTGACAATTAGTGTTATTGCCATCGCTACAGCATATCTGGCTTTTGCAAAATACACCTGCGGAAAAGGTTTTATCGAGACATGTCATCAAGTCGCTTTGAGAAATACACTTTTGGAGATGTTCATTTTTGTTCTGGGATTTGTTCTTTTTTTAGTAGCTGATTTCAACAAAAGAGTGAAACACCTTACAGCATACGTTATTATTATTGTTATTTTTGCAATAGGGTTTTATAATGCACAAAAATATCTTCCTTTTTCGCCAAAAAATACAGTTCTTCCTCAATCCAATCTTTTACAAACACTGACCCGATTAAGTAAACAGGGGAGAACCTTTGGTTTTGGCGATGCCACAATAACAACTGATCTTGCAACGTTTTTCAAATTTTATGATCCACAATATTACCATCCACTGTATATTAAACGCTACGGTGAACTGACAGCATTTGCAAATTATGGTAAAACAAACAACAATGTTTTACGAAGCGATGCAATGATCCGCAATGATACAACACTTTCTCAAGTAGATGAATTCAGAAGAGAAAGAGCACTTGCTTTATTAAATGTTCGTTATCTGATTTTTAATAAAAACCAAAAACCACTTAAAGAATCTACTAACGATATTGTCTGGTCAGATACCATACGATATATCAAACAAAATACAAACGTACTTCCGCGAGTTTTTGCAGTAAAAAATATAACAATACAAAAAAATAGTAACAAACTTCTTGAAACGCTTTTTAGCAAACAATTTGATCCAGCCATGACGGTTATTCTTGAAAAGAAACCACCTCTTACTCCTCATAAAACAAAATTAGAGAGTGTTATTCAAATAAAAACGTATCAAACAAATAATCTGGAAATTCAATCAAAGACAAATATCCCAAGTATTTTAGTCTTGTTAGATAATGATTATCCTGGATGGAATGCATATATTGATGGACAAAAAACAACAGTGTATCGAGCAGATTATACATTTAGAGCTATTGTTTTACCATCTGGGAATCATCTCGTGAAATTCGTTTACGAGCCACTTTCAGCAAGATTTGGACTTTTTATTTCTGCAGGGACACTCTTATTTATTATCTTTTTCTTTTTGTATCAAAATTATATCGTTCCTTCAAGAAGCCACAAAGAATCACTTCCATCAAGAAAATAATATGTTTTAATAAGATGCACTTTTTCATTTTTCATAATCTGCGGTGATAATTCAGAAGGATTGGTAATATAAAGCACATTATTTGCTTGAGGTAGCTGATCTACATCTCGTTTTGGTTCATAAAGATTTGGGTCACGAAAATCAAATTTGCCGATCAGATGTGTGTCAGTAAAAAATGCCGAATGAGTTCCTCCGTGTTTTTGGTAAAGAGCAGGATCGTATTTTGTTGTAAAAAGATAATATGCATAACCATCAAGAAGCGTATCTCGATTTGAGATAATAATTTTTTGATATTTATTTTGATTCTCATTTGCATATGACAATGCTTGTGTTGCGCCGTATTGGAATAACTTTGACTGAGCATAGGGGAAACGAATAAAGTATGAGTGCAAAAACCACACAAAAGAAATCCCAATAATCGCCAAAATAAAAGTATACGTGCCAAGCTTAAAAAAACTATTTTGCAATTGAGAAGTACATTTAAAAAGCATAAACAAACCCATCGCTTGTAAAAGAATTAATCCAGGAAGCAACGTATTTGGTCTATTCAAATGTGGTGATTCACTACTAACACCTGCAGGAATCACCGATGCAAGTATCCAAAGAATCAATAACGTTTTTTTACGCTTACTGACAGTTTCGTTTTTAATAAGAAAATAAATCCCAAACGCCAAAAGCGGTAGTTCAAAAAGATAGAAGGGGCCAAAATCAGGAACAAGAAATGTCCGATTGCCTTGTTGCAAAAAAAGCCACGTGGGAGCAAAATTGCGCAAATAATTATTTAAAAACTCAAGAGAGAAGAGAACTCGTCTATTATCCACAATCTCTCCAATCAGATCATGGTGGGTTTTATCAAGAAGAATTTGTTGTGCACTACGAGCAACAAGGTTTGGATCTTGCATCGTGACTCCACCCAAACGGGCAGTCGTTCCACCTTTTGAAAAAGCAAATATAAGAGGAATCAAAAGCACAATACCAAACAGAAGACTTCCTACGACTACTTTCCATCGTTTCAAAAAATCTTTGCAAAAAATAACTGCTAGTCCAAGAATAAAAAACGGCAGAAAAAACTTAATACCATGATACGCATAAAAGGCACCAACAAAACAGAAAACTGCCAAAAGAAATGGAACAACTTTTACCTTTCTATTCATTGCATAGAGAAAAAAAGTGAGTCCAAAAATAAAAAAACTCAAACTCATATTAATCTCATCTGTCATTCGAGAAGAATAAATACTCCACGGAGAAATTGCGTAGAGAAATGAAGTACACAGGGCAATCATTGTCGCCATGGTATTTTTCTTTTTGTCATCTGTCGCGAGGAATTCCCTCGTGAGAAAGAAAAGAGAGAATGTTGCAAGGATTGTCAAAAATACAGCTGGTAAACGAATTGCAAAAAGAGACAAACCAAGAAACTGGATGAAAGGAATCATCAGATAGACAAAAAATGTTGGCCGATAATCATTGTATGCTTGCATCAAAATAGGTAAGTGGACGCCATACTCATCATTACCTGTCTTGAGGAGAGAATATGCATTATAACCATTTGATACTTCATCAAGATAAGGACTCGGAGCAACTGATGAAAGATGATAGAGACGGATAACAGACGCAAGAAGTAAGATACCAATAAGTATTCCCAAAACAAATCTCTTCTGCATAAATACTATTGTACTATAAAATAAAACTGTCTCACAATAACGTATCCTACGCTCTAAAGAATCAAAAAATAAAGCCTATAGATTGTAATTCTTATTAAGATCTGTTAAAATTATTGCCATATGGCAAGCATAGAAGCTCCACGAAAGGGACCAGAAGGACAATATAATCCACGAAAATTTATGGTAATGGCGACAAAGCCAATTGCATTTAGGAATGAGTTGCCAGATATTGTAAATGATCTTGCTGAGTTGCCTGAAGGAACGGTGTCTACGCCTAGATTTGATCAAATGAGTGACTCAATAAAAAAAATTCGAACTGAAGCTCCAGCAAAAATTTTAGACGTTCTCTATACAGATTTTGCATACAATAACGGTTGGACAGTTCCAAGCGATAAACTTATGCAAGATATAGGATTACCTACTAAGACACAACCTATGGAAAGTTTATCTCCTGAGCAACGTCGTGAATGGGAAATGTATAGATATGCCGGAGACGTACCTCGTGAAGTCGCTTTAAATGCTTTTCAGTTTGCAGTTTTAATCCCTTTTGATCAACTCCCTTCCACCAAATATGCTCTTGATCCAGTTATAGAAAAGCTTGATGCAGAACTCAGAAAAGTACCATTTCAACTTGCTTCTAAATTTTTCCCAGGTATGACTGATCCCGAAGCAAAAAAACTGTTCGGACGAACTGTTACCCAGGTACTAAAACGAGCACAAGAAGAGTGAAAACGACAACATAGTAATATTGCTCCACTAGAAAATGGCAAGTTAAATTGAACAAATTTAAATCTCCCTTGCCTTTTCTTTAATAAATTGCATTATTATCGGCGAGAAAACCGTCATGCTCATCAGTCCACTTATCATATGTTCTACTGAAGGTAACGTTTTATTATTCGCTCCTTTCAAAAAAACTGTTGATTTTGGAACAATTTCATCCCAAAGTGGAGTCAGGGTTAATACCTGGCTACGCTGGGCTGAAGTCATGTTTTGTTCTTTTTTTTCAAAAAGATCTACAGATTCTCTAAACGCTGGACTTTTTCTTGCTGCTTGTTCTAAAGGTGGAGAAATATTCTCTCCTGCGCGCAATCTTCCACACACATTAACCACAGCATTTATCTGAGATCTTTCAAGAAATGTATTTAATACTGCACTTCCTCCAGCACTTCCACCAACTAAAGAAACAATTTTGCCTTGTTTAATGAGGTTATCAACTACTTCGACAAGTTTCTGAAGCTTTGGACTAAAATTATTTTCTCCATCTTTCCAGCCAATGCGATGGACATGAGGAATAATGCCAAATAAACTCCATCTGTGTATTATGAGTTCATAACCTTTTCTCCCATCATCAAGTCCAGGTACATAAATAACATGATGCTTTGCAGACATAATCCAATCAACCTTGCAAAAATTTAACTAAAATATTCTAATCTAACTTCCTCAACATATCTAAAATCCCGTAAAACAAACGGCACTCCTTTTGACGTAAGTTTATCATCTTCTTTTTTATAGACTCTCACCTTACTCTTCGTCCAATCTCCTTGAGTTAGTAATTCTTCTCCCATATCAATCCAAACTCCACCCTCAGCTAATAAACGATTAACTAAGTCGGTAAATTTTTCTTGAGTAGCTTTATCTCTTCCAAGTTGATGTCTCACAAAACTACTTGAAACAAAGTCAACCTGGGGATCTTTACCATTTGCTCCCGTTATAGCTTGGATAACTGTTAAGCTGTTTTCTGTATCTCTAAGATCCGCACTACGAAAAGGAAATTTTTCTCCATCACGCGAAGCGTCAGCTAATAAAGGCCCAAGGGCTTCAACTATTGGTTTATTAGCAGCGGTGGGTAAAGCGCTTGCCCGTAACCAATCAGGATCTTTCCGTCCGTCTTGGATATCAACTCCTACCCCAAGCTGAATATTCAATCGAGAAGGGTCGCCAAGTTGTTCAATTAATTCAGCTCTTTTCTGTCTATAGCCTTCACCGCCATCGGTGTCTAAATATTGATCAGAACCAAGAAATGGTAAGGTAACATGAGCACCCGCGCCTAAATCAACTCCTCTAATAGGACTCTCTCCAAATGCAGAATCTAATACATGTTCCACAGGAACTCTTCGCGCAGGAAAAACTGTCGTAAGAGGCCGCCCAACATTTTTATAAAAAATCGGGCTCATAGCTTTATCCTCCAAAACAGTAGCAATAACCCCTTCCCATTTTTTAGGATCGCTTTCTCCAAAAAAATTCAGATATTCTTCTCCTTTACCGGTTTTTATATGCGCATAGTGCATTGCAGCCGCCGTACTCCCCAGTATTCCACCACTCTCTTTCGGATTAACTCTCTCCCAATCTACGTTAGAATGAGAAGCTAAGAGAGCTTTGGCTAAAGGAAGTTCAGGTGATCCACCAACCCGAGATAAATTAGCAACGCCACGCTCTAAACTTATTTTTACATCTTCTGTAAATTTACCACGACGAGGTATTTCTGCTGACATACTAGGACATTATATATTTTATCCTCTCTTGTCTTAAGTTGCAATTAGACTGATGCTCCATTTTTAAATTATATATTGGATTAGGAAATTTTTTGCTTTTTTCTAAATATTCGTGTAAGCAACAAAAATCGCCATCTCCAGAAACAATTACTGCTTTATCATATTTTGCGTATTCTATTGCAGAGGAAGGTTTGATTCATTAAAGATATTAAACCATTTTGAGGCTATTTTGAGACAGTTTGGAACTTTGAGAGTAGCATTTATGTAGATGTGTCAATTAATATTTAAATTTATTCACATTAAAGATGGTAATTTCTGCTAATTATTTTTTTGTACACCCTGGAAGAGGTTTTGTTCCAGTTAAAATCTCTCTAACTTGACTGTTTACCTCATATAATATCCGCGGTGCACTCCCTTGTTCACTAGTCTGAGTTGTAGGATTTTGTAAGACTTCATTAGTTACATAGCGTCTTACGATTGGAGAAACAGTGCCACTTGAAAACCCTGTACAACTTTGTGCTCGTGTGGCATAAAATTGTTCTTCCTGAGCAAAAGGGCATACTGCATATCGTAGTACTGCTTGCTGTGGTAGCGTAGCATGAGAAATCATGCCTTCTTGTTTTAGCCGATCAACAGCTTGCGCAGGCAATCTAAACGCATCTGCATTTACAAGAAATTGCTCCGTCATAGTTGGAATTATAATACGAAGCTAAAAAATAATCAACTATAGGATAGTGCAGGAGAGAGAACACGGTTAGAACCTTGATCGAGTCAATCGAATGGAATCCGATCCCTGATTTTTCAAAGTAATTTCCCAAACCGTTTAATGTAAAACATCTAACAAATTTGCTATATTCCTATTGACAAGATGTACGTATACTGATATTGTTATGTCATGAATACAATTAGACTCTCTGCTACATCAGCCAGAAATAAATTTTTTGAACTCTTAAATCAAGTTGCATTAGGAACGCAAGTAATTATTGAAAAAGATAATAAAGAAATTGCTATTCTTAGCGCCAAAACAACAAAAACTGATTGGAAGGGGCTATTGAATGCAAGTAAAAAGGTAAAGGGGATACTAAAAGACTATTCTACTGAGGATAACCCATTAAGACGGAAAGGTGCTTCCGATTTCTTAGGTCAGTGGGATAAACATTTAAAAAATTAATACTTTATGAAGTTGATAATTGATACGAGCATTCTTATTGATTATTTAAGAGGGGGATTATTATGGGAAGAGCTTGTACAAAACTTAAAAAAAGATACAGAAATTTATCTTCCGACAATAGTAGTATTTGAAATATTTTCAGGGAAAAGTACCTCAAATCCCAAAATAGCGAAAGAAATCAATAACTTTCTTGCGTATTTTCAACGAGTAGAACTTACAGAGGATATTGCAAAACGTGCAGGTGAACTATTTAGAGAGGTTAATAGAAATCTAGGAGCTCCAGATTACATTATTGCTGCATCAGCTCTCGAATTGAATGCTACAGTTGTTACACTTAACAAAAAACATTTTGAACAAATTACTAACCTAAACATATACCCATTATAATAAAATCAATCTGAATTTTGATTCCTACATCTCAAGCGGACTTGAACCTTTTTAGGCATGAAAAATAAACTGAGATAGGAAATTCGAGGCTGGTGCAGTTGGGGAAACTACACTTGAACTTTATGATTATATCATAAACAATTTAGACCACGTAGACAAATTTAATGAGGAGATGGCGTTATATCTACAAGGCAAAATGCCATTCCAACAGGCACAATTTCAGCAAATGCAGTATGCAAATCTTATGCTATAATCCAAGCATGGATGACCAAACAAAAGACAATTTGACTGATGTTGCGACTCAAATAAGCAATCAACCCCAAAATGATAACAATCAGGCTCAAAACCTCGCTGATAACCAAGTGGTAGGTAACGATGGTACTGTCATTGACCTCAATAACGACGACGAAAACACTGTTAATAAATAATCTTTCTCTGGGTCTTTTCTCTTGAACTAGGGGGTCTTAGGTAGTTAGAAGTAACATAAATAAGATACCATAATAGGGATTAGATGCAAATAGGAACTAAATGACTAATATGAAAGGCATGACATTACGATTTGAATTATTTGTCCAAGATCCCAAACGATCAGTAGCTTTTTACAAGGACATTTTAGGTTTTAAGGTTGTTCGAGCAGGAGAAAAATACCATTCCTTGCAACGAGATGATGTCGTTATTGGCATTGGATCAGCTGATAAACTTGTCGATGGGCATTATTTTAGACCAGAAGTACTCACAGATCGAAAAGGGCTTGGAGTAGAAATTGTCTTTGAAGTTGATGACATTAACGCTCTTTATGAAGAAGTCCGTGCAACAGGATATCCAATTTATGAGGAGCTTATTAGACGAAAGCACAATCTGACGGATTTCAGGATTGTTGATCCTGACGGCTACTATCTTCGACCAACATCTCGCAATTAAAGTACGTGTAGTACAAAACCCTCTCAAAAAATACCGTTGCAGTAGCCACAAAAAAATGTTACCATGTGCTGTAGCATATTACTACAGTAATGTACCACAGTACATGCACGCATGAAAACGATCGCACTTTACACAAGAGTCTCTACAGAAGAACAAAACTCTGATTTACAACTTGTCGATTTAAAGGAGTATGTTGAGAGACGAGGATATACTATCTACCAAATTTACGAAGATGTTATCTCAGGCGCAACAAAAGAACGAAAAGCACTTGATAGACTAATGGATGATGCAAAAAAGAGAAAATTTGATGTTGTTCTCGTCTGGCGGTTTGATCGTTTTGCTCGTTCCCTGAAAATGCTGGTTGACTCACTAGCCTTATTTCAGGAGCTTGGCATAGACTTTATCTCCTACAAGGAAAACATTGATACCACGACCAGCATGGGAAGACTCATTTTCCACATCAATAGTGCGTATGCTGAATTTGAGAGAGAAATTATTAGGGATAGGGTCAGAGCAGGAGTTAAAGTTAAAAGAGAAAAGAATAATAATCAATGGGGACGAAAAATGTTATCAAATGAACTCCAACAGCAAATTAAAGATTTGATTGCCACAAAACACTCAGTAAGAGCTACAGCACAATTGTTGCACTTATCGACAAGGACTGTGAGGAAGTATAAGTAAGGAGGATTATGACAAACACTAAACATGCAGGTGGAAGACCAAAAACATCAGAAGATGAGAAAGAAGCCATGCTCTCAAAACTAGAACCCTATCTAAAGAGTGGTTTATCTCTCAGAAAGGCATTACTTGAGGCTGGGATTGTACCTGCTACATTCTATCGAATTAAACGAGAAGACCCTAGTTTTGAGAGCAAAATAGCCAGATTTCAGCAATACCTTTCTGTACTACTCAACAGTTCAATTGTTAAGCATTTACATTATATTGTGCGTAAACAAGCAGGGTATCAAGAAGCAGATGGCACGATTGTTCCACCTAAAAAATTAGATAAAGATGACTTATCTTTTATGTTTTGGTTTGGTACTAATAGTAACCTTACGAAAAATGAATATGGCAATAGGACACCAGTAAGTACCTTTGACCCTGAGGCTGAGTTACAGAAGATGAAAGACATGATTGATAGTGAATTGAGTGAGAAGTTATCAATTGTGTAAGCCCTTACACAATGTTTAGACCATCGATTTTGGCTTACCTGATATAATGTACCCCATGGATGAAATAGACATTAAAAAGTATCCTTGGTTTTCTCCTACGTATGTTTTACATGCCCACGCTGATATTGTGAGATTGTTTGGACAGGAAATAATTAATACAAAAACTGAGTTTCAAAGAGTCGAGGAAATGCGTAAGTCGGCTGTCATGGTGCTTGCTTTGAATAAGAGAGCAGGTACTCATCTGCTTATGCAGGCATCAAGAGAAACGTTTCCAGATGTTTTGACGTTAGAACTCATTGAGAGCCTTGATAAGCCAGTACATGGAAGCTATCAAACTGTTGAAGTTGTAGACTTTGGTAAAAATGGAGAACAAGATGTTGCTCAGTTTTTGCTTGATATAAAATTAAAGAGTAAAAAGAAAGCCTACGATGAAAAAACTATCATACTTTGCTATATCAATAAATCATTCCATGCCAATTTTGCTGAAATATATGAGAAGTTGAAGAATGAGGTATTTAAACCTAAAATTGTTTATTTATTGGGCAGGATTAAAGATAGCCAAGATTATATGTTGACTCAGATATATCCAGAAGTTGCCCATGTGAGAATAGACGCCTTAGCTCATTCAAAACTTTATCCCAAGCCATATCATTCAACATTTACATTATCTTCAAAGAAGAAAATAGAATTTACTAAAGTTGCTGGTGTGGCACGACCAACAGCATTTGAAGTATTTGGATTGAACGAGGCTGAGTTAAGAAAGAAATATAATAAATGATAAAAATTACTCTTGATACAAACCAACTCGATGATGAAAAGGTAACAGTTATTCATTCCTATGCTAAAAAATTAGGATTTGACGTAAAAACAGTAACAGTTACTGATAGGGAAATAGAGGGTAGCAGTATTAAATCGTTAAAAAATCCAGTATTAGAAACAGGTGTTTGGGATGAGTCTCAGTGGGATAACTTTGTTTGGGGTGGTGATAGCGTAAATGAAGCATTTGTACTTGGTGAGTCAAAACTTGGTTCTGCCAATCTTGGTAGTGCAGAGAGCGCTAGTCTTTTTGAATTGTTACTAAAGACAATAAGTAATGGTTCCTTTCCAAAGCTTGGAAAACGAGATAATCTTTCTGCTGGAGAACGCAGATTGATGCGTGATGTCATGATAATAGAAGCACATATAAGAGAAAAAAGAGATATTTTTGTTTCAGATGATAAAAAGGCATTTATAGGGAAAACTGGACAAGCTCGTAAAACGTTGGAAGAACTAGGAAAAACAAAAATAATGACACATGACGAGTTTATTAGTTACTGCAAAATTTTAGAAAATAAACAATAGTTTACCACTATACCACCAGTGAGCCAAATGTAGATTGTTACTTTGCAATATGCGTTTGTACTTTTTTTAAATCTTTCCAACCAAGCATTTCTACAGCACCATATTCATCAACAAAGAACACATATAGATTAAGTTTATCGCATACATCATAAGGCAAACGTCGTACTACCAAATCTTTAAATGAAGCTGGATAACCTACTCCATACTTATATCGATACTTATATGCTCTTGTACCAGTTGTTTGCATACGAGTAATAATTTGTCCAAGTGCAAGGTTAAAATTTACTTCACGATGTGAACGAGGATATTTAGCAGTTGGGCTTGCATCTCCCTTACATTCAATTAAAAAGTATCGTGAAAATTTATCATTACGTACCTTGATATCAACTCCATGTTCTTTAAGGGTTTTTGATTTTAGACTCTTACTCCAACCATTATTGGTCAGATTATCAATTATTTTCTCTTGTACAAAATCTTCTGTTAGTAATTTATTCATTTTGGCTTTCAAGCATACCTCTAAGTATTCTCATTTCTTTATAATCACTATCTACGATTTTGCTATATCTTCTCTCAAACATTTTACGCATAGCTTCATTTGTATTAATATCCTTTTCAAAGTCTTCCAGCCCTTGTTTTGTTACGTAATAGAACGTTGGGACATTTAACAGCAAAATTTCTTCTTGTCCATTTGTGCTTGTTTTTTCAACTAGCCAGCTTTTATAGAAATCCATAGCAACACCTGATGCTTTAGGCGACCATTGATGGGACAATCCATTTCTAAAGACCTCGTAAAACTTTTTAGCGAAACTTTTGTTATTAAATCTATCGTAGTATTTAGCAAGGTAGTTTTGAATAAAGCTAGCGATAATATCGTTTGTTGCCTCTGTTCCTTTCCACCACCCAGCCGCAAGTTCTATTACTGAAAAGATTGCTAACGTTGCAGTAAAGTTTAGTCCGCCTTTAAATGGAGAATTAGGATTTGATTGTTTTAATTTTGAAACCGTAAGACAGCTTTCAAGGTCATTACAAAAAAAGTCCCATATTTGTTGTTGAAATACATCGTTGTGTAAAGCCATAAAATTATTTCGTTGGAACCTTTAAAATAGGGAGAGTAACTTTTACATTTTGAGTTGTGGCTATTTTAAAGGTATCATCTAATACTGTTTGTTCAGCATTATCGTTTAACTCATCAAGTTTACCACCATATCTCTCTAATAATCTTTTCAGCAAAAAGTATTCTTCTGTTGGCAAGCCATAAACATTATTAAAAATACAATGTGAAAG